>QXYA01000076.1 GCA_009887135.1 Candidatus Poseidoniales archaeon
ATACTGATAACGATGGAATTGGCAATAATGCTGATACTGATGATGATGGTGATGGAGTTTCAGATTCAAACGATGCTTTCCCTGAAGATTCAACAGAATGGTACGATGTGAATGGAGATGGTCTTGGAGATAACAAAGATCCTCTAAGCAGTTTCGAAAGTGCTCAGCAAGAACCAGTTCTTCCAATCTTAGGAATTTTGGGAGTAATCGCCGTCATGGCCATGTTGTATCGTGCTCAGCCTCCTTTGAAGCAAGAAGAAAAAACTCTCGTTGATATTTCTCAAGAAGAGTGATTCTTAGATAGGGATAGGTTTCTACTTGTTGTTGATGAGGGTAATTCCATAATACCCTTGTAAACAGATTTAGGATATAGATGGGTTCTCTAAGGGCCATATTCAGGCGTACCCACGAAGACAGATGCGTATGCGATTACCTAGAGCCTATCCGTTGACTCGACGATCTGCTGCATCATCAAGAATGGTTTGTAATTGATCATCTGGATTGAGCCCTTCTTTCATAGCCTTCAATTGTTTCTTATCAGCTTTCGAGATGGATTTAGGCATATGTAATTTGAGAAGAACGATGACATCTCCTCTTCCATTACGCCTTAATCGTGGTAATCCTCGTTTCTTGATTTCGAGTGTATGCCCAGCGGATGACTTAGCAGGTATGACAATATCCAACTTTTTGCCATCAATATGGTCGAGTGTGATTGTAGTGCCCAGCATAAGATCAGGATAGCCAAGAGGAAGTGACATGATCAAATCAGAACCATTTCGTTCAAACCATGGATGCGTAAGCACTTCGATTTCAACGAGAAGATCTCCGTTCTTTCCTTGCCCTCGTTCAGCAGGCTGACCTTGGCCACGTAATCGGAGTCGAGTTCCATCTTCTGCACCAGGAGGTACTGAAAACCGAATTGTCTTTGATTCAATCTTATGGCCAAGCCCAGAACAATCTTCACACTTTGAGTCGATTGTTGAACCTACACCAGCACATTCTCGACAGTCTTGAACAACTTCGTTAACGAACGGGCCTATCTGTTGACGTACGCGTACTCTTCCTTGACCTTGACATGTCTCACACGTCGTAGTACTGCCGCCCTTAGCACCAGTACCACTACAGACGATACATTCACTTGGCAAATCGAGTTCTATTGATTCATCGCTACCGGAAATAACTGTTGCCAAATCGATGCTATGTCGAACGAGGATATCCGAACCTCTTCGCTCCCTGCGTCGGCCGCCTCCACCGCCTCCTCCGCCTCCGAAGAATCCAGAGAAGAAATCACCTCCGAGAAGGTCTTCGAGATTGATATTGAATCCACCACCTGAAAATCCACCAAAGGGATTCCCTCCTGGTGAATCATGTCCAAATCGATCGTAATGTGCACGCTTTTCTGAATCCGAGAGCACGGCATAAGCCTCTTGAATTTCCTTAAATTTGTTCTCCGCATCCTCTTCTTCGCTTCGATCTGGATGATATTTCCTTGCGAGACGACGGAATGCATTCTTGAGGTCTTTTTCAGTTGCACTACGTTCAACGTCAAGCACTTCGTAGTAGTCTCGCTTGTCGCTCAAAGTGCCACCAATTCAATGGGCTGCGACCACCCACTAAAACCTCACGATGCATTTAGGATGAAAGAGTGGTTCCACAGGATTGACAATACCGTTCACCAGGAGGGTTCGTAAATCCACATCCTGAGCATCCAGTTGTTGTGCCTGATGATTGCATTTGCATTGGGGGAGCCTGAGATTGAACTGTTCCGAGCATGGCCATTGATTCAATCGATTGACTTGCTGTAGTTGGAACATCAGGGATTGGTTTATCGGCTTGCTCAGTTGAACTGATGATGCCTCCGCCGTCACTCATGGAAGTCATTGTATCCAAGTCCTTGGATTTGTCTTCAGAAGTCTCCTTAACTTTCTGAATCGGCGCCACAGGACGTTGGGCAACGACTGGAGATTGTTGGGCATTGGAATGAAGGCGTTGCATTCTCTTTTCTTCACGCTCGGTTTCAACGTCTTTACCGAAGAGCCCGTAGATGCTGTCAATTACTCCATCCATCCAACTTTTCTTTCGAATTGAACCAACGGTTGAATCTATTTCTTCACCATCAAAGTTTGATTTACCGGACAAACGATTTGACGCCTTTTGGACAAACCCTTGTTCTGTAAGGAGACGAATTTCAGAATCTTCATCCTCTTTTACTTGTAATTCAGGAGATTCTCTGTCAAATGTTCCAATTGTTGAATTGAGTTTGTCCTTGTCAAGGGCTACGTCAGAACTGAGTACGACATCCTTTTCCCAGACTCCTTTGGATTCAGCTTCGTAAACATTCTTCATCTTCTTCATGATTTCAAATCGTCGATATTCGTGATCTTTTGTAACCTGAGTACGCCTGTAAAGGATGAATCCAATCAAAGCACCCAGTCCATACCAGATGCAAAAGTAAATCCAACTTAGAGAGATAATATCCCCTAACGGCTCGACAACAACTTGCAAACTTGCCATGACGAAAAGGGGTAAAAGAAACAACCCTATGGCCGTCGTTTTCTTTGCCGTCATATTACAAACTCCAGACGTTGCTTCTTATGTATTCTCTATTCGTGTTCATCATCGATCACGAGATGCTCGGCCTTTTCGAACACAGCCATCCAAAAGTCCGATTGTAAAACCAACGTGAAGAATGAGGAGGCAGACTGGAACTCCTACAAGGTTGAGAATACCTTTTCTTGAAGAATAAAGACCCGACATGAGGAGAACAGAAGCATAAGCCAATAGAGGGATAACAGCCAATTGGAAACTTGTGAGGAAGAGCCCTATCGTGAACATGGCACCGACCAAAGGAAAGAATTCACGTAATACAATTCGGGAAGGATGTTTCAACAACACTTTCGTCCTCCAAAATCCGTAACGATGGCTCATGAGATACCATGATCCAAAGGAGGTTCTACGCCTCATTTCAACCATTATTTCTGGAGTCCGATAAAGCGTGAATCCTTCTTTGATTAATCGCATACTCAAATCACTATCTTGGCTTGTAATGAACTTCTCATCCCAGCCCCCAACCTTTTGCAAAGCGCTCCGTAGATGGAGGGCAAACGCTGGTGTTTTCGTTTCGCCTTCTTTTGTGAATGTTGAAAATTGACCAGGACCTCCACCGAGAGGATTTTGTAATGTTTCATCGATAAAGGATTCAACCATCGTATTTTTCTTGGAACTGCCAACTACTTTACAGCCCAAAGCTGCCAGCGAAGGATGTTGTTTAGCAATCCGTTCCCATTCAGATTTCAGACGAAGCAAATGCTCTGGTCCAGATTTGATATGTCCATTGTACTCAAGAACATGGGTAATACTCTCGGATAGATGCTGTAAAGCCATATTGCGAGCATGTGGAACATAGCGATTTTCATTATGCAACAATACGATTTCAGGTCCATTGTTTTTCTTCGATTCAGCAATAAGTTCATTCACGATAGAAACAGTAGAATCAGTTGAACCCCCATCGACCACGATAATCATATGTTCACTCGATGGAAGGGTTTGTGATAGCAATGAGGAAAGACAATGTTCGATATGATGTTCTTCATTTAGAACTGGAATGACGGTCGCAAGCCAAGGGTTCTGTGCTGCCGCCATACATCGACATCGAAGATGTGGTTTTGACTCTTCACCTTAGAAGCAGGTTGAAAAGCGGTTTATGCATCCATTGACTCATGGACATCAAACCATTAACTTACAATGGCAGAGATGAAGGCATTATGGTCACATTGACAACCATTTTGAAACCAGGTGATGATGGGTCAAAAATTTCAGAAGCAGTGATGAATCTCTTCCCAGATGCCTCAATTGATCGTATGGGAGAAGAATCATTCCCTTCCCTGCAGAATGTTGTCATAGAATGTCCTCATTTGTCCGTAGAAACCTTCCTTACACAAATCCGCCAACAAGCCATTCTCGACACGGCTATGGATGCAATGGCTAAGAATTTAGACGGAAATACAACAGCCTTTTCGATTTCAAGACTTGCAGCATTTGCAAATAAGATTTCATTTACAAATGAAGAGATTCCCCTTGGAGGTTGTTTTACAATCCGATTGGAAGGAACTGGACTGGGCGATTGGATCGAGGCAGTCACATGGCATAATGGTCGACAAGAAGTACCTCGACAATTAAACGATGAATTAGCAATGCATCAGGACGGAGAAGCTTCCACTTGGCATCAATAGCCTAAGCCCTGCAAATGTTTGACAATGGGAAGGTCTGCTTCCAACCAATCAAGTTTGGCTGATTCCTCTGAGTTCACCCATTTCATAGACTTATGAACCGATAACATAGAAGAATCAAGAGAATCTTCAGTCGATACTAGAAAGACATGTAATTCCACATGTAAGAAGGGGTAAGTGAAGGACCAAATACCTAATTTTTCATTAATGCTGGAATCCACTCCGAGTTCCTCTTTTAATTCACGAATCATAGCCTGTTCAGGAGATTCGTTCGCTTCGACACTACCTCCTGGAAACTCCCATTTCCCAGACCCTGGCTCGGAATCCGATCGTTGCATAGCAAGAAATTCATTTTCAGAGTGGAAAACGCCTGCAGCAACTTGTATGGAAGGCCGATACAGCATGTGTGAAATCACATCGCGAATGAGTTGGATACCATCGGATGTTGCCATATGAGAAGAATCAGGAAGATGAAGAAATAAACATGGCACGTCAACATCAGAGAGACGTAGAGCATCAAGCGTTCGATAATACGTTTCATTGCACAAGTAGCGGCCAGCATCAGTGGAAAGTGTTGGCTGAATCTTCCAAGAGTCAAGATTCCAACGTTTGACTTGAACTGGGGTCATCAAATTCCCATTTCCACTGAGTTGTTCTCCAACGATTTGACGACCTGAATTATCTGGTATGTTCATATCAAGAGCATCTTGTGCACGAAGTTCGATTCTGGCTTCTGTACAATCCCCACATAGTCCGAGATGAAGAATAGCGTCCCATTCTCTCGATTCAAGTTCATCCTGTGTCCATGTCGAACCCGCGATATCGACAGTCAATATTTTCTTTTCAATTGAAATCTCACTACGCCCTGGCCCAAAGGGATTTCTTACTGGAAGAACCGTTGGCATTGAGTTCACAAGCTTCTCAGAGATGTTCTCAACATGATCTCCAAATGGCAAGAACCCAGTGAGCAACACTCTCGGCATAGCCTAGCCTGACATCCAATGTTCTTGATTATGATGCAAAGTTGGCAACAGATTCACAAACCAATGGGTCTACCAAGGTATGAAGCCTATGAGTTCTACGACTCAATCCAAACTTGCACCAATTCGTTTGGTGCGTGAAATTTGGAGAGAAATATTCCTTGGAGTTGGGATGTGGGGCGCTTTCCGACCCATCTTCGCTGCTGTCTTGGCTGCAATCCCTGGACTCTTCCTTGGACAGCACTTCAACCGCAAACATCGTAGAGCATTTGATTGGACTCTACTTCAAATTCCGTTAGCCCTTACAATCGTCCTCTACGTTCCACTCTGGCTGTGGTCCATCTATGATGCATGGAGAGATGCGACGATTATTGTATCTGACTCCAAGAAAAATTAAGGTCGCCACAACTGGTCCGACGTTGAAATCTCCCCGGACTTCATCCCTTCCAGATCTGCTAAATCATCTGCATCGAATTCGGAGGGTAAATCACCCGAAAAGAATGCTCCCAAACTTTGGGATTCTACGGCCCAATACATCACAGAATCATCGTTGTTTGAATGTCCTGGATGGTCAGCATCCTCGTGATCAGCAGGTGAGGTGTAAACTAAATTTACGAGTCCAAGAAGATGACCAAATTCATGAATCATCACACTGTTTTCAACTTCTTCAGATGAAGGCCGATTAAACAAGCCATTAGCATCATCGATTGAATCACCGAACAATGCTATCGTGGAAGCATCGACGGCTACACCCAGTACGCTATCATCTGAATAGGTTCCTTGAGGCATGATTACGTGCCAACGAAGTGTAGAACCACTGAGTGGAGAATCATCCATTGTATCATGAGCGACAGAACGAACTAAATCAGCATTCCAAGAAGAGGTCTCAGAAAATGTATATTCATTCAAGTTCATCGAGATGCCACCTGGTTTGTCACAGACCTGTTCAAGTCGCTGTTTTAGTAACGAAATAGTACTGCTTTCTGGAGCATAACCAGGTGCATAATCGATTTCAACTACCATTTTCGAGTACGTATCACTTCGCAAACATGCAAGCGTCAAGCCTCCAACATCGCCCCATGACTCTCCCCCGATAGCATCTGTAATCTCATCAAGACATCCTGCCATAGGCACTGTAACCAGAAGGGATGCTAAGAGAATTCCGAGCATAGATTGTTTGCTCATAGCACATCCATCCATAGGTTCTTCTTGAATATCACTAAATCACCATTCCTCTGGTAAATCAATCGGAGAAAAAAGTTGACCTGGTCCATTCGCATCCACAAGTTGCTGACGTACGAGTTGTTCCCAAGAACGGAGTGCCAGAATTCCTTCAATAAGATTCATTTCAGTCTCAATGAGCGTCACGCGTATTAGTGTCGATAGGATATCCATTCGATCTTGATCGACAATCTTCAGAACCTTCTCTACATCAAATGCTATTTGGGAATCAATACTCTCGTCAGGTGATACGATTGGCCAAGGATTACCAACTTTATCGTTAATTTCACCACCCGTTTGAGAAGCGTGTTCGGTCAATGAAGTCATCATTCCTTGAATGTGATGTTGTAGAACAAGAGCCACTTCAACCACAGGCATGGTCAATTGGCCAATCAAATTCACCATGCGCTCTTGCAGCGTAACCATCGCTTCAGATTCAGACATAAGAATGCCTCATTGTGAGAGAGAATCGATGTACTGCCATCCGAAATGATTCCACTGTTGTTGTGTCCAGCCAGAAGGCAGACCAGTTGGAGGGAGAGGTGCTATTCCTCTGTCACCGTCACCTGATGGATTTGATGGTGAAGGAGTTGGTGTTGGCACAGTAGCAGTTGGTTGTGGAACAGGTGGGATTGCAATTTGAGGTACAATCTTCATTTCCATCTCTTCGACAACAACATCCGTCTGATCAGCCTCCAATTCTTCATCACCATATTTCATCTTACGATACATGACAAGCATCCACAAGAATGCAGAGAGTGAGGCAATCGCAACGAGGTACATGAAGATAGCAAATTGACTATCGCCCGCTTGTTCTGCGAGTGCATCCCCGTCTCGAACAGTTTCTTTCTTGACGATGAGCGGATCCACAGTCATTCGGTCCATTTCAACCCCATCAACTGTTACGAGCAGTCGGTATTCCTGGGATTCACCTGGTCCAACTTCTGCAATTACCGGTAAAGAAACAGATGCGGTCAGACCGGCAGCCACAGGGATTGTCGTGTTGGATTCTGCGTTCCAGTTACCACCTTCAACGAGTCGTTGAAGGATAAAGGAAAGTTCTCCTTTTCCACCTTCATTCGCCACACTGATTTCAAGTTCAGATGTTGAGCCTTGAATAGGACTTGGATTACTCCATTTGATGGATGTATCTGCATTATCGAACGAGACACTTGGACCAAGAAGAGCAAGAGGCCAGGAAGCAAAGGGTTCTGCAACATTGTTATTCAATGTCTCAAATGGATTTCCAGAAGCATCTGAACCTGAAACCCAGATATCTACGACATATGATGGCAACAACGTTGTCGCTCCCATGTCGGTCAAGTCAATGTTTCCAGTCCAGAAGAACTGGTCACCAAATGGAAGTGTTTCTGGAAGAACTGAGGCTCCGCGTGAAATTTCAGCTTCACCTGCACGTATTCTGTAGTGAAGGACTGCGGGTCTATCGAGATCAAACCCATTATCATCAACCGTTTCGAGCATAACAAGCAGAGAGTCAGCTTCCCCAATAGAAATTGGTGAGCCTGCTGGAACTTCATTCAACATGACTGTCTGAATGGTCGGGTTTGAACTGTCAACAGCCAACCTCACACGTGGTAGTGGATCAGTTTCGTCCATGGCCAGGCCAGGTAAATCCTCTAATCGGAGCCGAAGGTCAAGATGGCCACTATTGACAGGTGGTACCAAGAGATCCAAACTGAATTCACCATTGGAACGAGGTGAAGTTTTCCATACATGGTCAAAGTCTCCGAAAACAACATCGAATGCACCCGGAGGTGCTGGAGTCTCATCTTCACTGAACAATACACGTCCAGTAACTCGGAGAGCCTGGCCAGAACCAATGAGCGTTTCTTCAATTTCGTCATTGTAATGATTGGTTCCATCTCGAAGTTCCACTGCTTTGATGTGACCTGATTCAGTGTCAAATCTGAAGTCATTATCAAGACTCCATGCATTGTTTCCAAGACCTGAAACCTTTGTGAAACAAGGCGTATCTTCACCTTCATTACAAGGCTTATCAGTCACTCGTAGAACTGGAACGAAGAGCGTCTCCCCGTTGGTATCAAAGGATTCTGGGAACGACCAAGTTAATTGGAATCTCGCACGTATCAGTAGTTGACTTGAATTTCCTTCAAACGTTGAAATCTCAGAATACAGATTCGAAACTGCAATGAATTCTCCACCTGATTCGAGGTGAGCCTTTGGCATTCCATTTTCGTCTTCCTGAAGTTGGATAAATATTGAAGTCTCCTCATCGTTTACATCCTGACCAAGTGCAAATTGAACGAATTGAATATCATCCCATCCGTTACGATCGGAAAGGACAACTTGGGCTGTGTACATCACACCAGGATGGAGAGGTTTTTCGTCATCATGGCCGACAATACTTGAATTGGTTAAATCCACTTCAGGCTCAAATTCTTGACGTATTTGATACGTCGAAAGATCTGCACCCCAACTTGGCATTACCTGTCCAGGAGCATAGCCACATACCTGCGGTGTTGGTGGACAAACGGGTCCACCTCCCATAGCGACCTGATTATTTTGCCCATCCTTACCAGTAACGAAGAATGAGACAACTTGTCCATGGACCAACATTGAATCATCAATCAGGCCATTGAAGATGTTTAATCCTCCCGCAATGGTTTCTGGAGAAGACAATGTTTTCTCAGTGTATTCGTCTTCTTGCGGCAAACCATCAAAGTTGAAATCATGACAACCCAAAGCGACCGTTGATTTACATCCAATCCAATAATGTAGACTAATTTGAGTCGGGGGATCAACACTGTCTTGGATGTTGACAGTTACACTCTGACCACCAGGTGCTGGAGGACCAACATGGCGTTCTTGTCCATCAAATGGAAGAGCACTGAGGACCAATGGAGAATTCCCATCAAGAACCAAACGGATTGTATTGTATCCCGGATTCGAATATTCAGAACCATTTGGAAGATTAACCGCTTCAACATAGAAGATCATTCCACCAGGTGCGGATTCAATTGGTGATTCAAAGGTCAAATTGTATGAACCAAAACTTGGATTCGATTCCTGAGCGAGTATGACAGGTTGCCCAATTGGGTCGCCATCATAGGTGACATTTTGTCCTAAAACACGTAGTTCAAATTCTCCCGCTAATGGGGACAATTGTGAGGACTGGAAATGAATTTTACCTAGGAATGAGATATTTTGCCCACCGCGAACCCAATCCTGAGTAAACAGTTGCCGCCCATCTTCATCATAGACTTGCATTCCATCGAGTTGAATATCGTTTTCTACACGAAGGTCCATCGTTTCAGTATCCCAGTTCGACACTGCTGTTCCAAAAGAATCCTTGACTGTAAGAATTGCTTCAGTGGATTGTTCATCATCCCAAGACCAATCGACGGTAACAGGAATCCGAATGGTTCGCACATCATTGTTGTCGATAGAGGAGGTGCAATTAGAAACATCGAAGTTAACAATTCCATCTGCGTCATTAAGTGAACTGCAAGTATCTCCTTGTTGCCACTTGAAAGATGGGTTTTGGCCGTGAGAATTATTGAGTGATGCTATGACTTCAGACACGTAATTGACTTCATCTCCATGTGCAACTTTTATGATCAGATTTCGAGCAATCCCGTCAGGGGCAGCCATGCCTCCTTCAAATGCAGCATTAATCGCATGAGTATTCATCTTGTAAGATACATCGATGTTCGTTATTTTCACGCGTCCAGATGTCTGCGCTTTGATTGCAAGTGGTACTTCGACAAACCCATCTCCATTATCTGGAATAAAGTCATTGAAAGCATCTACCAATGTCGGTTGGAATTCTACATCCTGACCAACAACAGAGTCATCACTAACGTCAATAGAGGATTCATTGAGGAAAAGAATACTCTTCCAATCAAATACTCCGTCATTTCCAACATCTATTTTCGGTTTGTCAGGGTATCCTTCTTCATAGAAGAGTTCCAGACTATCCAAAACAGGTGTGATGTAAGGATCTGTTGTCGTCATTGTAACTGCATAACGAAGAACGTTACCAGCTCCATCTGTTGAGAAACTCGTTTCAACCATGTTATCTGCAGATTGCCAGGTTGTTCCATCATCATTTGATACCTGAACGGTGAGAGTGGTTGAAGGGTCTTGTGAGGCAATCCATTGAGGCCGTACCTTACCTACCTTCGTACCTGTAGGCTTAGCTGGAGAAATCCATGTACCGCTTGTTTCGTATTCAGTAGAGTATTCTAAATCAACCCACCAAGATACGGCAGTAGAACCAATCAGTGTTGCTTTCCAAACGAGTTCTGTCCCAGGGTGTTGGAAGTGAACTGTCGTGTTGGATTCAACTTGAACCCAATGTGTACCATTGTCCGCAGATACCCAATAATCGACTCGATCGCCAATTGAAGCAGCCGACCATAGAGTTTCCATATTCACCGCTAATACGTCTTCGACAGTATTTATCACGGGGCCAAGCCACGTAGTTGTACCCGGTGCTGGCGTCGTTTTGTATGTCCAACTTGTACCAAACTCATGATACGAAGGCGTACTTGACCATGTCGAATATCCTGAATCCACAGTAAGGAATCGCTGACCATCATAGAAGAGGCCATAGCCAAGGGAGGAGATGCTACGAATCGAATTCTCTGGAATTAAAGCAGTTGCTGTCCCAGATCGTCCCCAAGCCTCGAGTTGATCACGGTCATTGTAATATTGACCATCTTGGCATCGCATGAAGAAGTGCGTTTCATTCATTTCTAAGCCCCTCGCTTGTTGATTACTTACACCACATTGCCAGATTGAAGAAGAAGAGGTTTGGAATGTAAAGTGTTTATCGCCTCTCTCAAGATTTCCGGCATCATCCTGTTGATAGGACTGTATTCGTCGATTCTGATTATGGAGAATCCAAATGGTATCATCAACTGGGTCGTAAGTGATTCCAGTATAATCACCATTTCCTTGTGGCTGGAATGAGTTTATACAAACCCATTCATTTTCATTCGAGATATCAAACTCTAAGACACGATGATAGAGGGTATTAGCGGTTGAACTGTAGAAGTATTTGTATCCTGATAGAACAGCGAAAAGTCGTTCATCATCAGTCACAACCCAATCTCTGAAGCCATATTGGCCATAATATGAGGAGGAATGTTTTGAGGGCAATGTACATCCATTTTGGTCGAGTGTAATGATGCTCTCACGTGTGCCGTTGTTGGGATGCAGACGGTGGACAATATTGTGGAATGAAGTAGACGACCAAGTCGAGAGATATAGCCAGTCATGATGACGTAGCACTGCACCTTGTCCCTGAGCATTCAAAGAGTTGGGTGTTAACTTAAGTTGCTGAGAAAAGAGAGCATCTGTCGAGTTTGATGTATACGGTTGGCGAACTGCGTAAGTCCCGTTATCCAACCAAGCAGTACTTGAGGGATTGACAGGCTCGTCCATGCTGTGTGCATTGAATGATTGGCTGACATTGGCCATAGCAAGGGTCAAGTCAGAACTTTTGTTATCCGTATTGGATGCTTCTCCAGCAACCCAATGATCACGAGTTGTTGTCGGGATAGATGACCAGCCTGTTGCAGATGCTCCGGAGAGCGTCATCTGAACATCGGTTACTTCTGCTCCTTTGGGAAGAGAAATCTTTGCCCCACTGTCAGCATTTCCACCCTGATAAAGAGCAATATATTCAGTCGTACCATCACTAAATTCGTAGGTGTGTCGAGCCACTTCAGCTGCTTCTGCATTTTCAATCCAGAGTTCACTGAACGGTGACATACTCATACCCAAGAAAAGAGAAAGAAGCAGCGCTGCGACGGTTCGCCTCGATACAAAGTTAGCACTCATAGTCTAACGCAGAACTTGGAACATTATCAAGCGTTCCATCCCATGTCACTAAGTGGTTTGACGAGAATCATACCGGATTGGGGAACTTTCACCCCGACTTCCGTCTTGTTCATCATCATTGACTTCGAACCAGTCAACCATCCAATCGCCATCCGTATCCCAGTTTGTAGGATCAGTTCCTTCAGCGACGTGATCGTTGTTGTAGTCCAAGAGGTACCAACCAAACTCGTGTTCGCCTACAGAACGGACTGGAGCTGTATTTGGCGCACCTGTGTAGTATATTTCCCATGAATCAGTAAGATTACCTGCACAGTGAATGACATGATTCGTAGCATCTTGTACAAGGAATTCTACATCATTGTCTTCAACAAGATAAGCAAACCTGAAATCATTGCTTTGAGTTTTGTCCATTTTGAGATAATTCCGAATACCTTCATCCCATTGGCCAACACCAAGCAGTAAAGAGCGAAGTTGCCAGCCTTCCTGAACAACTTGACCTTCAAATGTCAATCCAGACAACCGAACAGCATTCGGACTCGAGAGAGATTCAGTTGTGATAGCGAAATACTCTTGGAAATTCGTATATGGCTCATACACGCATCCTGCTCCCGAACAATCCCAATTTCCATCTTGGTCGGGATCATAGTTGGCGTCGATGGCATCCCGTGGATCCATCGTAAACCAAGCGAAATCCAGATCTGGCCGCTGCAAAGTCCCAGCATTCAGTGATAACGGTAAGCAAGAATTCGTTGAAGTATCGCATGCCCCACCTGTAGCCGGATCAATCCAAACCACCTGGATTTTAAGATACGATGAATAATTATCGTTGGACTCATTCCAAGCCTTGGCATATTCATACCAATCTGGGATCATATCGCCATCAGTATCGTTATCACTTGGATTCGTACCATATTTGAACACTTCACGACCGTCTGTCAAATTGAAATCCTTGTAATGTTCAGTGACTTGACCATTGTTCATAATCGTCACATATGCTTCTGAATCTTTGTCACTGTCATTGAGATCAGGTCTTGTTTCATTATCCCATTCCATCCAATTTGTGAATGGAAGTGAGCCAATACCTGGCTGAATGACTTGAGAGGATGGCGTAAATGTACGGGCGTCCCAATCACCTTGAACAGCAGGTATATCGAAAGCAGTACGGCCATACCAGCCATCAGAATCCCCATCGTAATTGACATCCCATGGATTCAATGGATTTGCTGCCCAATGATTCGCTGTCGAAGGATTGTCCATGCCATAGAGCGCATAACAATATTCCCATCCATCTGGAATTCCATCCGAATCTGAATCGGGATGAGTAGGGTCAGCAACACCGACCAAAGTTCTGTTGAAGTTGTTCTCATTATATGTGTTAATCGTATTCATCCGACTCACAGACTCAGGCCCTTTGGCCTTGAAATCATCAATTAGGGATTGTCGTGCTTGGAGAAGTGAAAGACCTTCTTCTTCAACATAAGCATTCATCGCATCTTCACCGAAATCTACAATTCCAACGGATGCAGGTACTGAACTTCGATTGAGATATTTACCCCATGTTCGAGATTCCCATTCCCGTAAATTAGAGAAACGTTCATCCAAATCAATGGTCCCATCTCTGTTGCAATCATAGCTGTCGCCATCAGAATCTAAGTTAACATCCGTTTCAATTAGAGGATTCAGTCCCCAACGGTTTTCATTCAAATCCCAGGAGGTGAACCAATATTCAAATCCGTCATACATGCCATCGTCATCGGTATCAGGATTGGTTGGATCTGTCATCCCAAGCAAGAGAGAGATGAATACATTTGGAGGCTCTCCAGATTGCCATGCGTTGAAATCATCGAGTAAACGCTTTCCACGAGAATCTTTAGAAATCAACATTTGGAAGACTCGTTGTGCTTTCTTTGTCGGTTGTTGAACATCACCATCAACATGCATCAAGGGCGCATCTGCCGGAGCAGAAATACCATTTTCTGGATTCGAGGTTGCTAATGCAAACTCTTGCAAATCAACCAAACCATCATTGTCACTGTCAAAAGTACCGTCTCCGGATACAACTGGGTTAAGTGTCCAAGTTTGGGCTGATAGATTCCATGCTGTGAAGAGAAGTTCCAATCCATCGATAATACCGTCACCATCTGTATCGACATTGTTTGGATCGCCTGTTGGTCCAGTAAGATTGTATTGTTCTTCAGTGATGAACGCACCGAAGGATTGAGTCGTAGAAGCAGAAGGCCATTGTTGGAATGCATATGCTGAACCGAGGGTAGTTACAAACCACTGCGGAGATGAGCGGTTTGCATTTGTTTCTGAGAGTGATGAATCAATGAGATTGTATTCTTCCCAGTTTGTCATTCCATCATCGTCTGCATCGAGCCAACGGTCACTTGGTTGAAGCGGATTAAGCGTCCAATCATCATCAAGTATGTTCCAACGTGCAAACCAAATCTCCCACCCGTCCGGCATTCCATCTGCATCACTATCAGCCTTGAATGGATTACAAGAACCCTTTTCGAGAGAGATTTGTGTTGCAAGGATTGCACCACTTGCTCGTTCTGCAAATGTCGATTCTGGAAGACCAAAATCACTGATATTATCGAATAGGTCTGTATGGAAACCAGAAGGTAATTCCATTCCAGATAACGTTTGATTGTTCAAGAACAAATCGGTTGAGACATGATACTCGAGATAGTTTACAAACATCTCACTTGGTTCTAGCACCCCGTTCTTATTGACATCGTATCCATCTCCATCTGGATTCTCAAAGGCATCAGAACCATTCATTGGATTGACTCCGATACGAAGAGGAGACCATGTACACTGCCCATCCGCTTCCCAACCATCGGGCAAAGTATCGCCATCGGAATCAAATAGATTCGGATCCGGTATAGACCAAGTTGCTGCAGATTCTGGGCTTTCACCATACTCTTCGAAGAGGTCACCTGCAAGTCCAGCAAGACGGACTAACGACCATTCATACTCACACAAATTAGCAAGTCCATCTTGATCAGCATCCCATCCTGCATCTTCTGCACGAGTAGGATCGAGTGACCAATTATTGCCACCGTTGAAAGAATTACCAATCCATCTACGATGTTCAATCTCCCAGCCGTCGGGCATACCATCGCCATCTGTATCCATGACAGTTGGATCTGTCCCTACATCGAGAGCATTTGATGATGTATAGAGTGTACGTGCTTGTTCACCAAGTGTTTCATCACAGAGGTACATCAATTGAGGATTGTAGTAGCAGTCGAAATTTGTCTCTTCAAGGAAATATCCGAAATATTCAGAACCGTCCAAAAGGCCGTCCAAATCAGAATCGCTTTGATTTGGAAGTGTTGAGTTATAGCCTTCATCAGAACGTGCAATGTAACGGTATTCTTCTAGATTATTCCATAATCTGTCAAGTGATCCATCTTGATTCAAATCAAGACCGTCAACATCTCCGTCCAACAACGCATCCCATGGATCTGTTGGGTCAAGCCCGTAGGCGATTTCCCAACCATCAGGCATCCCATCACTGTCAGAATCATTCGCCCCAGGATCAATTAATTCGAGATTGGCAAAACGTCCAGGAGCTGCACCTGCAAGAACGTATGTCTCACCGTTCTTTTCGAGAGTGGCAAGTGAGGTAAGTTCGCCAGGTAGTTGAGATTGCGTCTGCAGGCCATACACATCGAGATGATTTCCTGCAAGGACCCACAATCCAGCAGATGATCCAACAATTATTTCATCGCCAGTTGGTAAGATCGAATGAATATTATTGGTTTTGGCAAGTTCATCAGCATCACCTCCAGGATGTTCAAGCAATCCACCATATGTCATGTCGTTAATTTCTAAATTCAAGCGATGAAGCCCAGATGGAGTACCAATCCAGAGAACTGTTGGATTGTCTTCATTTGGCCCATCAAGATACAGCGCTTGAACTTCAGCAGGGTTACCGCTTGCTCCAAGATTCAAGGTTCGCAAATCATCGATGCGATTAGAAATGAGAGATGGATTAGGGTCGAAAAAGAAGCGCCAAGAAGGTGTAGCATCGTCTCTACCAGTGGCGGATTCCAGCGTCATGAGACCACGTTCAGTTCCAACGTAGAGGACGAGCCCTCCTCCAGGAACACTTCCGTGAGTGAGTTCAGTAACTGTCACTTGAGATTCAGATAGTGTGGCTTTAAGATTCAGACCTAATTCAAAGGTTTGGGAAATGAGACCACCGGTGGTCACCTCGAATACCGCTCCATCACCATTAGAACCAAGAGCGATAATCTGTTGCGACGATCCATCGATAGCGAGTTGTGTTAATGCAAAGAGCGCTATTGCTTCGCTGGAAGACCACGAGTCGATTGGTTCCAAGAATCCATCCACTTGAATAGCGGCAACATGCATTCCATGCGAGGTAGCTATTGCAACTGAATGAGGGCCA
>QXYA01000077.1 GCA_009887135.1 Candidatus Poseidoniales archaeon
ACTTTGGCCTTCTAAGCCGAAAACCCGGGTTCGAATCCTGGTACGTCCGCCACCTTCTCCTTGTGAATTCTTTGGAGTACTATTGATTCGCTAATTCTCTTCTATCTGCGCATTTGAATCCTCATTTTCGCTTGGCGGATTCAAGATTGTATGTATTTGTTTCATGAACTTCTTTGAAATCCGGAACTTGTGTGGTTTCTTTGCCCCGTCTAATATAGATTGCAATTCTTCGTTCGATGCTTCTCCAATATACGGCTTTAACATCTCAGCTGCTTCGATATCCGTGAGAATCGGCATCAATCTTCTGTTCTTGATTGGATTTGACTTGAGTAGCCCTCTGTTCGAATGAGCATTGATGTATTCTTCAATACCGTCATTATTGAACTTGAACGGTACTTCAACATCTGGCATCTCTGATCTGGACTTAATCAAAGCCATGACTTCCTTAATCGCAACTCCTTTTTCTGGAGCGGGTAGCAACTCTTCGATCATTTCGAGAAGTTCATCATCACTAAATGGCCGCCCTATACTGAGCACATGCTCGCCTGGTTGCAAATGAGCATGATGCAAACGTGTGTCCTTAACTTCAGCTTTGGTTGCTTGGATTACCTTTCCAGATGCAATCAATTCGAGACCAGAATGCGTTATGATGCCCTGTTTAAACGAAGGTGCTTTCACTCTGTTTTCGTAAGGTTTCGGTCGTCGTGAATCTTTTTTGGTCTCTGGTTGAATCCATCGGCTATCTTCTGCGCTGAGAAGTGACGGTTGCTCTGCAAGATCAGTCACCCGTTGCTTGACAAATTCAAATTGTTTATTTGTCCAAATGATTGTATCCTTGGGCAGGTTGACAATCTTTGTTCCACCTCTCGAACTGAGATTGGTGGACGTTGGTTCGATAACAAGTTCCAGAGGGAAGCCGTTGAACAGAGAATCGTGCCACTTCGAAAGTTCAATACTCGCAGTTGGTGAAAGTTTGACACCGACTTCAATGCCAGAATTCAAACCGTGACTTCCATCGAGGTTGGCAGTGAACATCAACGCTGTTTCCTCGTCTGCGATGACATGCTTAGCATGCAAGCGAGGATGTCCAACCATGGTCAGATTCTTGCAGCGAGCGATGGCACTGAACCCATGTGCTTCATGTTCTCTTGGCGGTCGGCCGATTGCAGTTGATGTTGCGTGGTAAAGAATCGTCGTTCGTACGCCTCTCGTATCAGCTGCGAGGATGGCTTTGAGAACTTGGCCCCCTATACCTGATTCAAGGCTGGAAAAAGCATATGTGGAAATTCTCAGAGATTTTTTTGCGGCATTGATGGTTGCAATAATCTGCTTTGCAAGACTCATCCTACGGTTCGAAAGCGTCCAACAAGCATCGCCATCGAAAGTAGGTGGTTCCGACTTGTCAGATTTCCATGTATTTCCAAGACGGGGGTCCGAACTGCTGGGCCGGATATGTTGTTTTGCTTCCTGGAGCCAGACGTGTGCGTACATCGACCTGAAATCTTTGACAATCTGCGGATTTGAGGAGAGCACTCCTGTCTCGATGTTCTTTTCGAGGGAAGTATCACGGATGTTTGCAGAAGTGACCAAGACTTGATCATCGACAATAAGGAACTTAGCGTGTGCTTCGGGGTGCAATCTGATGTAAACACCTTCACCAGCCAATTTTTGGAGCCGACTCAAGTCATTGAGAGCAGAATCATCATCGGTATATCGGCTGTGAACACTCGTTTCCAGTGTTGTCAAGACGTGAACGCGACCATTCAACCGCCTCGAGGTACGGGCCAAGGCTGACTCAACCTTCGCATGTGATAGCATCCAATTGCAAAGAAGGACATTGTCCTGGGCGTTCTCAATCATCGCGACCATGGTGTTGAGAATGCATGGATTCGATGGATGAGTACAGATAATTCGATCGGATTCTGTTTCTTGATCGAGAAGCGGGAAATCTTCCTTGCCCCCCTCTCTTGGTAGCCAAGTGAAGAGATCTTTCAGAGGTGCATCTGGAATGTTCAGGGTCATACGTTCAATCGGCATTCTGGAACACCTCCCTCTCATCGATTCGATATTGCAGTTCCCACTCTCCTTCATCTCGATATCTTGTGAGTACGGAATCGAGATTGGTTGCCTCAAGGTTCTTGATCAGTGTATTGTGCCACTTCTGTGCCTGGTTATCGGGGTCGGACCATAGTTCAGTCGCTGATTTCCGTAAGGATTCGATCACATGATCAACTTCAGATCGCCCCAATGATCCATCAGGTAACTTTCGCATTTGGGCATCGATCATGTCCTTGCACCAGTTTGCGATGTTCTTCTGAGTCGGCAGGGGTCTTACAAGAGCCTCAATTTGCGCCTCTCCATCCAATGGTATGCTGATACGATGAGGCTCGGGTAGTGTAATGTCGGGAAGATCGCGATACTCATGTGAATCCACTTCAATTCCTATCAGTCCTTGATGCAATCTAGGTTTGTGCGACCCGTTCCTGAAAGGAATCGTGGTGATTTTTCCAGACAATCCATCAGAATTTCTATTCCAATTACCGCCGGACGTGTGAATTAACGCCGATGAAAGAATCGCTTTGCTTAGATCTAAGCTTGGTCTTTCTCTCAGGATCCTGGAAGCCCAAATGCCAGGAATACGTGCCTTTTGATAAGATTGAATCTTCGTAGTAGCCCACTTTTCCTGCTCGATACCAAAATCATCTCTTCGCACGGTCTCTTCCAAGGAGATGCCTTCGATTGAATCATCCACTCGACGTGATTTCCGTTCTGTTCCTTCGAACCATGAAACAATCGAAGAAATCGAGGGTTTCCTCATGTTCGACCAAACCGGCTCATCCCAATTTTCCGTCTTCATCATGCCTGTGTTCAGCGGTAGGAATTCGCCGGTTTCTTCAATCATATGTAGGGTGATATCCTTCGGGACAATCGGTCGAATCTCTCCTTGTGTTGCAGCAAGTTGACCTGATTCTGTCAATTCAAAGAGTTGATTGAATTGCGTAATCTTCTGGTGTCTTCGTTCTTCATCTGTATCTGTTTCGAAGAGGAATCCTGCTTGCCGTCCGCCTAATCTCGACTTTCTTTTCAATGAGGGTTGAATCAAATCGCGGTAAAGCAGCATTTCCAGCAACTTCTGTGAAAGGTTGAGTGGAAGTCCAAACACCTGTTGAACATCTCTTGATGAAATAGCTTCCAATTCATTGACTAAACGAGTTGCATGAACGAGCAACGGGTCTTCTTTCACCCCCACGTCTCTGCATCTCAGATTTGTGAATCGGATTTTAATGACCGATACAGGACGAGTATGCAGTGCCCAAGCACCACCATTGACAAGACGATTCGACAGTGTGGGTCGTACAACTCGCGGATCCTTGTTCATCGCTTTCGCCCCCGACTCTTGTTTTTCGCTTTCCGAACCAAATCGATGCTTGACCAATCATTCTTCAAATCCTTTGGACTAACCTGGAGAGACTTACCATGTCGTTGGACGTAATCTAACAGTTGCGAGACGAAATTGCTCGGTGCAGCATTCTCAGTCATACTCTGATCGGAATCATCTTCTCTGGTTCTCGCATCATATTTCGCTCCCATCTCTTGTAATTTTCGTGCGTTTCCGACCAAAATGAGTCGATGTTTTCCTCGTGAGGTGGCGACATTGATTCGATTCAGAACCGTCATGAAACCAAGTTTCCCACGGTCGTTTGCTCGAGTCATCGGTAGAAGAACAACATCGGCTTCCCTACCCTGGAAACGATCAACGACGTTGACTTCAATGCGAACCGATTTGGTCTTCTTATCGAGGAATTTCCATCCTGATGGTTCGACGACATCACTCACGCGAAGTGCGCGTTGAATTGCGTTTGCCTGCGCTTTGTAGAACGAAATGATGGCAATCTCCCAATAACGATCTTCAGGATGAGGAATTGATGAAAGATCACGAGCTATGTCATCAATTGCTTCAACGATGACCTTTGCCTCTGCTACATTGACATATTTTCCTCTCTGTCCGCGATCCAGTTGTTCCATCGCCTCATTTCCGAAGAGCGACGTGTCGAGAAGCACAAGGCTGTCTTCCTTCTTTAGAGGTGTTCCAAGAAGCCGTGTTGCAACTCCTCGATCTACCATGCGAGAACCACTGAAGTATTGATCGCCATAGACGACGGAACTGTTGAATTCTGCAATTTGAGGGTGCATCCGATGCTGAACGTTGAGGGTGACGATTCTATCTTGCTTTTTGTTGTTTGAAAGTCGTTCAGCAAGCAATTCAAAACCACTGTTGTACTCAAAATCAGCGACCATCAAGAGATTTCTCCATAGTCTTTCAAGACTGTCAGCCCTCGCCACATCAAGGCACCAAGGCTTGATGGCTCCTGACACGTGAGGGGCTGTTCTTTGGGGGCGCATTCCTCTCGGAAGAGGTACCATTTGACGTAATTTCTTGTCCCACATCGCATTAAACCAATTTCCCGTTTGTTGGTTGTAAAGTTGCATGATCTCTGGTTTCTTGTTGGGGGGGCGTCGCCATGTCTTTGCTCTTTGAACAGGCTCCTCAGTGTAAGCCTTCTTGACTGGTTTCTTCGGCTTTTGATAAGAGCCGGGTTGTTTGATTTCCTTTGGTTCTGCAGGCGGAGTGAACTTTCTTTCTACGAACTTGGTTGGTTGACGCGGTTTAGGTCCACGCTCACTCTTCATTTTATCTTCCCAATCTGCGACTGCAGTTTCATAAGCTAGTATTTTCTGCTCATGTTCCTTTAATCGTTCATCCTCTTTGGCTATATGTGCAGACTCTGCTTTCTTGAGTTTTTCAGGATAGAGGGCGATTACCTTCAGATATTCTTGATGATCCTTGACCTTCTTCTCATGTTGAGCCTTTGTGCGAGTACAAGCATTTTCCCATTTTGCAATATCTCGAATGAAATCGTTATCGATTTGCTCTTTCTCTTTCTCCCACTTGCGAATTGCTGAATTATAAGAGATCACAGACCATTTGTCCCGTAGGTCCGCTCGAAGGTTTAGAATGGAACTAAAAATTCGCCATTGGTGTTGTCGACGGAGATTTTGATTGTCTGACATACGGTGTTCAAACCACTGCTCCAATGAAATACGACTGTCTCTTATAAACATCTCACGCTGCCGACGATCTGCA
>QXYA01000078.1 GCA_009887135.1 Candidatus Poseidoniales archaeon
TTCCATTTTCAAAGGGTGGTTCAATCTATGCTGAACATTCGTTCAGACTTCGACATTCGATTAAACCGACTGAATCAGCACAGTCGATGTTGGTCCCCACTCCCGGACTTGAACCGGGGACACCCTGATGTCTGCTGAGACGGTTTGTTTACACAACTACAGTCAGGTGCTCTACCAACTGAGCTAAGTGAGGTAGTCTGTGCGACCTCCTCGTTCTATTTATTCTCATCGTCCAATACAGCCGCGAGGAAAACCACAGATTGACAAAGGAAGAGGTTGCTTTGGTGGTTGTATGCGACCTCAGAAATCGACCATTTTACCTCTGCTCCAAGGGTGGATGTTAATAGTCAGAAGAGAGGGCTCCGGAAATCAGGAAGTGTAGGGATGGGACCCAGTAGTTCTTCCAGCTCAACGAGCACAAAGGCGGCAAAAAATATGCATGACAAAGCACTAGCAGACATGGTTGCTGGGCTTCGTGATGAAGCCATCAATCGTGGTGCAACTGCACTCATGGATGAAGAGGTTGGATCTCTTGGAGTACCGAATCCTCGAATCCTTATCGTCGGCTGTGGTGGGTCTGGAAATAATACACTCAATCGAATCACTCATCTCGGTGTCGAAGGTGCTGTAACCGTTGCAATTAACACGGACAAACAACATCTTGACAATACGCGTTCTCTTCAGAAACTACTCGTCGGCCGCCACATTACTCGTGGACTTGGTGCAGGTGGAGATCCATCGATGGGTCGTCGCTGTGCAGAAGCAGGACGTGAAATGATTCGAAGAATTGTGAATGGTGCTGACCTTGTCTTTATTGCAAGTGGACTTGGTGGTGGTTCAGGAACAGGTATTTGCCCAATCGTTGCTGAAGAAGCAAAGTCTGCTGGTGCTCTTGTTGTTGGAATTGTAACAACCCCATTCCACGTTGAGCGTCGACAACGAATGAAGAGAGCCCTCGAAGGTCTTGAATCACTCCGAAGAGTTGCTGATGCTGTTCTTGTTCTCGACAATAATAGATTGTTACATTACGTTCCAAACCTTCCTTTAGAAGAAGCATTCTCGATCATGGATCAACTGGTTGCAGAGATTGTCAAAGGAATCGTTGAGACCATTACGTTACCTTCATTGATCAACCTGGATTTCGCTGATATTCGAGCCATTATGGCCAATGGTGGAGTTACGATGATGCTCTATGGAGAATCTGACCGTGGACCAGAAGAAGTTGTTCATGAAGCCCTCAATCATCCATTACTCGATGTTGATGTCGATGGTGCAACAGGTGTTTTGATTCACGTTACTGGTGGACAATATATGACGCTTGAATCCGCTTCTCAAGTTGTTGATTTAATGACTGCAAGAGTAAGCGAAGATGCGAATGTTATCTGGGGTGCTCGACAAGATCCATCTTTTGGAGATACCATCAAAGTCATGGCCATAATTACTGGTGTTGGAGGCGCAGATATGCGTACGCCAAGACTTGAACCAGATAAACTTGGAAACGCTTTGAAACTCACTCGACAGCAACAACAGATGAACCAATCTGGTGGTCAAGGAAACGTCGATATTCATCGATTTGACTGAGTGGTGTAATTAACACACCTACTCAATAAACTCATATCTCTGTTCCTACACGCAGGAACATGCGCAAGAGTGTATGTCTAGCCGTCTTTATGGCTTTGATGATGCTAGTACCAGTTCAAGCTGGTGGAAACGTTGATGTCCAGCAAGCAGACCCTGCTGATGACCCCAAACAGCCAACTGAGGAGAACAAAACAATGTACATGTACTGGAACAGTTCCAATACAAAGGCTTGGACTCACTTTGCTAGTGAAGATGTAGAATCGATGGAAACCTACACTGAAGAACAGCCCAATGGTGTAATCGATATTGACATCAAGTTTAGGATGGACCCTATTCTTGCAAAGCGAATTTACATGGAAGATGACGGATTGTTTAGAGGTTCATTCGACATTCTTGTTGAAGGAGATTGGACCAATGATAACGATGGAAATACTGCCTGTGGACAGAACGATTGTGAAGAATTGAACATCACCATTATGGCTGGCCCAAATGAAATCGGAACTCATCATGAAAAAGAATTGAACCCAGGCCAAAACACAGTTGACTTCAATATTCTTGTTGAAGAGGATACTCTAATCGATTGGGATGGTAGTGACTACAACCCTGAAATTCGAGTGAAAATGAAACTCCGTGGCAATTACCAAAGCGGTGGTATCTTCTTTGCAGACTCTGGGGAGCCTGCTAAATTTGAAATGAAAATGGGCATGGATAGCAAAATCGAATTACCGATTGACGATGCTTCCTTTGCGGAAGGATTCCAAGAGGGTGGAGACATTGATGGAGCCAGCGGCTCAGAAGACGCTCCTGGATTCACACTCGTTGTTGCATCTGCAGCTATTGCAATGGCAGTCTTTGTCAACAGTCGTCAAGAAGACGAAGAAAACTAAGATCGAAGTTGTTGAAGTGCTTCAAGCACTGAAGAACTGTTGAGTTGTGCTTCAACTTGTTCTCCATCTGAGAGTCGCTTGATTGAGGCTTTACCTTGTTCAACATCTCTTGGTCCTATGACCATTGCATAGGCTGCTCCGATGTTGTTAGCCCAATTCAGAGCCTTTCCTATCTTTCTGGAACGAAGTTCAAGTTCGACTCGTTCCCCATGAT
>QXYA01000079.1 GCA_009887135.1 Candidatus Poseidoniales archaeon
CGAAAAGGGTCTGCAGTCATTCAAGGGGTACTTCATGAAGCCATCCAAAGATGTCTTCTTGTTTCTCATTCTGTATTCCTGTTAGCAGATCATACAGCGTTGTAGTCATGATTCCAGGAGTTCCATCACCGTAGGTTACTTTCTTGTCATCGTGTGTGATTGAACCGATCGGAGAGATGACTGCTGCAGTTCCACAACAGAACGCCTCATCAGCACTCATTGCGAATTCAGCACTGACTTTTTCCTCATGGACATCATATCCGAGATGACGTGCTAAAGCAATAATCGATGCCCGGGTGATTCCAGGAAGAATGGTTCCTGTCAGTTCAGGCGTGTAGAGGACATTATCCTTGACACAGAAGAAGTTCGCAGCGCCCACCTCTTCGATGTAGGTGCTGGTTCGAGCATCAAGATAGATGACTTCTGCATAGCCTTTCGACTTTGCAATCATGCTTGGCATCATACCTGGAGCATAGTTTCCAATCGCTTTAACGCCACCAGATCCACCAGGGGCAGCTCGATGGAATTCATCAGAAATAAGCAAGTCAATGGCCTTCATACCACCTTTGAAGTATGGTCCAACTGGAGTGACGTAAATCATAAACGAATAACTTGGAGCAGGAGCAACACCCAGAACAGGGCCACTTCCCATCAATAATGGCCGCACATACATTGCACCGCGACCCATTGGTGGGAGGTAGTCAATGTTGGCTTGAACGACTTGTTCAACTGCATCAAGGAAGATTGATTCTGGTACTGGAGGCATCTTCAGACGGTCTGCACCACGTTGCATGCGTCGTGCGTTTTCATCAGGACGGAAGAAGACGACACGATTTTTCGCAGTTCGATAGGCTTTCATTCCTTCAAACAAACCTTGTCCATAGTTCAACACGCCCGCAGCCGGGGAGATGGAAATATTTCCGTATGGACGCAAGTCACCAGGCATCCACGGGTCCTCTGCAGTTGTTGTTGCAACATACATTGTATCGGTCGGTGTAAGCGAAAAGGTGAGTTCGTCCCAATCAATATCCTTGCCCATAGTTTCAACCCGCGAGTTTCGCTAAGGAGATTGGGCTTTCAATCCTTGCTCATCATAATTTTGAATTGTCGGCGAATATGTTATCACCTTTGAATAAATAGAGGCTCATATGAGAAACGCGATTACCATGGTAGTTATCCTCCTTTGTGCTGGCCTTGTACATCAACCACAACCTTCGAAATTAGCAGAGGAAATAACTGTCTTTGCCACAGACGATTATCCCCCCGCAGCCAACATCACGCTCGGAGATAATCAAGCGATTGAATCAAACATTGTGCATGATGGAACAAAAACTGCCTCAGGTACAGACTGGGACGTGTATCGTTTAATGCTCGATGAAACTGGAGAATTGAATGTTGCATTCGATGCCAGCAATTCAAACGACCCTGATGCTACATCAGGGAACGGAATTGAAACGTATCAATGGAAGGTCTTTTTTGATGCACCATACGGCGATACATTAAGCCTCGATAGCCATATCTTCGAAGAATCTGCTGCAAGCAATGGCCTGTTCCAATACATGTTCGAAAATATAACTGTGAGTTCGGATGGTCAATCAGAAAGTCAAATCCGTATGGAACTGCGAGTTTACGATGCAGTAGGAAAACAGTCTTCGAAGTTCAGAATGTACTTCGTCGTTATTCCAAACGGAGGGGGAGATCAAGAACCGGTGATTCAATTCGACATGTCGAACAACATGACCTCGACCATGGCGAACACAATCACCATCAATGGAACGGTATTATCCGGTTCTGAAACGGGTGAAGTGTACGTAGAAGCTGCATTTTCAATGGACGACTTTACTGCGTCAGCAATCACAAAATACAATCTTCTTACGGCCGGGTTGTTTAGTCGTTCTAATGCCTTATCCGACTCGGATTCGTTCTCGTTAACACTTTCTCTCGAAGAGTTCTACACCAACCATTCTGAAGTTGTTCAAATCTTTATTCGAACATATGAAGGGGCTGATGAACGATGGCTAACGTATCATTGGTTCGAAATCACTCTCATGGCATGCCAGGGCGTTGTTGCTCCAGAGGACGCAATCAGCGCAGGTGGCGAGTTCATCCTCGATGCAGACGGTGAATGTCAATGGAATGGAGCATGGACCTATGATCCACTGACAGGTCTATGGGAAGAACCAGCGCCTGAAGCCTCGGTCGAATTGACAGGACCAGATGTACTCGAAATTATGGATGCGGACTTTATGCTTGTGAACGGGACGGTCCTCTCATCCGTAACGAGTCCAACTTTTGTTGAAGTCTCCTTTGATGAAGCCTCATTTAATGCGTCTGCTGTTGACAAATACGACCTTCAACTCGATGGAGTCTGGAACCGTTCGAATGGATTGGAACAAGGTGACACTTTTTCTCTTGGATTGAAATTGGATTCGATTCGAACCAACGTGACGGTCATTCAATCGGTCTTCATCAATGCTTACGGTTACGATTCAAACAATCAAGCTGTCCTCTTGACTTCATTGAGTGTCGTAATTACAGTCCCATTCAGTGATTCAGATGGTGATGGAATAGCCGATGAGATGGATGCATTCCCTAACGATTCAACTGAATCCTTGGATTCCGATGGAGACGGTGTGGGTGACAATTCTGATACGGCCCCGACCGATCCTAGCGTTTGGGAGAATGTCGACAATACATCCTCTGAATGTGAGGAATGGGAGTACTGGAATCCAGACCTCATCGATACATCTTTGCCCGGCAACGGATGCCCACACTATGAAGAAAGCACAACAGGGGAAAGCGATGACACGGAAGGAGAGGATGAAGAAGAATCATTGCCTGGATTCGAGGCATGGCTCCTCATCTTCGCTATCTTGTTCGCCGTTTCATTCCGAAGGAAAATCGTCGCTTAATCAGTTCACGATTGAACTGGTCAAAGGCTCGGTTTCAATACGGTTGAACCCAACGCACAACCATGGACGCATGGTCAGGTCGGTTTGGCGTGGTCAGCGGCCGTTACCATTCGCATGGCGAAAACGATGCGCCTGAAACAACCATCGAGTTGTTTGGACGCTGTGAAGATGGTGCTTCCATTTGCCTTCTCGTCTCTGGACTACGTCCAACCTTTGAGATTGCAACCATAGGAAAACGAAGCAGAGATGATCCGATTACAGATGCTGAACTTCATCGAATTGAAGTTCTTCGTCAACGTTCAGACATTGTAGACGTTCGTGGCCCTGTATGGAAATGGACTGATTTAGGAGAGAAACCAATCTGGACCGTTGAAGCGATTCAACCGTTTAATGTCCCTTCTTTACGTACTGATTTGATAAAACAATCTTGGATGATTTATTCTGGTGATATTCCTTTTGTCAATCGATTGTTTTTGGACAATGATATCGGTATGCATCTGGCTGTAGAGGGCCATCTTGTTGATTCAAGAGAATGGGATGATGAGGATGATGTGCACAAAACGAATGTGTTGAAACACGGTGGAGTCGGGCGGTATGCTGTTGACCGAACCGTTGCAGTGACGCTTGAAAACGTGAAACAAAGCGAACCATTTGCAGTTCCGTGGAGGATTCTCTCATACGATTTAGAAACCAGTATTGCGCACAATACCATTCTATGTGCTGCTGTTTGGGTTGAAGATATGGCAACTGGGGTTCGTCGTGTCTACGAATATCGAGGTGCTGAAGACTTGATCATGGAACAGATGACCAAGATGGTTCGCGATGAAGATCCTGATATTATTACGGGATACAACATCGATAACTTCGATTTCCCTCGAATGGTTGAACGCATGGAACATCATACCAGTCGAAAGCAATGGAAGGCGAGAAGCAACCTTCTCGGCTGGGGACGTACACCACATCTAGAAACTGAATGCAATCGAAGTCGAACAGGTGTTCTTCCTCGACGTCAATCGAATCGAGCTTGGAATCTTGGAGGACGTGCCATCGTCGATGCGTGGTGGCAGGCACGTCAAGCCCTCAAACCGCAACGAGAGACACTCTCCTTCATCTCACAGTTGCTTTTCCCAGACCAAGAGGACAAGCAGAAGATGGATATCGATGCTTCCAATATGGATGTTGAATGGGCCAATCGTCCTGATGAAGTCATGGAATACTGTGTTCGAGACGCTGCATTACCTCTGGATATTCTCCATGCAATTCAAGCGATTCGGCGTAAAGAAGCGGTTGCTGCTGTTGCGAAAGTACCGTTTGAAACTGCATCAAATGGAAGCACAAGCCAACTTTTGGACAGTCTTGTTGTCCGTTTAGCAGACCGCCGTGAAGTCGCCGTTCCTCTAACAGGAAGCGCAGAAGCAAAGGAAGGTCAAATCACGGGAGGGTACGTTCACGATGTTGAAGCAGGACTCCATCCATGGATTGCAGTACTCGATTTCAAGAGCATGTATCCAAGCATCATGATTGGACATAACGTATGCTACACGACTCGAATCGACCCTTCACATCCAGAACAACCGGGCGATGATGATGAGATTCATACTTCGCCAACCGAAGCAAAGTTCTGGAGTTCATCGTACCGCAAAGGATTGGTTCCAACCTTACTCGAGGATTTGATGGGTCAACGCGATGAACACAAAGCCCTGCTTAAGCAAGCACGTAATGATGAACAGGCAGAGAAAGAAGAGTTCCATGATGCAATGCAATATGCGGTCAAGATTCTCATGAATTCGTTCTATGGTGTCTTTGCTTCTGGCTTTTACAGATTCACACACAAGGATTTGGGCTCATCGATTACCGCTTGGGCACGTCATAACATCAAGGCGATTATTCAGAAACTGGATGAAGAAGGGCATCACGTCGTCTATTCAGATACAGATTCAATCTTCGTACGTTCTCCCGTGGCTGAGGGTTCACCTTCTGTACTTCGTGAAGATGATGACCAGGAAACCATTGATGCGTATGAGGCTGCCAAACAAGCCATGATCGACTTTGGACTCGAAGTTGCACAACGATACAGCAAAGATTCTGCCGTTCTGGAATACGAGAAAGGGCTTTCAGTATTCTTTAGCCATGGTGCTAAGAAACGATATGTTGGTCAAGTCGTCTATCCGACTGAAGAAATGCTGATTCGTGGATATGAAACACAGCGAACGGATTCGTTTGAATATCTGACAACAGCGATGAAGCAAATGTTCCAATTCGCCCTTAATGACGAACGAGACGCATTGATTCAACACGCTCTTGAAACGGTTGCTGCTGTCAAGAAGCATGAAGTTCCTGCTCGACGATTGATTCTTGCTAAGTCTTGCAAAGGGCGAGTTGATTCCAATGGTGTCGTTGATTTCACCAAAGACTACGCTCGGCCAGAAAGCATGGCTCAGGTACGTGCTGCTAAGATATTGATCGAACGAGGCCTTGGATTTACACCGGGAATGAAAATCTCATACGTCGTTAGCAATGCTTCAAACCGGCCCATGCAAGTCCATCCTTGGATTGAATCTGAGGATGATGGCGGTATACCGGGCTACGATGGGCGATTCTATGCTGAACGGTTAGCAGCTGCATTGGGCCGAATTACCGAAACCTTCGGATGGACTGCGAAAGACCTCTTCGGAGGTCATAGACAGACCTCATTGTTCTCATTTTAGGCAAACAAAACGCAAAAGACTTCTAAATAGCCAGCACACAGGCAATTGTATGGGCGCTTGGAAGAAAGCAACATTACTCGCTGGTTTGATGATGATCAGCGGACTTGCTGGTTGCTTTGGAAACGATGATGACGATTCGAATGGCGAAATAGTCGCAGTCTTCACCTATTCACCTGCTACAAACATCCGTGCTGGTCAAACTATCGACTTCGATGCAGGCGATTCATTGCCAAAAGGCGTTGCATTGACCTACAAATGGGACTTCGATTCCGACAACTCGATTGACGCTACAGGACGAACCTCCGATTGGAGTTATCCAGAGACTGGAACATACGAAGTGACCTTGACAATAAGCGATGGTTCCAGAAGTCAAAGTACGAGCAAGGAGTTGACAATTGTCGATGCATCAGCGGTTCCTCCAACAGCAGAGATCACTCCAGAGTCTTCTGATGAGGATTGTTTGGGTGAAGATGTTGATGAAGGCAACTACATTCATATCTGGATTTGTGACTTGGATAAGGCTCAATCAGACCGAACTGCAGATGGTGAAGTAACGATCACACTCGATGCAGGAGATTCAAGTTCTGGCTCAAATGATGATTACATCTCAAAGTATTACTGGGATCTCGATCTTACATACGATGCAGATGGCGATGGCGATTCAGAGAACGATAACGATCTCGAAGGAGAAACTGTCGAATGGAAAGACATTCGTCCGGGCGAATATGAGGTTGGTTTGACCATTATCAACGGGAAAGGATTAATGGATTCTGACGACATCAAGGTTTACGTCTCATACGGAGCCTCATGGCTTGATTTCCCCATTGGCGGATGCTCCTCTGCAAATCAGGGGGGGTGCAATCCAACCCAAATCGATTATGATTTCTATGTTAATTACGATCAAGATTCAGGAAACACCATTCGCAAGGTTGTCGGAGATTTGATGTATCCTGACGAGGACACCCCTTGTGCACCAGGATACACATGTGTAGGGGAACTAGACCTCGTTGCATTCAATGAAGAAGATGAAGAAGCTCAAAGCACTGTGCCTTCGGACGATTCAGCATACGAGTCTCGCGGTGGAGGCGACTGTGACTCAGAGAAATACTGTGTGACAATGACGCTATCATCCTACATGTTTACCGACACTGACAATACTTATGGTGCCGGAGACTGGACGATGAAGGTTTCAAACAATAAGACAGCGGAACAACAAGTAGATTCCTTCTTTTTGAGACTCGTTTACAAGTAATAACCGCGCCGCAGCACACATTTTCCGAGAGAAATTGCCAGTTGAATATCACCGACTCTTTGAAATAGGGGAGGTTTGTCGCAAGAGACGCTAAGGAGCAATTATTATGCCAGCACAATGGGAAGATAAGAACAAGCCACATCGTAACATCGTCTTCGTCGGTCACGTTGATCACGGAAAGTCGACCACTGTTGGTCGTCTTCTTCTAGACTCCGGTCACATCGAAGAACACGTTATCGAGAAGAACGAAAAACTCGCCGCAGAAGCAGGTAAGGCCGGATTCGGACTTGCATATGTTATGGACGGTCTAAAGGAAGAGCGAGAACGTGGAATTACCATCGACGTCGCTCACAAGGAGTTCTTTACTCCTAAGTACTACTGGACTATCATCGACGCACCTGGTCACCGTGATTTCGTAAAGAACATGATTACTGGAGCTTCACAAGCAGACACAGCAGTTCTACTCTGTGCTGCTAACGACGGTGTTAACGCACAAACCAAGGAACACGCTTTCCTCGCAAAGGTTCTTGGTGTCAAGGAATTGATTGTCCACGTAAACAAGATGGACATCTCTGGTGTTGACTGGTCAGAAGACAAGTACAAGGCAGCTGTTAGCGAAGTCACTGCACTTCTAAAGATGGCTGGATTTGGTTCACAAATCGACAACATCCCAATGATTCCTGCTTCTTCATTGAAGGGCGACAACGTTTACAAGAAGAGCGAGAACACTCCATGGTACAATGGACCTACTCTCTTCGAAGCAATCGATGCTGCTGCAATGCCAAGCAAGCCTCTCGACAAGCCACTTCGACTTCCTATCCAAGATGTCTACAAGATCTCTGGTATCGGAACTGTCCCAGTCGGTAAGATTGAAACAGGTACTCTGAACTCTGGAAAGACTGTTGTCTTCAACCCATCTCAGAAGTCTGCTGAAGTCAAGACAATTGAAATGCACCACACAATCGTTACCAAGGCAGAGCCTGGTGACAACGTCGGTTTCAACGTCCGTGGCCTCGCTGCTGACGAAATCCGCCGTGGTGACGTTGCTGGATACACTGACAGCGAACCAACATTCGTTCGTCACGACGAAACTTTCGTCGGTCAAATCCAACTTATGGACATTCCAAAGGCTGTTTCCGTCGGATACACCCCGGTTTTCCACGCACACACCGCTCAAGTTGCTATCAAGTTCCAAGACCTACTTGAAAAGACAAACAAGAATGGTAAGGAAGCTAACCCATCGTTCCTCAAGAACGGCGATGCATGTTTGATCCGTTTCCAACCAACCAAGCCTTTTGCTATCGAGCAAATGGACACCTTCCCTGAATTGTCCCGATTCGCTATTCGTGACATGGGTAAGACTGTCGCTGCTGGTGTTTGTCTCAAGATTGAGAAGAAGTGAGTTCCAATACTCAATGAAACTTGAACAGGATGTATGAATTATGGCAGCCGTTACCGTCATCAAACTAACCGGAAACAACCACCCCGATATTGATCGCGTAGCAAGCCACATTCGTGCAATCTGCGATCAAAGCGATACTAAGCTTCGAGGTCCAATTCCTCTACCAACACGCCGTCTGGTCGTTCCTGTCCGACGTGCACCTGATGGTGAAGGAAGCGAAACCTACGACCATTGGGAACTCCGAGTTCACAAGCGATTGTTGGAAATGCACATCAACTCCGGTAAGGATGAAACCTCTCTGCGACAAGTCGCAAAGATCGACATTCCTGATTCAGTCACCATCGAGTTATCGATGCGTACTGTAAACTGAAGTGAAACGTTTTTCTGAAACGTTGTTCTAATCTAAACAGGCTTAGCCATCTTGATTCTTCAAGATGTTTTGATTACAATGGTGCAGCTTCTGCAGCACCAGAGTCGATGAGCCACTGAGCCATACCGGTCTCTAAATTGTGAACATCTCCTGCTTGTAACATCAACTCAGATCCGTCTGCTGTTGCTATTGCTTCATCGAATGAAGTAAGGATTCGTATTCGAATGAGAGGCGTCGTCTCGACTACCTTCTCTTCTTCCTTTGGAGTCTCGTCCATCCAATCATCAGTAATTGCCGATGTTGCTGATGGGGCGAGTTCCATGGCTGCACTATGCCTACCCTCGCTCGATGGCGCCTGGGGAAGCGGTGCGGGTGGAGTAACATCTTCTTCAGATGGCTCAGGCATTGGTACTGGTTCCATAGAATCCCATTCCAAAGCAGCAATCCGATCTTCTTCATCGATATCGATTGTATCCACAGGTTCTGGTCGTTGATCTTCAAAGATCAAGTCAGGTGGTGCTTGATTCGTAATCGGCTTTTCAGTAAAATCACCCAATTGCATCGTCCCTGGTTTATGGGTCGGTGCTGCAAACTCCATTTCTCCACGAAGTCCATCTTGCATCTCCTGCCATCCAATGGTCTTCTTGAATCGATCCATCTCTGTTTGAATTGCAGTGTACAACTGACGTTCAGCACCGTCTGTTTTTTGCCAATCCAATGGCGGGAGAACAGTTGCATTATCGGTTGCACTTGTGGCCATACGAAGCGATTGTGATGCAGCATGTTGCATCATTGCAACCAATCGGCGACGAGCTAATTCTGATGCGATGTGTCGAACATTTGCTTGGCGCTTCTGTTCATTCTGTACTCGCAAGTCAGCACCATGTTGGCGGATCATATTGTGAATCTGAACATCAAGGGTTGTGAGGAGTCGCTTGACCATTTCCCAGAAGTCCTTTCGAGGTAGATGGACGGGAACCTGACGGTTGGTTTGTTGGCGATATGTGGCGAACAACTGCTCCTGAATCTCACGGGCTTGAAGGTCCGTAAGCATGGTGTCGCTCGACATCATCCGAGCCTTACTCTTAGAGTCTTTGAACTCTCTTGCGCGGACTTAAACAGAACAGACGAGGCTTCATACCAAATGCCTCACCTTGCGAAGCAAGGTGAGATGGATGAACATGCCCTCAAATCAGTACAAAGCAGTGCTTCTCGTAGCACTCATGGTACTTGTTGGGCCCTCGACTCTTGTAAAAGGTGCGCCCACAATAACATCATCTGGTGGAATCACATTAACACCAACACCTGGCAATGAGTCTGTTCTTACCAACATTTCATCCATCGTTCAGGTGCCTGCAAACCACACGATAACCGGAGGTTATTTGGGAATTCAGACTGAATGGACTCCTGTTGCAGACGGTGGTTCGTATTACGGTACAGGTTATGACAGAGGGTGGTTGAATGGAACGTTTGACAACACTTCCTCGCTCGCTCACGGCGGTAAACTCTCTCTTTCTACAGATACATCATTGGGATCATTGACGGATTTTGAAACCACGACCAGGGTCCCAACAGGTTGGCTTGGAATGGGGCCAGATGGATATGATTGGACGGTTGTCAATGTGACAACACTTCAGGGGCAAGAGCAACCACAAAGTGCAAGCAATGGAGTGCACGCTCTCGCCTTTGGTGCAGATTTAAGCCTAACAGAGAACATGACTTCCTGTATTCTGTCTCCGAGGTACTCAACACCTGAAGTTGTTCGGAATCTCTCACTTTCATTTGATCATTGGCGCTCAGTTACATCAAACGACGCCCTTTGGGTCGAGTATACTCTCGATGATGTAGAAGCATGGAAGCAATTGATTCCAACAAGTGGTTACAACACCACAGTAGCATCGTCTCATCCAACGTCGGTTCAATCTTATTCATCTGTTTGGAGTGGTTCATCACTCCAATGGGATTCAGTCCATTTCCAATTAGACAATCTCGCTAACATCAGTTCATCGCAATCCATGCGCTTCAGAATGTGTGCGGATATGAGTGACGATATCTCTCAACGAGGTGGCTGGTTTATCGATAATCTGACATGGCATAATCAAGGAGATGAACCAGGTTCATGGTTCCACGGAAACTTGAGTGGCGATTATGCGCCAAACGCAGATGGGACACTGGTTATGCCCGTAGATTTCAGTGGACTTGCTTCGCCAATTGAACTTGAAATTCGCTCGAATTGGGATATTGAAGGTGGCTCCAACGATGGCATGACCATCTGGTATTCACTCGACAATGGAACTTCCTGGGTACTCTTGACTCCTCTTCCGGGCTTGCCTGGTAACGGGGTGGCCTATCAAGGTCAATTCTACGTTGATGAGTCCTTTGCATGGCTACCAATGTTCTATCCTGTACCAAACACAGTGTCCAGTCATAGCAATGCTTCGTATGGATTGCTGAAGTTCAATGTCCAAACAGATGCAATTGTCAATCATGGCGGTTCTGCTCCAGCTTCGGGTTGGGAAGGAATCATGATCGACGATGTCACTCTCCATTCAGGTGCCAATACGGCCACGCCAATCAAGCGCGTATTGAATAATTTCACGAACATGCCAGATTATAGCAATGGCTCAATCGATGGATGGCTCGACAATGTAAGTGCTCCAAATCAATGGCAATGGGTTTCCACCATGGGTGTCAATGGACCAAGAACCGCCTTTGATTCATTTGAAGATGCTCACGATGCGCCTGCAGGGTGGTCAATTCAGAACATTCGTGGAGAAGGATGGACGCTTGGGACAGTGAACAACTCGTCAGGACAAGGTCCAAACGGATGGCATTCAGGCCAAAACGGAGTTGGAATCAAACTCGATGGACAGTATCGTGCAAACTCATATGCACACCTTATCTCTCCTGAATATCGCTTGCCAACCAACGCAACATCACAACTCACCTTCCGACAATGGATTTGCACAGAAGCTGCATGGGATGGTGGAGCAGTATCACTTTCAACCGATGGAGGATTGAATTGGTGGTACTTGCCAGCAGATCCTGGTGGCTTCCATGACCGAATTTCAACAGTGAACAGCAATTCTCCATTCTATGGAGAAGGTCTTCTCGACGGTTCACGTGTAACGGGTGGTTGCCATGGCGTCATACGTGGCTTTGAACTGAAAACAGCGGATATCACCAATCTTTCAGGCGAATCTGTACGCCTTCGCTTCTCCTTCTTCTCAGACGAATTCGTAGAACGAGATGGATGGTATATCGACGATGCTGGAATTGAGATCTCACTGTTTGAGAACGAAGGAGAATGGGTCTCTGAACCGTTCACGCCAAATCCAGTGTTTGGCTATGGTGTGCTAGATGCGAGTGCGATTCAACCTCAAAATACAACGCTACGGTTTAGCATCATGGATATGAACGGAGACATCATTCCTCAGTATGAGCGAATAACAGCACCAAAACAAATTCTGCTCAACCCAGAAGAGTATTCTTCGGTACGTATTGTCGTTCACATGTCAACCACAGACATTCTGGTAACACCGACGGTTGAACGCCTCGGGCTTGGGCTCAAGCAAACATTTGGAGCGTATCAAGTACAAACCAATTCCTTGTCGTTTACAAGCAACCTCAGTGTTGATTCAAATGGATACATTTCAGCACCTTCATCGACCACCATGTTCAACACGTTTTACCCCCAATGTTTCTGGGGAGAAGTCATTGTAACGCACCGTGGTGCCAATTTAACAGGTTTTGGAACCGGGTTCTACCCTCCGTTCACTCATTTCTTGCAAACCACTTCATACACTTCACAACCTATTCCTACCACGACGACTTCATACTCGACCTCAGGACAATATGGATTTTCTACGGATGCAACGGGGCTTAACTTAACGAGAAATATGGCGCAAGGAGATACCTTCCTGGATTTTACGATTCAGCCGATATGTTCAACAGGAATCGATGATTTACAGGTGACGATTGGAAACAATGCCATTGATGGATTCCCTTATCCACTTACTGGAAACGATACAGGATTAAGTGAACGAACAAAGTTTTACTCCGTAGAAAATGGCTCATTCGTCAAACATGGGAACGAACATGGTGATATTGAATGGGAATCGAAAGCTTCCGTGATGTATGATTTAGGCTATCATGGGTATTCTCGTACAGGTATTTTCCTACAAAATGGTGTCTTGAAATATCAGTTCATGGACCAATTCGTACTGAAGGTACAAACTGGTGAAAATGCAACCAATGTCACCATGTGTGATCACTATTACAATGGGTATCAACTTCATTCCGTACTTGCATTTGTTCCAGCGAATACAACACGATATATCCATGTAACAAGCCCTGGTTTGAGATTTAATACAACACATCCTTCAATTGCGAACGCTACAGGAACCCATTACGATTGGGGGCGTATCTCGATGTTCTTACAGACTGATCAAGATGCGAATTTAACAGCACATTCCTTGCGTTCTTCATCAGAACCGTCCATCTTAAACTTCATCTATTATTCAGATACAATTCTCAATTCAGTTCTCAATGCTTCGAGTACGAATGATTCAAATTCGATGATTGACATACCGATTTCGATAGAAACTGCAAGCGGTGGCGTGGTTTTTAATTTCACAGTGGCAAGCGAACCAGTCCTCATTGACACGGTTGTTGATGCCCCTGCTTCTCGATGGTTACCAGGGACGCTTCGTGAAGTGACGACACATCACGCACGCACTGATCCAAACAATCCGCAATCAATCGCACCAGCTCTCGAACGAATCAATATCTCAATGGGGCCATCAACATCTCATAACGATGTACGAATCACTGCAGAATTAGATCGATTGGATACAACACCACGATTTATCCAAACTTCAGGGGCGGGTATTGCTTCGCTTCACCCCTCCTCAAACGTTTCATGCACTCGAAGTGAATGCACAGTAACATGGGTCTTTGAGAGTACGTGGCTAAACGATGACATCGATGATGTGCATTGGATGGCTTTCGCAATCGATGAAAATGGATTGAAGACCGGTCCTGCAGTATGGGTTGAAAATACAGCATACAACGATGTTGAGAACGATCTCGAGGCATTCGACATCCGCGCCTATGATGATGAAGGACGAGCCCTGCATGATTGGACACAACCGTTGTGGCCATTGCATGTTAACCCAGACACAGCGATGTTCATCAGCGGGCGTGTTCGATTCGAGGGAGTTGCCGATGGATGGGTGCAAGAAGGCGAAGCACAAGTGACGGTAGAAGCACGCGCAGTGCCTCCAAAGAACATCAGTGGAGGGTCTGATGAATGGCCCGGTATTCCAGTTATCTGGTCTCTCAGCAATACCTCAGAAGTCGATGTATTCGGTCAATTCTCAATCCCTCTGACAATCCCCGATGCGGACGAATTAATCAGCGGTACGCGTATTGAAGTTCGAGTCCTTTTGACACGTCGTGGACCTGCTGGAAACCAAGTCACTACAGCCTTTGATAGGACTGCAGAGTCCACATCGTTCGAAATCTTATACGATGAAACGAAACCAGATTTGATTTCAGTTGAAATCCTCGATCAGAGTGGATTACAGCCTGCAGACGGGCATATCTGGATGCCTGAGCGTCCAATTCCACTTCGATTACTGATTCAAGATGCGGAAGGCCTTGAAACACCATTGACGATTTACACATGGGCCGAAGACAGAGATGATACAAATGGCAATGGCTTGATGGAAGAAAGTGAATATCAATCATTTACTACAAACATCAACCGAGGCGTCTTTGAAGCTGAAGTTGATTTGCCACTTCTCCAAACCAGTGATGTCCTCTCACCAGGATACGAAGAGGGACGATTGAGTGTCGTGGTATCTGGCTTTGATTTGGCTGGAAATTCATTACGAGGAGGCGGAACCTATGGAGAAGAAACTGATGCAGCGACGGTCTACGTTCAACCAGGGAAGCCTACTTCCTTAGTACGAGAGTCGTTTACTACCGATGCCATTGGAGGATATTTATTCCCAGGGCAAACACATTCGATGTCCTTTGATCTCATCGATGGAAACGGGCTTTCAAGTCTTGACTCAATTACGTTTGGCCTCTTGAATTCACAACAAGATGATTGTTGGATAGAACATCTTCCACGCTTCAATGTAACATCTGGTGATGTGATGTGTTTTGAGGTTCCACCAACAGTTACCTCTCAGAAAGATGATCTCACGTTCAGATGGAAAATTACCGTTTCATTCCGCTTACGTTGGGATGCTATGGACGCTTTGAGCGATCAGCGATTTACCCCGTCTCTTGTCGTCGAGGATGAAAATCAAGACGTTGGTTTAGGTGCAACATATCTAGAATATTTGAATTGGACAACACATACACGAGTATCGTTTATCCTCGATGATGTGAAAGATCGAGTGGCTCCTTTTGGAACGTTCCAAAATAATATTCTGACGCTGCAGCTCGATGATTTTGCTGATATTGACGTCATCATTGTTCATGAAAATACATCGGAACCAGCCCTCCATATTCCCTTTGACAGTCGTGTAATGTGGAATGTAACTCACAACGCAGCGACGTCGTTTTCAACAGAATCAACCATCGATATGACTGGCTTGAGCAGCCATCGTCTCGTCCTCAATTGGATGACCATCCCAAACGGTGTGGCAACACTCAACATTGGGTTAACTGGCAGTGTCTTCAATTCTTCATCACCTCTGAGCATAGATCTGCAAATCGATGAACAATCTCCTACTGTGGCTCTTGAACTTGGAACGTTCAGTGACTTGGATTCAAATAATCTCAACAATGTTCCAATTACAATACATATCACAGATGACTACGGTGTATCTGAACGAGGGGCGATGGTTCATTGGTGCTATGTACGGGCTGGAAAGGTTGTAGAAGGCTCAATTGGAGAGAAATACCTTGATTCAATCGGTACGACTGGTGAAATCACATCGTTCCAAACAATTCTCAATGTTGAGCAAACAGGCGTTTTATTCGAGAAGAGTGACCGACTTAGCGTCTGGTTCTCCCATCAAGACCGTTCAGGTAATCCGATGGTTGGTGAAGCAACCGAGTTCAGCCCACTCGAAGTTTATGTTGTTTGGATGGCGTTCGAACCTGTTCCAGTCTCGATTGAAGCGACGCCTTACAGACCATCAGTTGGCGAGATCATCGATATCGTCTTGACGGTTGAGAACATTGGCTATCTCAATGGTTCGACCTCCTTTATTCTGCAAGATGGTGATGGCATCAAACTACGTGAAATCACCTTTGATCTTGAAGCCGGAGAACGAGAGAGCATAACGTGGGAAATCGAAACGTGGACGACTGGACGACTTGGAATGACCTTAGAGATGGACAACAACAGCGTTCTCATTCCTGTTCCTTTAGCTGATGTTACCGATGGTTCTGTCGATCAGAAATCCTCTGCTTCCGAACTTGGTTTGAACATTCTTTTGTTCATTCTTGCAGCAGGTGCAGTTGTTGCAACCTACCTCATGCGTAAGCAACGTATCAAAGACTTGTATGATGAATTTGACCTCGATGATGATAGCATCAAACCACCGCCACGTCCGTTGGATTTGATGGATATCGATGAAGAGGAATAGTCAAGAAGAAGACCATCGAGGGAAGCATACGTGCCGGGGTTCCCGAGCGGTCAAAGGGGGTGGAC
>QXYA01000008.1 GCA_009887135.1 Candidatus Poseidoniales archaeon
AGTTGCCTCATATGATGCAAGGCTCATTCCAGCGGGCAAGAAATTAGACTCACTCAAAGTAACTGAAGGAGCCCAAAAGAAATTAGCAGAGTTACCAGAGGTATCAAGCGCCATTCGTGATGTGAAAAATATGTCTAAAACCACGGCCGAAGAGTGAAACATCTTTTTGATATGTGAGTTCATTGTGCCCTTGACATGGTGGAACAGGTTCTCAAAGAGGATGGAACTCCTTACAAGGTTGCCATTCTCATACCGACTATCAACAATGCAGACGAGTTGGACATCGTCCTCAACCGCCTGACACAGCAAACATATCCCGATATTGAAATTGTAATTTCGGATTCGAAATCAAGAGACCATACCAAAGAGGTATGCGAGAAATACGGAGCGACCTGGATCGAAGACCCATCCACAAATCGAGCCGATGCGTGCAATTTTGCACTCCGTCAGATGGACCATGACCTTGTTCTGTTCACTGATGATGATACCGTACCACCACTTGACTGGGCTGAGAAACTTATTCGATGGTTCAAGGATCCTGAAGTTGGTGCAGTCGGAGGACCCAACTTTGCACCTGATGATGATCCGTTTGGAGCAAAATGTGCTGATGTCGCATTCTGTACAAAATTCATGACCGCTGGAACACGCTATGGTGCTCAACCGAGAGGAGAATTAGTCCCCATCACCCATAATCCCGGTGTCAACTGTGCTCATCGTATGGCAAATCTTCGTCAAGTTAATTTCTTCGAACCAGGATGCATTGGGGCAGAGGATGTTGTTCTAGATGCAAAGATTCAGCGAGAAGGACACAAACTCTTCATCGACCCATCGAATGTCATGCCTCATCGACGACGACGTCCATTCAAACCTTACATGAAACAAATGAGGAATTATGGATATACTCGAATGGTTGCGAATAAGCGGTGGCCAGAAATAGCTACTTGGTCACACACTGCCATTGGATTCTTCCCTTGGCTAACTGCTGTTGCTATCCTCTCGCTTGTTGCTGGTATCGCAACTGGTGGAGCAACGGACTATCCTTGGTTTTCACTTGATGGTGATTGGACTTGGTCTCGAGTGGCTGTCCACGGAATACTCGGCCTCATGGGCTTTTACATCGGACTCTCTTGGTTGGGTGCTGCAATTGGAACAAGCCCTCATCGATCCATCGGAACTGTCGCACTCGCACCACTCTTTGTCTTCCTCGCTCATTGGGCATACGGACAAGGCGTCAACAAGGCGTGGAGAGAAGTCCGTAAAACAGGCGGAGCTGCTGGTGTTGGTCGTCAAATTGATGACCGTGAGCGTACACTTTGAGTGAAAATCATCTTACAACCCCACAACTCAGCACAAGTGCTTTGTAGCCTTATTCAAAAGGGTCAGCATGCCTGAGCAGGTTCAGAATGATGTTTCTGATCAGGAAGAGATATGGTTGTCCATCCGGTCTATTCTGTCTCTTTTACGGGTGCTAATACTCATTTCAACAATTGTCGTTTCTGAATTCTTTGAGGACCACTACATCCTCGAGTTGACTGTAGCTATATGGTCACTCATCATCGGAATACCCTTATTTTTCCTTATTTCATTGGTTATCCTTTGGGGCAATAAGACCTTCATACCAGTCTCTGCGAAAGAACAGATTGAAACTGTTCTTCGCCCAATTCTTAAGCGAACGTGATCAAAGCCCAGCCATGTCGCCAGTCTGAATAATCCATTGACTGGAATAAACACCCTTGTGTTCAAGCAATTCATCGTGCTTGCCACGTTCAACCACTGCACCATCAACCATTGCAAGAATTTCATTGGCGTTACGAATTGTGCTCAGACGATGTGCAACCGCAATGGTCGCTCTACCAGAGCCTGTACTGAGGAGATTCTCCTGAATACGACGCTCTGTTTCAGCATCGAGTGCACTTGAAGCCTCATCGAGAATTAACAAAGATGGCTTCTTCAACAATGCACGAGCAAGAGAGACTCTTGCACGCTGCCCGCCACTCAGTTTGGCACCTCTATCGCCGACCATTGTTTCCATTCCATCTTCGAGTTCCTTAACAAATTCGAGAGCACCTGCGAGTTCCAGCGCTACGCTGAGATCCTCCTCAGTTGCTTCTTGATTGTATCTTACGTTGTCTCGAATTGTCCCATAGAAAAGGAATGGATCTTGACTAACAAATCCAATCGCATCACGAACACTTTCTAACGTGAAATTATTGATATCATTTCCGTTGATTAAGACCTCTCCACTGTCGGGAACATAATATCGCATTAACAGTTTCAAGATTGTTGTTTTACCCGCTCCGGTGTGGCCCATGACCCCCAGGAATTGGCCTCCAGCTACAGAGAACGAGATGCCACTCAACACCTTTGTCGAAGTGTTTGGATATGTGAAATGTACATCCTTGAATTCAATCGTTTCAATTGGTCCAAGAAGTGCTGTAGCATCATCTGCATCGACGATTGTCGGTTCCAAATCAATCGCTGCGAAGACTCGCCTTGCAGCAGCTTCTCCACGCTGAAGTTGATTTACAAGTATTCCAAAGATGAACATTGGCATGGTCATACGTGTGCTGATCAACAAGAATGTAACAAGTTGCCCTGTCGTGATTTCGCCTTCCTTGGCAAGCCACCCACCCGCTGTAACGAGAAGGCCGAACGCAATACCTGCGACAACGTAAATCATTGGAACAAAGCGATTACGATCTTTACTCGCTTCCATTGCCTGTTCTTTGTAGGAACCGGATTCACGTTCTACGCGTTGTGCTTCCCATGCTTCAGCATTGTACGCTTGAACAACTGCGATACCTGAAATGAGATTCTCCAGAACTGCAGTGATGTCTCCAGTTGACTCTCGTTGCTTCCTATACTTGCGCTGTACGCTTGTTGAGAACCAGTACACGATAGGAACGATCAAGATGATTGGTCCGAAGAGTACGATGGCGAGTTTCCACGACATGAAGACAAGAATAAGGAAAGCAGTAAGGAATGTTACGACAATCCGTATAATCGATGTAGAAGAATCCGATACAACATCCTCGAGTTGATTTACATCGCTTGATAGAACAGACATAATCTGTCCGGTTTGCCTCATATCGTAATACGAGGCTTCCATTGCAATAAGGGACCTAGTCGCATCCATTCGTAAATCGTGTTGAATTTTGTACCCTAATGTTTGCCATGAATATTCAGAGATACCTTGGAAAATTGCAAGACAAAAGAAACCGAGGAAAATCAACACACCGTAACCAATTGCTGGATCTCCACCGAACGAGGTTACGAAATCCTGAATAATCTGTGGTCCTGAGAGACCCCCTCCCGTAAAATAGTCAACCGCTAAACCAATGGCTACGAATGGCATCAAATCGAAGAAACGGGCTGTTGCGTTACCAAGTACACCTGACAACACTCTACCAGGATACCGTTTCGCATAGGGTACAACACGCCAAATCTGACGGCCAAGAACCTGCGATTTTTCGTTGATCTCCGATGGTGCCATCGAATCTTGAGGTGCCCCGCTCCTTCCACGCATGGAGGGGGCTACAGCCCATTTCCTTTGAATCCTCGTAAATTGAAAAACGAAGTTGTATGCAAATCATTCATGAGTGACCGATGGTAAGATAGCATCATGGCGACTCGACGCATGCGCGTTTCTTTCTTTCTCGTTACGATTATGCTGACGCAATTAATCGCCCCTCTAGCCTCCTCAAACAGCAATCAACCAGGAATTGTTGTTGATACAGATGCAGAACTTGACACTCTCTCCCAGTTAGGAATCCATCCCACGAAATCCCACGCTGAAGGCTGGTACAATGCAGAAGAAGGTGTAGGAACCATCGGCTTATTGTATCGAGATGCAACTGTCACTCCAGTTGAAGATTGGACTGAGCGAGCCAATGAAAAGGTCCTCTCAGGATATTACATCCTCACTCACACCTATCCCGTACCAACTGAATGGGAAGGTGAACTAAAAGAGGCTGGAATTGATTGTTTCTCATATGTACCTCACAACGGATTCCATTGCGAATTGAACAGTCATTCAACCAAACAACTCGATGATTTAGGTGTTGAAGGATTGGTAAAAATCGACCCCACCGACAAAATCCGAACAAGACTTGCTAAGGCACTCCTTGGACATGACATAGGCCCATCATCCTACTATTATCACGGTGAATACGTTCCAATTCATCTTGCACTAAGCGGAAATGAATTGCCACAAGAAATTTACGAGAGAAATGATATTGAAGTCACATATCACGTTGGCCGTTTTGCTACTATGGATATCAAAAAGTCATCATCCGCATTATCGTGGCTTGCGAGTCAGAACGAAATCGAGTGGATTGAAGAAAAACCTTGGTTTGAATTTCAAAATGATGTCGCTGATGAAGTGATGAAAGCAGACCATTTATGGGATCAAAGCATCATGTCCGGTATCGATTCCTCTTGGAACAATCTAGACGGAACAGGAATTATCGTGACAGTTGCCGATTCAGGACTTGATAGCGGAGTTAATGATTCGACCATGCATGCTGACTTTTCTGATCATATTCTTGACATTGTATCTTGGGGTATGTCAAGTTCAGAAGCAAGCAGTTGCGGAAGTGTTGCAGATGATGGACCATCAGACATTGATGGCCACGGAACCCACGTTGCGGGTTCTGTTCTCGGTGATGGAACAAACTCATCTGGCACAATCAAAGGCTTAGCTCCGGAAGCGCAATTGTATTTCCAAGCAATAGGGGCGTGGTGTGCGAACAATCCAACAACTCCAAAAGATTACAGATATTCATTAAACGGGCTTCCTTCAAACCTAACTGAACTTTTCAAACAGGGTGCAGACAATGGATCAAGAGTTCATACAAATTCATGGGGTGGTTCAGTAAATGGAGCCTATACAACTTCATCAATGCAAGCCGACATCTCAGCCCGCCAGTATTCAAACATGACAATTCTTTTCTCTGCAGGAAACAGCGGGATTGATTCAAATTCAAACGGAGAAGTCGATCTTGATTCTCTCGGCGCACCTGCAAGTGCAAAGAATGTACTGACTGTTGGTGCAAGTGAAAATAACCGACCCACCCTAACTAGCACATGGGGGTCAACCAAATATTCCCCTCCTGTTAGCACAGATAGGCTCGCAGACAATATCAGTGGATTAGCAGCATTCTCAAGTCGAGGACCAACTGATGATAATCGTTTGAAACCTGATATAGTAGCCCCTGGAACCTTCATTCTATCGACGTTAACCAGATACAACACTCAGTCAGTTGGATGGATGCCCTACAACTCGTCCTATGTTTACATGGGAGGAACAAGCATGTCAACTCCTTTGACTGCAGGAGCGACCGCTTTACTGCTTGAACATTTAATCTACAACCTTGGGCATCAAGATCCTAGTTCCTCTTTAATCAAAGCCATCTTCGCAGTTAGTGCAACCTATAGGGTCGGTCAGTATAACTCAGCAACAAACGGCGCTGGAGAATCAACTCCAAACAACCACGAAGGATGGGGACGAGTCGACCTAAGAAACGCATTGAATACGACGTTTATCGAAAATGAAAGTGTTACAACCGGAGCTAACCGTGGATGGAGTTTCAACGTCCCAGCATCTGCACCAGACCTAAACATTGCACTTTCGTGGATTGATCCTGAAAGCACCCCTATAGCAAGCGTAAACCTCGTGAACGATCTCGATTTAGCGATCAAAGACCCTTCGGGGACTTGGACTGAACTCTCTAACGATGTTGATACTCTTCGAGGATTGAAGGTTGCAAACCCAGCCCAAGGTACTTGGGAAGTCCATGTTAACGGAACAAATGTCCCACGTGGTCCACAGTTTTTCTCACTCGCATTGAATCAGGAAACAAATTTGGTTAATCTCACAGAGGATGAAGACCTTGATGGGGTCATCGACGATGACGATGATTGTGTTAGCACATATGGTACATCGACCATTGACAGAGCGGGATGTCCTGACAGCGATGGAGATGGTTATTCAAATCCAGATGGTGTTTGGCTTGTTTCGAATGGTGCCGATGCATTCCCATCAGAAAGCACACAATGGGCTGACCAAGATTTCGACGGATACGGGGACAACGGCATTGGTTTCCAACCAGATGCATGTATCTCTATTCTTGGTAATTCAACTCTCGACCGATTTGGATGCTTAGATGGAGACGGTGATGGGTATTCCAACAACGATGGTGTTTGGCTTGTTTCGAACGGTGCAGACGCTTGTAATACTGTGAAGGCTTTCTCCTCACGAGATAGGAATGGCTGTCCTGATGAAGATGGAGATGGTTCATCTGATCCTGACCCAACCGGCAGCAACGGTTCAGTTTGGACCATTGCAAACGGAGCTGATGCATTCTTGGGTGATTCAACCCAGTGGACTGACTCTGATGGTGATGGGTACGGTGATGAACCAATGCCGGCCACTCAGGGTGATGCTTGCGCATCTTCTGCAGGTACATCCTTCGAGGATCGATTTGGATGCCTTGATTCTGACAGTGATGGATATTCGGATGGGGATATGATTTGGACTAGCGCAGAGGGGGCTGATGCGTTTCCATTTGAACCGAGCCAATGGGCAGATCAAGATGGTGATGGCTACGGAGATAATTCAACAGGCTCAAACGCTGACAATTGCCCAACAACCTTTGGAACTTCAACTGAATTAGGAAATCTTGGTTGTTCTGATCTCGATAATGATGGCTTTGCTGATGGCGATGATGCATTCCCGAATGATTCTACACAATGGGCAGACGCTGATGGCGATGGATTTGGCGATGAGCCTACAGGAACCAATCCTGATCATTGCCCCACTGTTTCAGGAACCTCTGTTACAGACCGATTTGGATGCCCTGATTCGGATAACGATGGTACCTCTGATGAGGATTTGCTAGGTACAAATGGCCCGATATGGACCATTGCAGATGGTGCTGATATTCTTCCAAACGACGCTTCACAGCAAGCAGATTCAGACCTTGATGGATTTGGAGATAATCCTTCGGGTACAAATGGAGATGGTTGTCCATCCGTAGCTGGAACGTCCACAGCCGATAGAAATGGCTGTCTTGACACAGATGGAGACGGTTTTTCTGATGCTGATGGTACATGGAGCATTGCACAAGGAGCCGATGCATTTCCAACCGATGTCAGCCAATGGGCTGATTCTGATAACGATGGATTTGGAGATAACCTAACGGGTTCAAATCCAGATGACTGCCCAACGCAAGGTGGAAATTCAACCGTCGATCGAATCGGCTGTCCTGACCAAGATGGAGACGGAATTTCTGATGCTGATGGGCTTTGGAATGTTTCTCAAGGTGCTGATGCATTCCGTTATGATAAGACACAATGGACAGACCAAGATGGAGACGGATTCGGAGACAATGCCTCTGGAAACCTTCCAGATGCTTGCCCAACAGAGTTTGGAGATTCATGGCAAAACAATACATTTGGATGCTTAGATGTAGACCAAGATGGATGGGCTGACAGTCAAGATAAACAACCAGACGACCCGACCCAATGGTCAGACGTTGACGGAGACGGATTTGGAGATAATCTTGGAGGAACCACTCCAGATGCTTGTCCAGGGACTATCGGAAATTCAACTCAAGGAAATCGATACGGTTGTGTGGATTCTGATGGTGATGGATGGGATGATACAATCGATGAGTTACCTGCTCTCAAATACCAGTGGCTCGATCAAGATGCCGATGGATTCGGAGACAATGCAACAGGGCCTCAACCGGATGCTTGCCCAGGAATACCAGGTACATCAACCGTCGACCGCTATGGTTGCCTTGACTCTGATAGCGATGGAATCTCCGATGATAATGATGCATTCCCATCAGACCCTGCTCGGTCATCTGATGTTGATGGTGATGGCTACGATGACCTCGAAGATGGTTGCATGTTGATTGCTGGCAATTCCACTTTCGACCGTTTTGGTTGCCTCGATTCTGATGGCGATGGTTACTCTGATACCGATGCTCAGTGGAATATGTCAGATGGTTCAGATGCATTCCCATTCGAAGCGACTCAGAATGCAGACCAAGATAACGACGGATTTGGAGACAATCCTAGTGGATTCGAAGCAGATGACTGCCCCACTACACAAGGCAGTTCATTCAGAGATTCATTTGGTTGTGCTGATGAAGATAATGATGGTATGTCGGATCTAAACGATGATTTCCTCGGTGAATCAACACAATGGACTGATGCAGATTCGGATGGATTTGGTGATGAAGTGAACGGAACTCAAGGCGATTTCTGTCCTCTGGAAGCAGGAACTTCGACCAATGATGTCTTTGGTTGCTTAGACACAGATTCGGATGGTTACTCCGATATTAATGACGTTTGGCCAAATGATGTAACACAATGGTATGATGATGATATGGATGGATTTGGAGATGAAAATTCAGGTACTGCTCCAGACCAATGTCCTGACGAATATGGTACGGCTTTCCTTGGAACCTTACAAGGATGCCCAGACACCGATGGTGATGGCTATGCCGACTCAGAAGATGCATTCCCATTGCATGATTCACAATACCAAGATACGGATGGTGATGGCTGGGGTAATAACGAAACATCCGGCGCACACAAGCCTGACCATTGGCCAAATGATCCGAATCGAAATGCTGGAGAAGCAACACTTGAATGTTCACCTGATCGAATAACAATCGATTCTGTCACAGGTTCCAACTTCGTGTTTACATGTACTGTTACCACCACTATGAGTGATGGATTTACGGCACGTATTGACTGGCAATCCTCGAGTAGTGTGAATGCAGAAACCAGTTCTCAATTGATGATCTTTAATACTGATTCCGATCCGTTCCAACAGAAAATATTCACTGGCCAGGCTCTTTCAGAAGGAACATATGACCTTGTATTGACCGTTACAGAACCAGGGGCAGAGGTTGCTATGGATACTGTGTCATTACGATTGAATGTATACAACAGTTCAGTTTCATCTGATGTTGAAGATGAATTCGGATGGGATACTATTCTGGATTCAACGCTCTTCCAAATCTTTGCAGCGATGATCGTCTTTGTCTTCTTGTTTGGAATGCTCATTATTCGTGGTAAAGCTCGTCAAGTAAAGGATGATGAACAACGTAAAACACAAGCCGCTCAAGTGTTGTACAATCGAATGATGTCGGATCAAGATGTTGTTCAACAAAGAAGAGTTGAGTTAGGTTACGATGCCACTCCGCTTCCGCCTGAAGTCAAGTGAACCGATTTGACCGATGCGCTCAAAGAGGAGAGATTGTTCGCAAGGATTACCACAGTGCGGATATGGTGAAGTGGTTATCATCTGAGGTTTCCAACCTTATGTCGTGGGTTCGACTCCCGCTATCCGCACCTCCATTGACAAAGGCTATGAGTGAATTGCGAACAGCGTTAACCATGCAGACGCTGAAAGCCTCCAAAGGCCTCTTTCTTGTCTCACTCATGCTTCTTGCTTCTTTGTCAGGATGCTTTGGTGAAGAAGGTGCAGAAGATCAACCAATTGTTTCGTCTATCTTTCAAATCGATTTCACACCTCCACAAGACGTAACGCTTCGAACTGGTGAGTGGCATGAATTCATTCTCGAAGGAAATGGTCGTTCTCTTTCTGTTCCGACAGGGGTTATGCTCTTCGTTAACGACACCATCCTTCCAAATGGATACGTAACTGTAACTGGTGACCAAATCAACGGAAAATTCCTCCTCACACCTTACGTCGAAGAGGCTACGCTCACTATTGTACACCCAGATGGCACTGGTGAAGCACTGGAGATGCCTATCACAAACGGAACACCAATTGTGAACGGTGAGGAATGGCTTGACAAAATGGAATTTATCACAAGTGTTTGCACGGACTCGACAGAATGTGGAGGATACATCAATCGATGGATGGGGACTCCAAACCCTGCATTTGAGCGTGCGGCTTCTTTCTTTCAAGGTCATTTTGAAGGACTAGGCTACGAAACTCACATTCTCCGTGTCACAGACCATGGAAATCCAACTGAACCTGAAAGTTTGAATGTCATTGCATGGAAGGAAGGTCGTGATGATTCTTGTGTCCAAGGAATGGGAGCACACATGGACATTGCACCACCGGGGGGACCTCCTGGCGGCGGAACCTATGAAGGAGCATACGATAACACTGGAGGAACTGTTAGCATGATGTTATTCGCAAAAGCATTCGTCGAAATCGAAGTTCAATGCGACACATTCCTAGCCCTTTGGTCTTCAGAAGAAGAAGGGCTACGTGGATCGAGTTCCTTTGCCAACAATGATTGTGATTACTGCTTACCCACAGACAAGGAACTCCGTTTCTACATCAATATGGATATGATGGGAATCTCCTATCCTGCAATAAAGCCAACTGGAGAACCATATCCATACCACGCATGGTCAGGGCCAGATATTGATCCAGAAGTCCAAGATGTTGAGATCACCACTATTCTAGATCACGTTCACAGAGATATTCTTGGAGCACCGATGGACATGCGAATCGAAGGCACCTACGGAGCTGGCTGCGACCAACATTGGCCAGAACATGAAGACCTCGTTATGGATGTCCATGAGGATACATTCGGACGATCGGACCACGTTACTTTCAGGGACTTAGGAGCTCAAACAATTTTCCACTTAGGCGCATATGATTCTGATTACAGTGCATACCACTCACCTGATGATACACTTGACAACATGATTGAGGTTGTTGGTGGTGAAGAGGAACTCAAGAAGAGCATGGAATTCGTGATGTGGGCTGCAATGCTTGAATTTATGATTGCAGATCAAACACCCGAAGTTCGTAACGTTAATGCTTGATTCTAAGAACGACGTTTTTTGAACCCGAGGTCGTTCCATAGCATATGGAGGATGAAGCGAAAGAGACGCTCACCCTCTACCAAAGAGTCTTGCAATCATCATTTCTTCATCCGATTGCACTCATACTAGGTGCGGTTATCGCTTTATCTGAATCAATTTACCTACTTCTTCTAGGAGAACCAATTCAAAATGCCATTTGGCCACAAGCAATACGAACACTGGCTTGGACGTTCTTTCTGCGTCAGCATATTGCTACGATTGCGATATTCTCTGCACTTATTCTTGCAGCAAGCGTTTGGGCTGCTCTTCGAAAGCAGAAAGGCACTGATTTACATCCACTCTCAGTCATAGGTCTCATGAGTTTAATCGGGGCCGTCTTAGCCTCTTGGATTATCTTCTTGCTCATGGATATACGATATATTCGTGGTGCGTTTTTACTTCTCCCAACACTATACGGTGTTCTCCTCTTGGCATCTGCTATTGCTGTGCGAGGAGCACCTCATCTCCCTAAGCGTGAACAAAGCAAAACAGAGAAAACATACACAATCCTTCATTTGTGTACAATCTTCTTTGCCGCTTGGCTTGTTATGCCTGGCATACCAGCTCTGATTGGAATTGCTCCTTCTCCACCGGATGCACCTACAATGGGATATGGAGCACAAGCAGGCCCATTCGATTCTGTTCGCGTTCAATACCTCTATCCTATTCCTGAACTCGTCTCTGACATCCAAGGACCCACCGAAGAAGACATTGATTTCTCAATCTACCTCTATCTACCCCAACTTCCAAGCGACCCAGGTATTGAAGGCGTACCGCTAGCAATCCTACTCCATGCCTTCAACAATCCATCTGTTGATTCGTACACAGATTGGATTGATCATTTAGTAGGAAAAGGAATGGCCGTAGCCTATATCCAATATCCAACTGATGTTCGTCCTGACGAAGCAGACACGTTTACACTTGTAGAAGAGGATGGGATGTCAAATTGGCCACATCATGTACCGAGAATGCATGCACTTCAATCTGCTATCGATTTACTGGAAGAACGAATTGAGGACACGACAAGGGATGATGTTGTCAATCAAACATTAGGTGATCTGAAAATCCTACCACAACATTTGTGGATAGGTGGCCATAGTTTGGGCGGTGCATATTCTCTACAGGTTTTACAAATGGCTCAGAATAAGCAATGGGGCAATCAGACCCTCGTTGTCGATACAGAAATGGCTGCAGGGAGACCAGTACAAGAAAACTGGTTACCTAATTACACTAATTTACCGGAAAATACTCTCGTCCATCTTGTCGTAAGTGAGGACGATATGACTGTTGGTCAATGCGATAGTGTACATCACATCGATTTGTTCAGTGCAGTGGATGAAAACCATACATTGCTCATCTACATACCGAGTGATCGCTATGGATTTCCCCGATTGGTTGCAACTCATTATCTTCCTGCAAATGAAGCCCATGATACACTTGCAGATTGGGCGTTTTATCGCAGAATTGATGCACAGGCTGATTGGGTTGTAGCTCATAGCCGAGGTGATCTAAACACTGCTGACTTCGCCTATGCAAATCTCATCGATACTCCAATGCTATCAGACATGGGTAAATGGTCTGACGGAACGCCTGTATTACCACTTCAAGTCTATACGAACCCATCAGAAAGTGGTCTTTTTGCATCATGTTTCTGAACAATTGTTTAACGGTAAGAAACGAGGTGGATATGCATGGAAGAAAACGAGGATGACCCGAATTCCCTCATCAAGTTGATTTCTACATCAACAATAATCGCCTCCATGTGCTGTTTGCCAAGCGTCATATTGGTCATGTTCGGCTTAGCAAGTGTTAGCAGTGCAGCTGCGCTTTCTGACACATTGTATTGGGGAACAGGAAGTTACTGGTGGTTCAGGCCGACAATGTTAGGATTAGCGAGTCTATTCGTCATCATTGGTCTTGTAATGTATTTTAGAAATCGTGGGATTTGTACACTGGATGATGTAAAGCGACAGAGGAGAAAGGTCGTGAACACCTCGCTTCTCGTAATAGTGATCGCATACCTCATGTATTTACTGTTTAACTATGTTATACTCACAGAAATCGGAATTCTACTTGGATTAGAGTGGGAATCAAGTCGTGTTTGGACAAAGTGAGTCAACTATTGTTGCGAGTCGTGGAACACCCAACACCCCAAGATGTTCCTGAATCCATGGCATCTCTTGTCGCTTCAAGAAGGGCCTCTTCTGGCGACCTAATTGGAACTGAATCTTTACCGTAAGCAAGCGTAATTTTGTGCGTAGGATGTGAGAAATTTTTCAATTGCATTTTTGAATTTCCAATTGATATTTCCCTTTCTAAATCTCCAATTGGAATTTTAATTTCACGTGGGTTGAAATGCATCCCCATTCGAAGGGCTTTCTGAATGGCTTCTTTCCCAGTCCAAGCCAATAGTGGATCGATTTTACCATCATTTAATCGTTTGAGTTCTTCCCCTTTCGCCATCATATCGAATACTGCTGGTTTGGGTGGTCGATTCAATGGTTCAGCATCAACCCCAACCGTCCATCCTTCATCGATAAGAGCAACACAAGCAAGCCCATCGCTATGAGAAATGGAAATGCTTGG
>QXYA01000080.1 GCA_009887135.1 Candidatus Poseidoniales archaeon
AGCGTTTCAATGGGAGCCCTTTGCTTACCCGTTCATGCAATGGGTACCCTCTGATTGACTTCATTCACCCTTCGAGAACGCAATGAGTTGATCGATTGGGATGTGATCAACAGTGTCTTTGCAATAATGGGCATTGACTACCTTTCCGTTTTCATCGATGAGAATATCAACAGGAATGGTTGAAAGTTTGGAGATTGAAAGGGTCAGTGGAACGTAACCCTTGAGCAGAGCTTTGAGCATTGTAAGAGGAGCACGCATTGGGGCCCAAAGTACACGTAGCAACGATTTCTTGACATCGTTTTGCAGATATTGTTCGTATGTTTCATCCGCAACAACGGTGAAAGGAGGGTTGTGCTTTTTCATACGCTTTGTTAACTCCCCAATCTTGGCATCAAAAACACCAACCATGACAGTATCGTCACCAAATTCATCCCAACGCTTAACGATATTGTGGATTCGAATGTTACAAAATGGGCAAGATGAGAATCTGAAAAAGGTAAGAATGACTCGCTTCCCTTTCATTGCTGACATGTCAAATGTAGTTCCATCGATTGCTGGTAGTGTAAATTGTGGGGCATCATCGCCCACTGAGAGTTGCGGCATATTTTTTTTGCTAGCGTGAAGGGTAAAAAATTCTTTGTGTAGGGAATACCATCGCCCCGTCTCCGAAGTATCTTGATCGGAACGATTTACTTCTTAGCATTGCGTTGACGTAATGCTTCGACCGCAAGAACGCTCACAGCCACTTGAAGATTGTACGAGGGGACAAAACCATCCATTGGAAGTCGAACAACTTCATCACATGCATCGAGAACTTCTTGTGAAACGCCTTCTCGTTCTGCCCCAACAACGAGCAAAACATTTCCTGTCAAATCAGCGTCCCAAGGGCCAACAGTACCAACATCTTCAGCAGCAATAATTCTGAAACCTGCTGCTTTTGCCGTTGCTATAATCGTTTCAGTATCACTGTAGACAACAGGAATGAACCGATCTGCTCTCATGCTTGAGCGACGAATTGTGCGTCGATCTTCGTGGGTTCTAGAAATGTTAAGAACAACTGCATCCGCTCCACTGACCTCAACTGTTCGAATCCCAAATCCGAGATTTGTTGGGTATTGGACTCCATCGAGAAGCCAGATAGATCCGCCTCTGGCAAAGATTTCTCCAAGTTCTCCTTTTGGCTCTCTTCCGATAAGAGCGAGTGCGTCTGTGGTGCCTACTGCCGACATTCTCCACAAATCATTGGTTGAACCCTCTTCAAGTGGAATACTTTGCTCAAGGCAGACTTCTCTCAAGCGTTCAGTATCTCTTTCACGATCGACTAAAACAAGCTCAATACTGTGCTCTCCTTGGAGTGTCTCCACTATCTTTTCAGAACCTTGAATCTGGTGAGCCATGGAAATCCCAGAGGCTCTTGGTGTTTGATGTTCCCCCAGAAAGTGAACAAAAGTTTCATTTCGTAGGTGGAACGATAATATGCTCACACTTGTCCTTCTTGAATAATCTGGTAGAAAGGAACATCTGAATTGAGGCTTAGTTATGAAAAAAAGGATTCCACTTTCAATTGGACTTGTTCTTGTTTTATGTCTACCTTCTCTCTTGTATACTGGGTCATACATCGTTTCCGATACACCAGTTCCTATGGAAGGAGTCGAACCATCGCCTTACCCTGATGAGCCATTGACAGAAGGGTTCCTGTTCCTCATCTTTGATGGCGGCCGCAAAGATATGATGAGTGACCCAGAACTCATGCCCAATTTGAATCGGCGTGTCCAAGATGGCGCTTACCTTGAAGTTCGAACCAATCCATTGACGATGACAGCAATGTGCGTTAAGGAAATGGCTACAGGCGTTCCTGCGAGGCCAAACGAAGCGTTACAAAATTTCCATCCTCAGCATCCAGGAAGTATTGATGGATTCAATCTTGCTTCAACTCATGATGGAAATGGTGACGGAGAACCCGATAATTATGTCGGAATCATTGGTGATTACGTTTGGAAAGATCTCCTTCCAGATAAAGAAAAGGTTCCTTTTTCCCAAGCCCGATATGGCCATGCAGATTATCATAAAGGAGACGAAGAAGGATTTGCAACACTCAAGGAATGGGTGGCAGGGGCCGTTCCCAAAGGCCATGAACAACCTAGAAACCTCATCATAACACATCTTTCAGGTCTCGACAGTGTTGGCCATCGGTATGGTACAGTTGATTCTGATGAATACAAGGATAAACTTCGTTTTATCGATGATAATTTAGAAGAAGTATTCGAATTACTTCCAGATGACTGGACGGTTGTTGTTACCTCAGATCACGGCTTAACAGATTCAGGTCAACATGGTTCTGACTTAGATATTCTACGAGATGTTGCAGCCTTCATGTGGGGCCCTAATGTCAAACAAGGTGTTGTGGTTGAAGGCGTAAATCAACGAGATTTAGCCACGTTTCCATCGATGTTACTCTCTCTACCGCTGCCTCATGCAGTGCATGGAAGAATTCCGTTAGATGCGTTTGATTTGACTCCAGAAAAGCGAGAGGCGATTGACCAATGGAACTGGAATGCAACAGTTGCTCGTAACGATTGGTTGAAAGAAGAAGGCCACACCTATGTGGATGGATTGGAACGTTCCACGATTGAATGGGAACGACTCAATGTCGATGAAATCGGTATACGAACAACGGATATTGTACTTAGTTTGATTACGATAATAGCACTAACTGCAGTTTTGTTTAACATCTTGAATAAGAGAGGTTTTTCCACCGCATTTAGAGCATCAACGTGTATAGGATTCTTTTCTGTTTTTGTAGGGTCTCTCGTACTATCATACAATCGAGATGTAGCGGCTTGGCTGTATTATCCAATGGGATTGGTGTTACCTGTGTCTGTTTTTATCATTGGATTTGTAATGTTGAAAACAGAACGCTGGCGGAATTATAACTTCCAGAATAAGCATATGGCTGCCTTGGCCCTTCTCCTGATTACGACGGTGATGTATCCTGAAACCCGTTTGTCTATAATTGGATTAATGATATTTGCATATGCCATTATCGAGCGCTATTATCTCCGTAATTGTGAACAGCACATGCCGAATACAGTCTTTATTCCATTCTCGATAATCTGCATCATTGCCTTCTTCCTCAGTGATTATCGACTACTCGGAGTGTCCCTGACAAGAGATTATATCGTTACGATTCAGCAAGAAGAGTTGTCGATGCTCTTCGCCTCGATTGTTCTTGCATCATCATCATCTCTGCTCTATCTTTGGCATGTAGAATCCATACGTTCCAAAACAACCCTTCTGACTGTATGTGCACTATTTGGACTGTTGCCGTATGCGATGTGGTTCAAAGACAATACAATCGACTGGGTTGTTCTCTCGATATTTATTCTGTGTATTATTACAGCCATTGTTGAAGGCCTTAGGGGGAATAAACGTAGTTCCATTGCACCGATTCGATTCGTTGGATTTGCATGGGTTACCATCAGTTGGGGCGCCTATGCAGGAGCAACAACAATGGTTCTCTATACGGGCTTTTTCTATCTGATGCAGCGAGAGTTTGGTTTCTTGAAAATTCGACAGGACAAACCCTTGTTGGAATCTACTCGCCATGTGCTTCTTGCATTGATTCCTATCGGAGCATGGTTCACATGGTGGGCTACGATGGGTCAATTGGACGGCCTTTCCCATCCAAGAGATATCGATCCAGGAAACCTTTTCCTCACAGGAGGATACATTGGAGATCGAATTTCACCAAGCAATAGTTGGGTGGGATTCATGGGAGGTGGTCCAATGATTTTGATGACAGTTCTCTGGTTCCAGATGTTTAAGGAAATCAAATGGCCATTGGCATATGCTTTGACGCTGTTTTCACTGAGAGTTGCTCTTCTCGCAGTCCATCTCTCAGTAACGCCTAATCTTCCAAGACTTGTGTTCAAAGTATCGTGGGATATCGTCCTCTACTTTGGATTGGGTGCTCTTATCTTGAGTTTGCTAGGTATCGACAAATTCAATGAGCGCAAAGCCCTTGACGAACCTGAAACGTTGAGTTCTTCATAGGCGGGTCTTGAAACCCATTGCACGAACGACGCACCAAGCAGCCCTTGCTTCAAAAATGGCAAATGCTCCTCCGAAGACGCTTCCACCTACGGCAATCCAGCCGAGCGTTGAAGGAAGAACTCCGAGAAGGGTAAATACTGCTAAAAGAAGGCCAAAAGAGACTGCTGATACTCCTGTAATGAAGCGTGCGGTTTGTCCACGGGCGTCTATATTGCATTCGAGCATATGTTAAAGTCCAGAACGCACTATATGAACAGATGTTTTCGAAGAGGCAAATGAATATCTTGAAGTTCAAGTGCTTAATCTCATGGCATGGGCAAAAAACACAGTCCCCTCTTTCTCCGTCGAGTCGAGCACTCAAGGTCGATTATCAACGAGTGCAATATTGATGAATTTATCTTGATGATGAACGATAACGAATCGTTGCACATCATCGATGTAAGAGAAAACCATGAGTTTGAATCGGGCCACATGAAAGAAGCTATACACATCGGCAAAGGCGTGCTTGAACGGGATATTGAGAAACATCCTTTTGCTACATCTGATCGAATCGTACTCTATTGCGGAGGAGGCTTTAGATCTGCAATTGCAGCTCAATCGATGAAAGAAATGGGATATGAAAACGTCTATTCTCTCTGGGGTGGCTGGCGAGCAATCCTTGGCACGGATATTCGAAAATCCAATCTTTAAGTTCGACTATAGAGTACTTTGTAGTCTCTAGGTGAAATCTCAATATCTCACGTATCGATGGTAGGACCATGGACCCGATCGGAACAGCATTTGGAATGGTTATCTTAGTACCTATAGCGCTTTACTCCGTGTATGCACTTTTCTATCAACTAAGCAGTAACACTTTGGATTAGACAAAATTTGGAATATCTCAGGCTCTGTTTTCCATGGACAGACTCATAAAGGGGTGTAAAGTCGGCAACTTGCTTCCATTGAGTTGATACTATGGCAAAAGGACTACATCATTACGTAAGAGAAACCTGGAAGAAGCCTAAAGAGGCTCTCCCGCACATGTTTCGACAGACTCGAATGGCCCAATGGCGCCGCGAGCCGGTCAACTGCCGAATCGAGCGTCCGACCCGTCTCGACGCTGCTCGCCGACTTGGATACAAAGCCAAGCAAGGTGTAGTTGTCATTCGAACTCGTGTTCGACGTGGTGGTCTACGTAAGGGTAAGATTCACATGAAGCGTAAGCCATCCAAGGCTGGTATCTCGAAGATCACAATGGCAAAGAACACACAGCGGATGGCTGAGGAACGTGTTGGACGCCATTTCCCTAACCTCGAAGTTCTCAACTCATACTGGGTTGGAGAAGATGGAAAACACAAGTTCTTCGAAGTCATCATGCTCGATACACACCACCCTGCTATCATCAACGATAAGCAACTCGGCGTCTTCTGTCAAGCAAATGGTAACATGAGCCACCGTGGCCGTGCTTACCGTGGAAAGACATCCGCTGGAAAGCGTGGACGTGGTCTCTTCAACAAGGGTAAGGGTGCAGAAAAGTTGCGTCCTTCTCTGAAGGCAAACCTCAACCGTGGCAAGTGAAATCAAGCGTTTGTTTGATGTCCTTGTTCCGCTTCCCCCAACACAGGAGGGCGTCAAATGGGTAAAGGCCAACGTAGTTTAACAGACGTAACAGGTCTGCATGTTTACCTCCCGGACGGCCGTTTTCTTGGTGTCGTTCATGACACGGTTATCGAGCATTCAACGATGACGTGTACGCATTTGTTCGTTCGAGACACACCTCCAGAACTTGTCCTAGACTCAATTCATGTTGCAATACCTTGGCGTTGGGTACGTTCGATCAATGACATCGTTGTGCTTCGATGGTTCCCAGAAACACCAATATCCCGCACTTAAGGAAGAATGCACATGATGGAATTACATATTCTTGGAACAGCATCAGCGCGGCCAACATCGACAAGAAATGTAAGTGGTAGTGTCCTCTCCACCGAAGAGGGGCTGGTCGTTATCGATGCAGGCGAAGGTTTTCAAATTCGATATTCTGCACAACGCGGCATGATGAAACGAAGTGATCAAACCGCTTCATTACGACCGCACAAAATTGCAGCAATTGCATTGACTCATGGCCATCTTGACCACACATGGGGTCTTCTTCCATTTCTTCAGACCCTTGCACTGGATGGCAGAAAGCATCCGCTGATGATTTATGGACCAACTTCTCAAGTGATGCTAGAGGCTTTAGAAACAGATGGATTTGATGCGAACGTTCCCGAAGATACTCCTTCAGCAGACCTCATCAATCAATATCGAGCTTGGTTTCAACTCGGAGCGAGCTCCACTGAATTAGGATATGAGGTTCGCTGGATGCTAGGAGAGCCACATTCAAACAGATGGGTTGAACTCAATCCCGATGTTTCTTCGCTCAATTGGCATGATGAGATGCCTCAACCAGAACCATTCAAGACGATTCGTCTCGACGCGCTTGCTACGAAACACAGTGTACCATCTTGTGCGTGGCAAATCACAAAAGCAGCGAGCCAAGGGGTTTTTGATCGTGATCGAGCAACTCTCGCAGGCCTTAATGAAGGGGAACGCCGTTTACTCGCAACAGGTACAGATATCGAGCAAGAAAACGGAACAATACTCAAAGCATCTTCATTCCGCGGACCTGGACGTAGCTCTCATTCGTTTGTAATATCCGGAGATACTGCGGAACAATCGATTCATCCTATCGGTATACCAACAGTTCTTGTTCACGAAGCTACATTTTTAGAAGAATCGCATTCGAAAGCAGAGGAACATCTCCACAGCACGGCAATGGGTGCTGCAAGAACGGCAAGGGCTTGTGGAGCGGAGCACCTTGTTTTGACGCATTTCTCTGCACGAATTCGAGATGCCTCTGAATCGCTGAATGAAGCGATGGAAGAATACGGAGATGTTGGTGGAATTACCTATGCCAATGATGGAGACCGCCTCCAAATCGATATTGATGGTAATGTCACGTTCTATCGACGAAATGAACAAGGATGGAAGCAGCACAACATAACGCATCATTGAAGTGTAATGTCATCAAGGCGCAGGTATGCAATCAAAGCGTGCATACGTTCTCATCGGTCTGCTCATGTGCTCGGTAATGATTCCAGGCATACAAGCTACTGAGGGTAGGGATGCACCACAGTGCCTTTCAGTAACCGAATCAACGCTCTCATCTCAAGTTGCTGTAGCCAACGATGCTTGCATGCGTTTTGACCTCGGAACCCTCCAACCTGGTGATGTCTATGACTTCTCGATTACCGTCATTGATGACGCACTCGACGTTCTTGTTTTCGATGAATCAGGATTGCAGCCTTACCTCTTAGGTCAATCATATCGTTCTACATTCCAACAAGTTCCTTCGACCGAATCTGCAAATGGTCAATACGAATTTCATTGGAAAGTACCTTCATCAATTAACGCCAAATCATGGACAGTGATCATCGACAATCTTGCCCACGATGGTGATCAAGGGCAAGGCGACCAAGGTGGTGTTGATGGACGGATTTCCATGACTGTCTCTGAATTAACAGACACTCCATGGACGCCTTATCATGACCTCGTTGGTATCATTCCAGATGGGCATGTGACTCTTTTGGAGGGAACCTCTTTGCAACTTGAGGAAGGAACAACGATTGCTGTAACCGCTTGGTCCCTCCAAGGATTTGCAGATGTTTACTTACAAACGGATTCGATGAATGCCAACTATCTCTCGGGTCAATCGAATGTCGCGTTAACAGGAGCTTCACTTCTTGCTGTTGATGGAACTTCTTCATTCAGTTGGGTTGTTCCATCTGCACTTGCAAATCAACCACTCAAATTGGTTGTTGACAACACTGATGATCCTGATGGACAAGGAGATGGTTCAACGGACCTAAGAGTAACAATTCGCGTTCAACTCGTTCCTGTTATTCAGGCTCAATTTGTTGCAGAAAACACTACGATTGCAATGAATACATTGGTTGGATTTGATGCTTCCTCAACTCCAAATAATCTCGACCAAATATCACAATATACGTGGGATTTTGATTCAACAGTTGATGCTAATAACGATGGTGACTTCATCAATGACGTCGATGCAATCGGACTTACTTCTGAAGCGCAATGGACGTCCCCTGGTGAAAGAACCGTTACCCTAACTGTTCTTGGACAGAGTAGTTTCGATCGTCAAGAACAAATCATTACCGTGAATGACATTATCGACCCCGTGCCTCGAATTACCGGGACAACTGCTTCTTCCCCATCAGCCACACCCGTTTCTGGTGGATGGAGAATCACTTACGCAAACACACTTGTTCTGACATGCAATTCAAGTTCCGATGACGATTCAATCTCTTCTTGTTCATGGTCTCTCGATGGTGCTCCTTACAATCAACAGACAACAGTCTCCTTCAATTGGAGCACGATTGGAGAACACGTCGTTGGCCTTACTGTCTTTGATGGGAGCGGTAATAGCGCTTCTACACAGGTGGATGTTCGAGTTGTAGATGGTTCAATTCCTCTGATCGATGATACCTTCGTATCCCGATTCAAAATATCACTTGAAGAAGGTCAAATCCATACCTATTCAATCAACGCAAACGATGTTTACGACTCCGCATCAAACCTTCGATATCATTGGGACATCAATCCATCGCAAGATACGGATCAAAATGGGAATCCAACGGATGACCCTGATTACATTGGGTCGAACGTTGATTTATTATTCGATACAGCAGGGACAAAAACAGTTGTTGTAACGGTCTTTGATGCTTCAAATAATACTGACACTCGAACCTTTACTATCGTCGTAGAGGAATCGGTCGAATCGAGCACAAACTTTGGATTAATCGCCGTAGTTTTGTTTTTCTTCGTCGTAACGTTGTCAATATCTTTCATCGGATACCGTCGCTGGCAGTCCTCAATTGCAGTTGGTTTGCTGACAGGACGCGGCCTTTCAGACTCTGAAGCGAAGGCACACATGGCAATGGTTCGTCAATCTCAAAAGTTGCCACTCTTTGCTAAAGCCATCCAACTTGCAGGACTTGATGTTGGGGAAGTTGTTACCCAAGATCAACAAGAGCAAGCTCGCAAGGAAGCAGAACTTCAATCGATTTATGGAAACGGGGAAGTCGAAGAAATCCCACAAGCTCAGTTTGCACCAAAGAGAGAGATTAGCCAAGCAAGTTCGCAAGCAGCGGCTGAAGCAGCGGCTCTGTTCTTCGATGACGCTCCTCCCACCTCTGCAGTTGAACAAGTCGTTCAAGACCCTGACGATGCTCTTCTTCAAGAGCTAGGATCGATGAGTGAAAAGCCCTCTCAAGCCCCTCAATCCGGCGGTATTCAGCTGCCAGAAAATTTGGCTCCTACTGTAGAAACCCCGCCTCCGTCTCCTGAAGTCGTTGAAGAAGAAAAACCATCGAATTTACTCAAAGGCTCTTGCAACAGTTGTTCTTTGAAATTCCAAGTACCTATGCCAGACGGTGTGAATGAAGCAATTGTTGTGTGTCCATCATGCTCTGAAGAACAACTCTTCCAACGCTAAAATCAAGATAAGGAATCAATCGTTGTTTACGCAGTTCGGGGATGGGTTCAGATACCAGTTCGTTCACCTATATTCATGGTCGAAGAAGCGATTCGTTTGATTCGGCCTGGCCTCAAGCAGCCAAAAAGAGGACGTCTCGCCTTTTTTCTTGTCCTTGTCATGCTTATTCCCTTGTTCCAGCCAGTTCAGGCTGATATCACTGTACGGCAAGATGATTTTGACCTCTTAGAGACTCTCTCAGATGTGATGGCATTACAAGAATCAAGCGATGATTCTGTTGTTGCTGTTGGTTCGTCAACCTCTGCTTTGGCCTTGGTTGAAGCTGCGAAGCGAGAAAGTCAAGCAGGCGATCCTCTCGATGATGCTACACAATATCTGAATAATGTCGAGTTAAGAGACACGACTCCGCTCGCTGAAGATCACCCGCGTCCTTACGAAATTCTTTTGGATACGAATTCTCAACCTGATGGTTGGCCAAATAATCTCCTTCAAACCTTATTTTCTCTTGAGGCCATTTCGTTAACAGATCCGCTTGCAGTGGGTATCAACACCTATGCGTTGTACGTTAATTTCTCAAGTAGAAATTCAGGTCCACAGTTTGAGACTTGGTCATATGGGACGTTCACAGGTGAATTATTCGTAGGGACTGATTTGGTGTTATTCGAAAATTACATCGACATCGATGGAGATAACGTTGATGACGTTTCAATTTCGCTAACGGTACTTGGTTTGCTTCAACTCAACCAAGGGTTCGGATTTGAACCCCCATTGGATCCTCTCAACCCGTTTAGTGCAATTCCAGATACAATCTGGCTTCGACCTACATTCCAATGGAAGATTAACCAACTGAACGAGAATGATCCCCTATGGGATGAGATGGCTCACATGGAAATCTCTCTTCTGAAGGGTCTTGCCTTTGATTCAGCAGTTCAAGATTCACAATCTTATGCGCTTGTTCTTGACACACGATTGACTCAACCACCAAGCGATTTCAGAGTAGAAGTTGGAATCCAAGAATTTAGGTTTAGTATCTCGAGTGCTGTCACAAACATTGTTCAACTTCTCACGGATTTCATCGGAGGTGGTGCTTTACCAGCAGATGCGTTGACGCTAACATCCGTATCAGCACCATATGCCATCGGAATACGGAATCCTAATTCAGACACATCCAATCTCCAAACTGAGTGTGATACGGACTATTATGACGTTATCAACGACCATGATGTAGCAAGTGAGTTCCACAAATGTGGATTTGGGGTCGGAATCGGTTTTATCGAATTCGAGGAACTCGATGTAAACGGCCAAGCAGATATTATTGACATGGGATACATCGATGTTGGATTCCATCCTGAACGAGGTTCTAACGTATTGCCTGAAGAAGTTGATTTGACGCTAAGAAACGACAACCTTGGAGACAATACGTTCGATACTGTTGAACTGTACAGTGATACGGGGGCTGATCTTTGGCTCCATTACTTCGAAGACCGAAGCAACACAATTGAAGGCGGAACCTTTGGAAACGTATCCGATTCTCGACTATGGATACGCGGCATACCTTCTGGAACACTCCCCCAAGAAGAAATAGATGCTATTTTCACAACGATTGGAGAAGCTCCAGGAAGCGTCAATCTTCCAGGAGATATGCCAGATAGACTTTCATTTATTGTTGCCATTAAGAATTTCACTGGGGATTCAAGTACAAACCAAAATGATCTCACTCTCCCTGTCAATCCTGCGGCGCCACCGACAACCCTGATTATGATTGCAGGAACTGAACGAATTGATTCATTGACCTATGACTCAACAATGAAGCGCGGTGGCTATGATAACGACGTTAGTTCTATTCAAATATCCGTTTCGAATCTTCCTGAAGTTCTCGTTTTGAAAGGAAGTTTCCAATTATCCGAGACTGGTGTTTCTCGGGTCAATTTCAACAATCCTAATCTCAATACAATTTCTCAACTCCTTGATAACGCTCTGTTGACATTGGTCGAAATTGTACTCGATTTGGGATCTATACTCAACGGACTTCCTGATGCCATTGTCGGTACTGCTGGAACTTCTGGCGGTTCCATCGAAGTCATCTGTTTGACTCAAGTTAAACAAACATGGAACGATGGTTCTGTACGCGGCCCGAGTAGTTTAGGTGAAATTGCACTAGCCATTGGCAGCAGTGATCATCCTTGGTTCACTTCATCCGATCACATTCTCCTTTCCGAAGACACATCGATTGCCACGATAGCAGGAAGAGATGGCCCAGTCTCTCCTCTGGTCCCGATTGCGATGAGTATCCGTGTTTCAAACATCTCGAGAGTGTTCCAATCCTTTGATGCAATTACGAGCGAGAGGACCCTCGAATTAATCGGTCAACAATCAGGTGCCCTCTTGATTGGGCACATCCGTCACAATGGTGATGATCTCGTCAATGTAACGAGCCAATCGGCCCGAATATCCAATCGGCCTGGCGATCTTACGGTCGTACAAGACCCAAGTAAGCTCGTCTATTCTGCAAGTGAGCCAATTGGAACCATTACCTACGGTGGCCAAGAAGGTAAACAACGCAATGCAATTCGACTTGAAGGCTTACCATCAGCCTTCCAATTAAATTTGGGTGATTCGGTTGGATTTGCTGCTGATACACCTATCGATTCGATCACGGTCCAAATGACCAATGCTACAACGCCGTTAACAATGGACGGGGACCATTTCAGATTCTGGGTTAACACAGATACATCAGAGGCTTCACTCAGTGCACGTATTTCCAACGTCCAGTCAGTTCAACGATTTTCTCCACTTAACCCAAATTCAACTGGGCCGGAAGGAAGCGCACGATATTCCCTGCAAAGACAAACATCTACTCCGTTCAATATTGTCATGGAAGATGTGAGTAACTATGACGATCCATTCCTCGGCCTGAACGGAATGATGCGGCTCGATCCATTGCCAGCAAATCTAGAAATTGTTCTTCCGAGCGATGTTGATTCCAGTGGTATTGAATTACCCGACTTCGGTGAAGGAGAGGGAGTTGAAGCGCTCTCATTCTTCCTTGGCGACGTTGTTGATTTAGGCAGTTTAGTCAACGACCTTGTGTATGGACTGGTGGTTGATATTGGCGATTCTTCAGGAGAGCAATCTGATGTTGCTTATGGATTAGACATGGTAACTGGGGAAAGTTTTGATCTTACAGCAGACATGCGCAAAGGGTCCGTCCCTACTGGGACACCAGAATGGCAACATGGTCTTGACATTCAAGCGACAGAGCGAACAGTACTCGATTTCAACCTCTCCCGCCTCCCAGAATTCACTCAATCAAGCCGAACAATCGTGTCCGATATTCTCAGTGATTACATCATCGATGAGTCTGAAGCTGAAATTATTCGCCAAGAATTTACTCAGGCAAATCTCAGCATCGCAAATACGTTAATTGAGTCCCTCGATGATGGGTTACTTACAGAAAAAGAACTCAAAGGCATTGATGTAGCCTTACTTGCAGAAGGGGGCATCACCTTTGAAACACGACGAAGTTGGCATGTTCACACATGGCTTCCTCAATTGCCTTCAGGACGTATTGAAATCGATTACATATTCACTTTGGTCGATGAAGTTCCAACCTATGATTTTGAAATGAATCTCGAGGACTGGTTGCCGGCACAAGAACGATTCTATCTCACGATGGATGGAATTCAGAAGTCCTCAGTGGAACTTCAAATATTTGGTTTAGATACATCAACGTCTCGAGATGTATCTGTGAAAGCATTATTCTCACGTCAAGAGAATCTCACAGTCCCTCGATTGTCTATTGATATGAGTTATGATATTGGACAACGGTTGGATTATGTTTATGCGATTTTCAACGACAAAGAGAACAAGGTACGTGCAGAAACCTTCCTCGTGGGTGTACCTCAACAAACTCAATTTTCAGCGACAATTGGAGACGTTTTGTTACTCGATGTTGATGTTCCTAAGGAATTCCGCGTAGGGGATACGAGTGTTCAATCCATGATGATTCAACAACATCGCTTCGTCGATGGATTCTGGTGGCCTGCTACAACATTCTTCAGAGATGTGCCTTCTGAAATGCACCTTGCAGCTGAGCCCGATCAACGCTTTGACATTCGGAAAGAAGCCTCCTTCCAAGGAATGATGACTCTGGATTATGCTTCAAATTCTGATAAGATGGATATGTATATCGAAGCATCTGGACGAGCGATTGACGCAAAAGGAGATACTCTGATGATGGCTACAAATTTACCACGAACATTCAAGTTGGAAACCACAGATGATTGGGGTGTTCGCATCGTTAGTTCGGGTGATGGAGTCGAAGAACTCTA
>QXYA01000081.1 GCA_009887135.1 Candidatus Poseidoniales archaeon
CGCGAGCAAGAGGAACTGAGCGCCCTTTTAGAGATGAGATTAAAAATGAAGGACACGCAACTCAGCGAGTTTCAGGTATTGCTTGAAGACATCTTCTCTGGAACTCAATATTTCAGTCACCTTGATTCGAGTGTGGCTCTTCCTCAGCGTTTTTTAGAAATGCTTGAACGCCTTCATTCCCTCCGAACATCACTCGGCGACCATATGGGGGAATGACGTTGGCAAACGAGGTAAAAAGCATCTCCTCTCTCGATTTTCCGAGGCAGATTGTGGTAAGAATTCTCACGCTAATACGGCTTTTACTCAACGAATTTCAGAGTCGCTTACGAGTCTTCACAACAAGTCTTGGTGTTAGCGCCATTGCCATCGGGACAATTTGCCTTTGGACGCTTATTTTTGTAGCGGCAAATACACGAGCAATCGTTAGTCCATTTTACTACACTGGTACAGTTTGGGTCATTATCGGATTAGTTGTTTTCGTTTCCACACACTACTTCTCTAGGAAAATCTCATCCAAGGAATCGGTGATACAAGCGGCGACTTCAATCTATATCTCCTTGTTTGTGATTTACCTGGTACTAGTGGTATGGCCGTCGTTAAATTTCTTCCAATCCTCCATTTTTATGCTTCCTCTTGCAGCAACCACAATCCTATTTCTCTCCAGTCTCACGGGAGCATTAACCGGTGATCTAGCTCAAACCGATTCACTTGGAGATTCTTTTTTCCGGCATCATATTCTACCACAGATGCAAGATAAATCCAATCCAATCTCTCTACTCAGGTGGGCTCCAAACGGGGAGATTAGCCTTATTCGCCCCCAAAACATTAGGATTCATTGGAACAATAAGGTTCAACATCTCATGCTGAATAAATTGCCACTTGAATTCTACGCACCAGTTTATGTTCGGAATCGCCATATCACCTCTGCAGTAGACGCCGTCATCAAAATGATTGAGGATTTACCGCTCCCTCGCCAAAAACCAATGTACTCCTACAAAACAGCATTTTCCAAGGGTGGCCAGAGGGTTGGAGATCTGTACATGGTCCAAACTCTCATGCCAACTTCGCCTCATCTTCTTTCGAGACATAGTGAATTTATATCGCTTCAGAGGACAAAGATGAAAGTGGAACGAGAACTATACCCATTTGATCTCTCATGGAGCATCCGAAAAACTCCATGGAGGCTGTCATACTCTGGCTCAAAAGGAGCACTTCACCAAGCCCTCGATCCATTGGGACAGTACCTCAATCAATCAGACTTGCGAGAACTTGAATTGTCCATGGCAGAAGCACATATGCCATTTTTTAGTTCGGAACACCCCCACAAAGCAGCCCTTCTACAGCGAAGCACTACGAATTTTGTTCTCCATATCAGGAGTCAACTTGCTCACGAAGATAGCCAAAGGGGTGAATTGTTTATGCGAGTCATGCAAGATTGTTTGGTATGGCTGGAAGAGGTCAAGTCCAAACCTACTTTTCAGCAAGCGACACCAAGTTCGATTAGTTTAGAGCAATGGTCTGTGTTCTTCGACTCAATCGAATTGGAACCCTCTTCTGCTTTCATGAGAGTATACAACTGGCTTGTGGCTTACAGTGAGCATAAAGAGACCCTGTTGAACTTCTCATCGAAAACGTCAAGGATCATCGATGAAGGCTTAGGACGAGTTCGGAGCACTATTGCTCAACCCCTCCCTTCTTCATCTGAATCTGCCGATGGATTCAGATTGAATTGGCAATCAGAAGGTGGCTTAGATCGAAAAATTGCACTGTACTCGGTCCTCTGTCGTTGGATTTTCTTTTCATCACTCTTCACTGACGCAAAGGAGTTGCCAATATGAACAGCAACGATTTGAAGGAAATCGTCTTCGCTCCACTGAATGATATAGCGAATGCTCTTAGCAATATGAATCGTCGGATCGAAACAGACCCCGGTGCCCGTGAATTCAAATCAAGACAGGTGCGGCAATCCATCAGCGGTAGAAGTCTGAATTCTTTGATGGAAATAAACGATGAAGACTTGCTCTCGAGCCTGATGAGCACAATAACACCGTTCGAGTCTCATCTGTCGTTGAAACGAGCTTTAGATGTTAATTGCCACTCACCTCAACTTCAAGCCAATCCACGCCTCAATGCACTTGAATTACATGGAAAGGAATCGATTTGCAAGGATTGTGTCCAAGAACATAAAGTTCCTTTCACATCGAGCCCCCAAAATCCCTATCGATGTTGGCGCAGAGGCCATCGTTCTGCAAATTTTGGATTTTTGTTTAATCTACTGTTGCGGATTGACCGGCGGAACAATTCATGGCATCTCTCCCGTACAACCAGATTACAGTGCACACCCGCTTTAAGCAACTCATTAGACGCTCTAAATTTTCACCGCACCAAAAAGCAAATTTGGGAGAATGGGGAATATGAGGAAGAATTCGGACGCTCCATGACCGTTGTAATCACTGTTCGAATGGAAGAATTGGAGGCTAGTGATGGGACGGCAGAATTGACGTCACTTCTCTCCTCTCAATTGCTTTCATCGAAACATATCGCCGACTCAAAGTCAGACAAAAAATCCCGGCACGGTAGCATTGAAGCCTTACAAAACACTGTTCATCAAATTCTGGACGCAATTAACGATGTTTGGCGAGGCTCCAAAATTAGTTTACACAACAGTGTTGGCATACTTTCAGGTGCGGTGTTCACCAACGGTGATGATGCAACATCCGATGTGTTCGATCAGGCCATGCAGAAGAACATTGAATCAAGGCAATGGAGCACACACAAATTCAACTCATTGCATTCCTTGAAATTAGTATCCATGTACGGATTTGAAACCAGCCCATGGAAACCACTTGCTAACGATGTTGCAATTTGTCTTTTTCTCGATCCAATCGTTGATTTGGTGGTGAATGAATGACTGAAGGGCCGGTATTACCTAATGGGCGATTTTTACCGCAATACATGCTTGGGGGCGGGGCAATCTTCTTTTTGCTTCTTACGGGTCTCCTTAAGCAAGACTTGCTTCTGCGGATTGCAGTTTATGGGCCACTTCTGACCGGTGCGTTTGCGATGTTGCTTATGGTGGCAATTGTTGACACCAGACATGGTCTTTCTGGAGCGATTGAATCTCGACTGAAGTCAAGATTCTTCAGGCTTTCTGAACGGAACTCGAACTTATTCCTGTTCTCAATTCTCATCATGCTGAGTTACAACTTTTTCTGGATTGCTCGTCTTCAACTGGAGGTCAGCAATCTACATTGGTTTGCGGTAAGTATGTTCCTTTCATGCATTCTCATTGGTTTGGGGATTGGTCGATTGTCTCTCTCGTTCTTAGATTCGTCAGCATTTAAGGGGGCTAAGCGCATGCTCGAAGACGGAGCATCCATGCAAGATGTGTTGGAAGAATCCCACCATATTCTCTCTTGCCTTGCGAATAATGCTCAACACAAACTCACTACGGCCCAAAAACAATTGATTCATGTTCAAAAAAATCGTTGCTATGAACATATGCAAGGAATTGTGAATGAACCGGAAAAGTTTGAAGAAACTCTTTCAGCACTTCAGGCGAATGTCACAAACCTCTCCGGTTTTTACTCAGCCCTTGTGTCCATGTTTAATCCAGTGATGGAAGTGAAGATTTCGCGGCTCTCTGTTCAGGCGAGCCACCATGAACAAAAGGTCTTAGATGCGACGGTGTACCTCGATGCAACCTCACTTCTTCTCCATTCCATTGTTGACAAAAATGAGTCCAACGATGCCTTGATATGGGCCCTTGTGGATGTTCTTTCAAACATGGTCGATGCGGCATCTTCCCAACTCATCGATACAAGTGAAGGTACTTCGATGATCAGAAGCGCTCGTCTCTCCTCGGATGGTGAACAATCAGTCGTACGCCTCTTTGCCCAAACCTTGGCTCAACAGACAACTCTTTCCTGGGATCCGATTTTGATCACTGTTGTGAAAAAACGTGTAGTTCAAGCCTTTGCACAACTGGAGGCAAATGAAGAATTCCACCTGTTAAATCATGAGAAATTGGGCGCAGCGTCTCCCGACGAGTTGCAATCAATGTTGTTCACGCTCGTCAACTTCATTCGAATTTACGACACAAATGGGCAAATTATGTCAATGACTTCGTTTAATAACGCGTTTTTCAGCGACACGACTCATTGGAATATGACGGGGGCGCACGGGCTTCTCTCCCAAGCGATTCCTATGAAGCGCTACACCCTCATTCAACACTTTCTGTTTTGTCTATGGGTTATTTCTAAAAATCTAGATTCCAAGGAGTGATCTAGTGTGGCGGTTGAAATAGTGCTCTCAGAGAATCAATTACATACGCTCAAAAAAAACTCGAAACGTACGCTCAATAATCCTGAGGTTGAGCGGCTTTTTGGCGAACTTGTATGGGCCGGTTCAGCATTAGAATTCAAACAAATCTCTATTTTTCTCAGGGAATTGGTAACAGAAGAGAGTGGCAAGGAATTTTCTTGCCAACATCCTGAATGGTTCGATGAAACAGCTGAGTCGGCAAAGCTTGTCGATCGAACCGTCTGCGATTTCTGTGGTTATCGTCAACTATGCGAGCGAGCGATCGACAACCTCTCTGTCCAAATCTTAGGTGTTTCTATGAGTGGGCGCAACCGGATTTCAGTGTTGCCCGAGGATAATCAGCCAGCTTTAGAGCGATGCTTTCAGGGAACAAATCAGCGCGGAGAATCGACCGTTATTGATCCATTCTTGGGATTCTCCCCGCTTGCTTACTCTTCGCGCTTCCTTTATCTGGTACCTTACGCCTTAATGGTTGAACGTTTCCCAGACATGCCATCCAATCAAATTCTTCACACCGCCATTGGCTACGACTTAAAATCGGCTCAATCAATTTGGCCTAGCGATGTACGAATCCTACAATTGCTGATGGATAAAGTGGTGTTGCGGCGGCTAAAGAAGAGCCTCAAGTCGGCCGAGAGGGCTACGGAAAAACTCACCCAGTTGGATGAAATTAGCCTTCGCGATATTGCTCGCCAAAGGAACTGGAACATGGGGGGAACAGAGGATGAGTTTGTTGAATCCATGCACTCGATGTTTGAAAAAATCATTCAAGTATTGAAGAGTCTACATGAGTTTAAACCCATAGCTATGACGCCGATGAAACCCTTTGTTGACCATCCGTTCAATTCAAGCGGCTCTGGCTGGCTTATCATTGCCGTTCGAATATTAGAATTACAACCTCAATTGCTTGAATTCTACCTCAGTCATCACCCCGAGGATGCACTCTTCTTGAATCGGTTCATGCCAGATAACTTCGAACGCAGAGGTGGACTTTCCGTGCAACTTGATCACGATGAGCAAAGGCGATTTGTGCCTCGTTTTCCCGCCGTTCTCCTATGTTCAGAAGAACAGGCCCAGCAAGTGGAACTTGAGTTGTCAAGTTGTCGCGTCATACGGACTCAGTTGACTTCCATCTCTGCCCCTTGTCTCTTGATAGATCCTCTAGATTTCGACTTGAATAATTTACAGGGGTGGAATTTTGCTTGAACGCCTCAAACAATCAATCGTCCAACGTTACGCTTCGTCCCCAAAGGGAAAGGTACCTCGCATTCAAATTCTTGATGAAGATTGCACAGATTTCGAACCTCCAAAAGTGGGAGAAAAACTCATTGTTTTGCTTCCACTTTCCGCTGCAATCTCAGCCCCTTTTCATTCAAGACGGACGCATTACACTGCCCCCGAAGCAAATGATTTCTCCCAACGTATCGACGATCTAATCAGGGATTTACAGGCTTGGTTAGTTTCTGAAAAATATATTGAGAATGATGACTTCTGGAGTTATGATGTACGAAACAAAATAGCTCAAATTCGATCATCGACTGGTGACGCGGGTGTACTCCGGCCAGGAAATGGCCTCCTCTCTATTACATCAGAATTAATATCATCAAAGGGGCATAAAGAATCATTGCATTTTTGTTTTGGGGGCATGGACATCATGCTTGCTAAACGATTAATACCTCACGGTAAGGCTGTCAATGGATTGGATGATTTTATCGCAACACATCAAAGTTTGACGCCTATTATTGAAGGGATTGTTGGTCTTTCTCTGTCAGTTCGTCAACGACGTTCATCCTCGATGACATTCCTCTATGTCCATTCGTTACTCGAGAAGGAAAATGCACCGCAATCCTTTATCGACCAGGTCGCCCGACATCTCGTGGGTGAAGTCATTGCCAAGACCAAGGTACATTCACAATGCCTTGTCTTCGGACAAATTCTCCCCGGTTCAGAGATTGAACATATCCTTCCAAATCTAGAAACATTTGCCCTCAAAAGATGCACCCCTCCATTTGAGCTCATACTCTCTTCCACCACAAACCTCGAGATTGATGATGTTTTGGATTTATGTAAGAGATTACACCTCCCACCTCTCTCTCTCAAATTTGAGACGCAGGTCTCTGAGTTGGAAGACTCAAGCTTGAACCAAGGCGAACCCTTGTTCGCGTTCACGTCTTCGATTTGGTCAGGCTTCTGGTCAACCTCAAGAGAAATCAGCGGGGAACAGATTATCATCTAGGTTTACATGAGTTAACTATGGACGAAGCAGGCGTGTCAGGCCAGGTTTTAATACAAGTAATATTATCTCCATTTGACAATTCTCATGAAGCATGGAGCCACATTATAAAATCCATCGAATCCCACGATTATCTCGAGATTGGGCGTACAAGAGTACGGGCGATGAAAAGAGGGCCCGTCACCATTGATTCTGAACGAACAAAAAACATACTGCCATTGAGCTCCCGAACTCTTTCTCTCAAGCAGTCAAAGGAGGATGAGTTTCGGTTTGAAACAATTCCAGCACTCGATGATGCATATTCAGCGGTTGATAATTCCAACGTACGAAAGTGGTATGCAGATACTGAGGAAACAACTTCTTTCATCAAGTTATTACGGCTTTCCCAGATGTTGCTCTCTGCCCATTTGAATCGAAGCACTGTGAAGTCAGGTGGCGGAAATTATTCCGATCCAGAGTTCATCATTACCGAGGCGCTCAAAGATTCTCTTGATATTCTTGAAAATTATGTGGATGAAGACTCTTCAAAAGAAGAACTGGCGGAACACTGTAACAAATTAGAGGCATATGTTGAGGGGCGACTGTCAGAATTCAACACGGGTTTCCATTCCGAGACCGAAACCAATCCGAACATCACCTTGGGACTTGATGAAATTTTCTTCGACCATTTCATTCGAGTCCCCGATCCCGAACAAATTAATCCAAAAGATTACAAATTCCAATCAACGCGGGATGATGTCCTTGATTTACAACGAAAGGTTATGCACAACGCCATCAAATCTCTTTTTGCTTTGACTCGCCCAGGACACAAGGGAGTAGTACTTGCAATGCCCCCACTTCCTATCAATTTGGAATTGGACCAATCGACTTCGACTCCATACGATGCAGTGCTCACACTTGCAAACCAGATGCTACCTGCCATTTCTGCTGAAGAGGAAGCACTGGGTGAAGTCAAAGCGGTCCTTGCAATCTGTGAGGAAAAGATTACCCTGAAATCACTTCTACATCACCCTCCTGCAGAGTTGATTGAAAAACTTGACAAGATCATGTCGAAACATAATCTTGAACAGGTGATGGAGCAACAACTCCTACAATCAATCTCGGAGGTTCTTGAGCATGAAAAGGAACAAGGTTACGGAATAAAAGAAATTTATCGGGCTAGCGGCCAATTGAGGCGCAAACTTACTAATTTCACTAACAAAATGCAATCGCTGTACGATGATATCGAAGCACTTCGAGCAGGAAAGGATGCGAAATCAGATTATGAAGAATTGAATACAAAATGGGTGACAGCAAATACATCTTTGAGTGCAGTCGGAACCACCAAGACATCAATTGAAAAAGCCGACAAGTCTCTCCGTAAGGTTGAGCTTCTTATCCACGGGCTCAGTTCATTGTTGAAGAATAAGAAATCCAACATATCTACTGACGGCTCGGTCCTATGGCTCGGACTCGGCCAGGCTGGAAGCCAAATTCTTCGTGAATGCCTTATGTACTGTTTAGATAATCTCAACGACGCTCGGTGTTCTGCATTGGTTCGTGGTCTAGGGATTCATGACCAAAAACGGTTCAAACAGAACTTACTCAATCGTAAACACATTAACCCACAAGTTCGCGAGAATGCTGAGTTGGATTTGAAGTCCATGTGTGATCAAAATCTCCACATACTTGCCATGAACCTTGGAGGGGAGGTAGACGATTTGGTCGCTAGCGATGCACCTGGATCATTTTTATGGGGCGATTCAGTAACAGAGTCCGAACACTCCTCTGTCCGAAGAAAAGCAATGAACACTCTAAAACTAGATCAAGACCAAGACGGTGCTGGTGGCAAAACAGGCATGGGGCGAGCCTATGGGTTTGCTCGCCAGTCAGAGATATTAGAGACATTGAATGAGGTTGGAAGAAAAGGTGGCCGTAGTCCGAACCATGTGATCGTGACCCACTCCTATGCGGGTGGCAGTGGAAGCGGTATGGTGCTTCCAGTTCTCCAGATGTTACGCCGCCAATTTGATTCTGAAACAATGATTTGGGTCATCTCAGTCGGCAAAGGAGCCTCAGAAGCAAAAGTGAGTGCCGATTTCAACACTCCTTTCATTATCAGCGACGTATTGCAAGCTCACTATGACGGGATTCATTCGCCGATGGATCCATTCACCTTGGGCGAATGGAGTTCTACTGTTTGGGCTTTAGGCGACCTTTACAAAGAAATGGAATTATCCTTGCTTGAGTTAAGCCAGATCCTTGGCTGGAGTAAGGCTGAACCCTTCATGATAACACTGCTGAAGTCATTGGGTGGACATCATCATAACAAAACTCGAAGAAAAAAGAGTTTTGATTTACTGATTTCTTCCCCTATTTACAATGAACAAAAGAGGCTAGAACAGCCGGATAGCGATGCCATGCCCGGCGTAGCAGAATTACTAAAAATGCTTCCTAGTGATGAAGATGAGACTGAGGCATTCAACACTTGGTGCAGTGACTTTGATGATATGGGGCGTCGCCCTGCAACGAAATTCTGGTACAAATGGATTGAATGTATGTCCGATCCCATTGGCACATTCATCATTGCAAAAGACCAAAGCAAAAAGACTGCAAGTTCGTCTGATGAAGATGATCATGCGTTTGCGCCAAACATCACGCTTGCCCACATCGAGTTGATGCTGAAGACAATTAAGCAAATCGTTCCAACTGCTTCACTGGATGAAGATGCTGGAAAGAAATTGAAGGTATTAGAGCCAGAAATGAAGATTTTGATGAACCCATTGGTCGCTCTCCTTAACCAGGAAACTGCTGAAAACCAAAAAGCGATTTACAATAAAATACAAGAGGCGTTCGACGCTTATTCTATGAAGCTTGAAAATTTCAATAAGATTCGAAGGGACTTGACAAAACGCGTTCAAGCACTGAGTAAATCGAGCAACGATCTCGGCGTCAAAAATATCATTATTAGCAATGCTCATCTTGAGCGCGGTGTTAAAGGATCAGGCATCCCAGTCGAGGAAGCGACGTATACAGTGTACAATGCAGTTGTGTTTGATTTAATTATGAACATAATCGGCTCGCAATTACCGTCAGATGATTATATCTCTGGGAAAATGGAGTATTTTGACCGCCAAGACCTGTCTAATCATACAAAACCTCCAATGGTGGTTGGACTGATGGAATTATCCGATTCCGAAAGTTTGGGAGAAACGTTCCATGCTGATGGAAACCTACAAACCTCGCGGGAAGTATCAGATGCTTATGCGAACATCTTCGTTTCTAAAACTGTGGACGGGACGATTCTAAACCCCTTCAGGGCCTCAGATTTCGAGATTGCAGGAGGGCCAATTTACCTCATGAACTCACTTTTTGGAGTGCGCATGGAGTACATGCTACAGCACAATCCCTACACATTGATGGGTCAAGATGAGCCAGAGAAATTAATGCAACTCGCAGATTTAATCTCCAGTCGATGGGGGGATGCAAGTTCAATTTTATTCAAATTGTCTTTCGCCAAACGTCAGAATCTCAACTCCCAGGGTTTTACGAACCTCCATTTTGTCAACATGCTGCGCTGGATCACCACCATTGACAAAGAGACTCTCAACTCCAATATTTTGGGCGGCCCAGTGCTCGAACACCTGGGAGAGTACCAGCGCGGTGAGACGCCGCAATTGGAACTGCAAGTTCTTCGTACATCAGTCGAAATTTCGAAGTACGCTAAAGACTCGGGGAAAGTTAATTTGAATTCGTTGGAAAAAGTCCTCCCTAAACTTGGTATTTGGACCGAGGAGGTTTTGGCAGCAATGTCTCCAAGTTATCTCCATTCCTTCTTGGTTTCTAGTTACCTCGATCGAGCTTCCGAGCAGTTAGAGGAATACAAAAAGGGTGAAGGTTCTGGGGACTGGAAAGAAGCGGCTGAAACCATAATTTATCTTCTCTCACAATGCTTTCAACCCGATACATCGTACAGTGGTACAAAGCCAGAAACTAAAGATGCTTTCGAGGCTATCACTCAAATTCGTCAACATTTCGGTGAGCTCTTCACCGAAACTCAATCATATCTTGCAGAACATGATTTGTCCCTGAGGTTTATTGTTGCTCCAAGTGACAACGATGACGATGAATTGCTTGTTTTACGCCTCCACCCGAAGATGCACCGATATCTCTCAGTTATTCGAGATGCAACATCCGGGCCGTACGCCAAGGTTTTGCCATCGCAAAGTTTGGCTGGAAGTGTCGCAAGGTACATGTCGCCAGATTCTCAGTCAGATGTGATTGGCCA
>QXYA01000082.1 GCA_009887135.1 Candidatus Poseidoniales archaeon
GGACTACACGACCTTGTCAGTGGACCAAGCAGAGTGGGGATCTCCACTACCGGAACCATTGTATCTGTGCGTGAGGATTCTGGAACCATTATGCGATGCCCAGAATGTCGAAGAGTTCTACGTGAAGGACAATGCAGTGAACACGGAACTGTTGAAGGAAACGAGGATGTGAGACTCCGCCTTGTTCTCGATGACCAAGGGGCTACTTGTGCCCTATTGGTATCGAAAGAAGCTGCTCTTTCCCTCCTTGAGACAGACCACGCTGCAATGGTGGATGAAATTTCAGCAAATGGATCGATGATGTATGTTCAATCGATTAGAAACCGCTTACTTGGTTGCCGATTAGAGGCCACAGGAAGAGTGATCAATGACGGCCAAGGGTCGATGATTTTGTGTAATGATGCCACTATTCTCAAACCTGAATCTGCGCTTCGGGCAACCGAACTTCGAGCTCAATGGGGGATGGAATGATGATGGGGACACAACAAATTAGACGCCAACCAGCATGGTTCATGCTCGCTTCTGAGTTTGGAGAATCAACTCTTAACGAAAAAGGGACTGGGGAATTTGATCCAACCTTCGTCATAACAAAACTCGGAGCAAAGGTCAACCGTCTTATTGTTTCAGGCTTAGTCGAACGTCTGGAATTGAGGGAAACAAGTAACGGATCCCAAATGTACAATGGACAAATCCGAGACCCATCAGGCCTCCACTATTTCTCTGTGGGCGAATATCAAACTGAATCAATGAGAGAGTTCGTGATACATCTGTTAGAGAAGATCGATGCAGGGGAACCCGTTCTACTCACAATGACTGCAAAAGCACGATGGTACCAAACTGATGAAGGAGCGGTATACACATCACTCCGCCCAGAAGAAGCTTGTATAATCGACAGAGAACGATACGCCTCATGGCTTGTTAGCGCCTCTGCTGCGACACTTAATCGCCTTAGTCAGCATAAACTCACATTGAATTGTGAGCCAACTACTGAAGGAATGAAAGAAGCAGGTGTCGATAAAGACATGATACCGGGTCTGCTGGCTGCTCAAGGCCATTATGGGCAGATTGATACTGAAACATATCGATTAAACGTCATGCAGGCGTTGGATATTGCTGAAGGAAAACTTGAGGCCGCAACAGCACCTCCACCTAAACTCAATCTTGCAGATGAAGAAGTGATTACATCAGAAGCTGACGACGATATGAGATCAGTTGTCCTCGAATGCATTCAAGCAATGGATAATGGAGAAGGAGTCGACTTTGAATCTCTAGTTCGAAATCTAGCAGCACGTGGCTTCCCACGAGATAAAAGCGAATCTGAACTAGATGCCATGAGTGACGAGGGTATCTTGCATGAGCCAAGATTTGGTTGGTTCAAGATAGTTTCTTGAAGGAATTGCTCCAACACATTCAAATCTTGCCTTCACCCTCATACCAATTGGGGTCATTATGGCAGGCATGGATTTTTTCATTCGACCGGCAACCGGGACAGGCGCATCAGATTGGGTTCGGATACCGAACGCAGACATTGATGTTCGATTAACACGAAGGATGACTCGTACAATTATTCGCGGTGGAGAAGGCGATAATCTTCACGATGAAGGCTCGGAGTCTACAGTCTACAATGTTCGAGGGATTTTATCCCTTGACGATTACAAGCGTATTCTCGAGATGTTCAGATCTGGACAACCATTTATTCACGACCCGTTTGAAGAAAGAGATGTTAAAGTCATTTTTTCTGCTCTTGAGTACGAGGGTTCCACTGAGAAGTTCCATTTCGAACTCATAGAAGACGTCATTTGAAGGTGGAAGCATGCGTAAACTGGACGAAAAGAGAGAAGTTCTCTATGTCATTCGTGCAATGGATGTCCTCATGTCATCAGGAATTGGTCTAGAAGCAACAATTCACAGTATTTCTCAAGGTGGATATGGAATCATCTCAGAGGACTTCAAAGAGATGATGGACAAGGTTAGAAGTGGTGGGCGAACACTCGAAAAAGAGCTCAAAAGTATGATGAACAAATCAGAGACAGAAGGATATCGTCGTTTGCTCAACATTATGCACATGAATATCACTCAAAATACTGACATTATTGATACCTTGAAAAAACAAGGAAGTCGAATGGAAGAAGAGCGTACTGAAGATGTCAAAAAATACATTGAAAACTTAAGTGGCGTTCCAGAATCACTCCTTTCTATAGGAATGATTGGCCCGATCATCTTAGCAGTTTTCGGACTCTTCCCCCAACTTGTAGGTGACATGGGGAGTTTCTTTGGCATGCCTGAGCAATCAACAATCAATATGATAGTTAATGCTGGACTCATGCTTACACTTCTAGCAATGGTCATGATCGGTCTGAAAACCCATACAAAGGACCCAGGTTTGTGATACGATGCTCTTTCGCTTACTGGAATCGTTCAATAATCAACCGATGATGCTGTTCCTAGGGGTTGTCGGCTTCGCTATGCTCGGAGGAGGAATTCCTCCAATTCGAGAACGAATTCGTAGAAGAAAAATAGAGAATGCCTTGCCAAGTTTCCTCGAAGCCTTGTCCGATACAGTTGGAGCAGGCCTCGGTATACAAGAAGCAATGCAACAGCAAGCAAAAACTGCACCGGCTCCACTTGGCCCATTGCTTCAAGAAACATTGGCAGAAAGTCACGTAAATTCCTTTGATGCTGCTCTCTCTAGTTTTGCAACGAAAACCAGATCATCTCAGGTTCAACGAGTTATGCATCTACTTGAAACTGCTATTGATCAAGGTGCTCCACTTCAAGAAATTTTGATGAATTTATCAATGGATTACGAAAGGCTCAACGATTTGATGAACAAAAGGGAAACTGAACTTCAAGGAAGTGGCATCCTTATTATTCTCTTCATTTGTATCGGACTTCCTGGTCTTATTGGATTTCTTGTCGGATTGTTTACTCCTGGTTCGAAGGGGTTCCAAATTGATGGTTTCCTCTCCACATTCAGCCTCTTCTTCGCTGTAGCAAGCGCAATAGGAGTTACTGTATCTGGGCGAATGCTCGGTAGGATGAGAGATATAATGTGGTTTGTACCACTTTGGATGACGATGTCCATGTTCTTCTTTTTAGGAGCAACAAAAATGATCGGTGGATGAGGTGAATTTATGTCAGACCAAATTTTAGAACAATACGGAAATGTAACAATCTATACAGAAGCAAACCATCCATCACCGATTTACCATGTCGAAGGATCGGTTGCACCAAACCCCCATGGTGATCTGGCAGTTCTTTTCGAAGATGATAATCTCGAAGAAGTGATGTATAACGGCGGAACACAATGTGTAAAAGTTGCTCATCGAGAACATGGTATGTGCCGCACAAATGTATGGATCAATGATGAAGCTGGAATGCAAATCGCAAAGAACATTGCTGGTTTCACAAATGTTCCACTTGGAGATGGACCTGGAATGGTACCCATCTTTGACGGTCGCCTTCCAGATGGATCCCGTGTTAACGGAACGATTCCACCAGTTTCACCAGATGGGCCAACTCTTACTATTCGTAAATTCAAGGAAGATCCACTCACAATGATTGACCTTGTTAAATTCGGGACTGTCAATTCAAGACTTGCTGCTATGATGTGGGTTTGGATTGAAGGTCTCGACAGTCGTCCTGCAAACTTCGTTATTGCAGGAGGTACTGGTTCAGGTAAAACCACGACTTTGAATTGCCTTGGAATGTACATCCCGTGGGACCGCCGACTCCTTACTGTCGAAGATACTGCTGAATTACAAGTGTACCACGACCACTGGCTCCGTATGGAAACCCGAAGAGAACGTCCTGATGGAACACCTGAAGTTGACATGAATGACTGTTTGAAATCGAGCCTACGTATGAGACCTGACAGAATTATTGTTGGGGAAGTCCGTGGACCTGAATGTGCAACGCTCCTGACTGCAATGAATACTGGTCACGATGGTTCCTTCGGAAGCCTTCACGCAAATACTGCTCAAGAAACTGTAACCAGAATGATCAATCCGCCAATGAATGTACCTCCTATTATGCTTACAGGTCTCGACTTGATCATCATCCAAGCACGACTCCATGTTAATGGAAAAACTGCACGTAAGATTACAGAAGTTGCTGAAATCGCGGGTATGGAAGGTTCAAAGCCTCGTCTCAATACAATCTGGAAGTATAATGCTCATACAGATCAAATCGAAGAAACAGGAATTCCTTCCAACCTCAGAGAAGTCATTTGTAGAGCAGCAGGTGTTACTCCCGATGTTTTCGAGAAGCACGTGAATCAACGACAGCAAATCATTGAAGATTTAGTTGCTCGTGGAATCTCGGATATTCAATCTGTTACAACTGTTGTTCAGAACTTCTATGCTCAGAACAATCATTGATTGTCTTGAAGCCTAAGTCGCGCTAGCAAAGCATCGACTCTGTCAATCTTTCCACGCACATGACCGACACGGTCTGAAGCATCTGCAACAGAATCTGCGAGTTCCAGTTCTGGCTCTTCTTCCTCAACCTGTTTTGGTTTGAATGTGGCTGCTAGGGCTCTCAATTCAGCAACAATCGCATCGACCTGATTGTCACTTACAAGGATCCCAGGTGCTAACCTCGGGATTTGGTTAGGCGTGAGATATCCTAATTCAGTTCCGATAATTCCTGCACATGCAAGGACTCGAGGGCGTAACTCGCTGGTATTAACGAGATATCCCTTTGACTCCAAGAAACGAATAATCAAACTCTGTTGTCCTTCAGAAAAGTCACCTTCGCTTGATTCAAGTACAGTCTCAACAAGGGACTCAAAGGATCCGAGATTTCTTTCAAGTCGCTCGATTGTTCGACGACTTTCGTCTGGGAGATGAATTGCTCCATGATAGAGAATTCTCAACAAGCGGTTCTTTCGAGCTGCAACAGGATCCTGTAATTCTTCGGCCTCACTGATTTCAAGATGTAAATCAAACAAAGCATGAAGTCGACCAGATACTGCTGGACTTCTCAAATCCAAACCTTTGGAACGGGCTTCTTCTTCAAATTCCATTCGTGCCTGAACTAAATTCCCTTTCTGCCCAGCTACAATTTCTGGGATGCGTTCTCTCAAATGAGGGCGTATTTGTTCAAACATTCGAATTGCTTCACGTTCTGACCAAGAACCTGGCTTGGTTGAAAGTGCATTTTGCTCTTGTTCAGAACGATATGCTACTTCCATGATTATGGTCCGGATTGCATCTTGAACACGTTGCATCTCAACAGAGAACCCATGTGTTGCAAGACCTGAAATGAAGGCACTCATATCTTCCATGTCAGTGGTGCTGCCAACAAGGAGATAATCGCGTGC
>QXYA01000083.1 GCA_009887135.1 Candidatus Poseidoniales archaeon
AGTACTGACGAAATGGTCATTGCCAATACGAAAGGATTCACTGGCCACCCAATGGGCGTCGGTATCGAAGATGCGAGTATGTTTTATGGGCTATTGAATAAGAGAATTCCTCCCATTGCCAATCACAAAGTGTTGGATGAAGAACTTGGCAATCTCAATCTTTCAAAGGGTGGAGATTACTCTGAATTAAAGTATGGAATGCGCTTTGCAGCAGGATTCGGTTCCCAGATCGGTCTTTCAATGGTCCGTTCGTGGCCTATTGTTGGAGAGCGAATTGATGGAAAGCGCCTACTTGCATGGTGCCGTAATCTTGCCGGTAACGACGATATTCAATTACGTGTTCTCGATAATAAGTTGGTTGCTTACGTTGATGGAGATAACAATCTTCATGGAGGAATTCAAGGTGATGTGTACGAAGTGACTGCTCCATTTGAAGGACTCCCGCCAGAAGTAGAAACTCCTCCAGAACAATCAGTGCCTAAGGTCGAAGTTGCACCTGTTGCAGAACCAGCCCCAACACCTGCTCCAACTGCACCAAGCACACCTGCTCGAGCGGGTGGAGATATGGTGCAAACTGTGATCGATGTTGTGGTGAAACACACAGGGTATCCTGCAGACTTTGTAGAACTAGACCAAGACCTCGAAGGCGAACTCGGTATCGACACTGTCAAGCAGGCAGAAATCATGGTCGATATTCGACAACATTTCTCTCTCCCAGTTGATGAAACATTCATTCTCTCGGACCATCCTACGCTGAACCATATGATTGGTTACATCCAGAAGATGCAAGGTGGTGAAGCACCAGTTGCTGTTGCTGAACAAAAGGTGCCTGCACCAGCATCTGAACCGGTACCTGCGCCAACACCTGCGCCAGTTGCCACACCAGTTGCACCTGCAGCAGTGTCAACGACAACTGATACAGAAATGACACAACAAGTGATTGATGTTGTCGTTAAGCATACAGGCTATCCGGCTGATTTCATTGAATTAGATCAGGATTTAGAAGGTGAACTTGGCATTGATACGGTTAAGCAAGCAGAGATTATGGTCGATATCAGAACTTTGTTCGCATTACCAGTAGACGAAGATTTCCTTCTTTCCGACCATCCGACATTGAATCACATGATTGGCTATATCGTCAAGATGAAAGGAGGTGCTCCAATTGTATCGGCAACTCCACAAACCACTTCTGTAGCAGCACCAATCGTTTCAGAAGTGTCTGCTCCTGATTCGCAGTCAACACCGGTGATTCAAGATGCAAACATTGAATCTTCTTTGATTGAAGTCGTTGTGAAGCATACAGGCTATCCAGCTGATTTCATTGAAATGGACCAGGACTTAGAAGGCGAACTTGGAATTGATACAGTCAAGCAAGCCGAGATTATGGTCGATGTTCGAGAGATATTCTCTCTTCCTGTTGATGAAGACTTCTTGCTCTCTGATCACCCAACACTGAATCACTTTGTAGGATATATTGTGAAGATGAAAGGCGGGCAACCTGAAGCGCAACCAGCTCCCTCTGTTGCAGATACAACGAAACAAGAACCTGCCACTATACTCTCAACTCCAGAAGTAACAGGTTCTCGACGTTGGCAGGTTGAGGTCGAAGAGGCAGAAACAGTTGTGGACAGTCTTTCTCTTGAAGGAACCGTCATCATTACTGATGATGGATGGGGAATTGCAGAAGCACTTTGTTCTCGTTTAGAAAGCCGAGGGTTATCGACAATCCGAGTTGGATTTGAAGCAGGTATCCGCGATGTTTCAATTCAAACTGAACAGGGCCGTACTGTACACCGGGGAGATCCTGGGAACAATGAGCACCTTGAATCGATCACTTCTGTTCTATCAGATGTGCAACTCGCCGGTGTTATTCATCTTGCACCAATGAAACTGGCATCCGCTGAATGGGCTGAAGATGTTACACCATCATCTCAAGTAACGCTTTCTGCCCATGGATGGTTTGGATTACTCAAAGGATTGGATGCTACATTGGCAAGCCTTTCCAACGGTTTGATTGCCAGTGTAACTGCTATGGATGGACGACATGGAACTCTTGGAGAACGTTTCAATTCGATTCAATGTGCTGCTTCAGGGGTTACGAAATCGTATTCTTTCGAACGACCACAACTTCGTTCACGAGCTCTAGACGTTCATCCCGAATTGATATTTGATGCGGAAAATGCTGCTGAACTTATTGAACACGAACTGTTCAATTATGGCGGAGATGTCGAAATTGGGCTTGACCGAGACGAACGCCGTTGGATTTTAGCAGCTTTCGCAGAAGATGTTGTAGGTGATGTTGAACCATTGCAATCTGATGATGTTTGGCTCGTCTCAGGTGGCGGTTCAGGCGTAACTGCTGCATGTATGATTGGTGTTGCTAACGCAAGTGAACAAGCAGGCGCAACATTCCATTTGCTTGGTCGCTCTGTTCTTATCGAACAAACTTCAGAATGGTTGGATTGGTCGGAAGAACAACTGACCAACGAAAAAATGGCCCTGCGTCAACGACTAATGGAAGCCTCAGAATCTGAAAAGGTTACAATGGTTACGTGGAACAATGCATGGCAGAAATTTACTCGCAGTAGAGATGTTTATCAAACGCTTTCAGAAATAGAAGCCACTGGAAATAGAGCATTCTATCATTCGATTGACGTTACAGATATTGAGGGGTTACGGGCTCTGGGGGCTTCTCTTTCCCAGCCAATCACTGGTCTTATACACGGTGCGGGACTTGAAGATTCCAAACTTGTAGGTGACAAAACATGGAACACATTTGACAATGTTATCCGAGTTAAAATCGACGGATGGGCTGCATTAATGGGTGCAGTTACATCTTCAAATGGAACGTTGAGATTTGCAAGTTGTTTCACTTCGGTTGCTGGACGGTTCGGTAATGGAGGTCAAACAGACTATGCTGCTGCGAACTCAATACTTGATGCAGAAATGGCCCGCCTTACTGCCAAAGGAGACTGCCGTGCAGTTGCAATTGGATGGACAGGTTGGAGAGATGTTGGAATGGCAACTCGAGGTTCTATCGAAGCAGTCTTTGAAGAAGCTGGAATTGAAACTCTACCTGTTGAAATCGGTGTTGATATCTTCGTAGGTGAAGCACTACGCGGCGGTAAACGTCGAGTCATTGCCTGCGGGTCACTTGGCCTCATGGATCGATTTGATTCATTTAGAGAAGCACCACTCATGTTGTCTGGAGACATGGCGTCTCTGATAGCAGATCCTTCACGATTCCCATTCATTGACAAGGTTCTTTCTGTCGAGGAAGAGAAATCAATGATGACACAGAGTACGCTCTCTGTAGCCGACCATCCTTTCCTATCTGACCATGCCATCGATGGTGTGCCTTACCATCCTGGGGTTATGGCATTGGAAATGTTTGCTGAGAATGCGTTACTTCTTTGCCCACACACATGTCTTGCTGGATTCGAGGACGTCAAGTTCGGCCTACCCGTTAAGGTGATGAAGAATTCCATGATTGTCCGTGTTCTTACTGAAGTTGCCCGTTCGGATGGAAATGTCACTTGGGTCTCATGTAAGCTTGTATCGGATTTAACCAATTCAGACGGTGTAGTCTTTGGCGAGCGTGAACATCATCAAGCAACAGTACGACTTGTAACAAAGTCCGAGGATTTGAGTGGATTCTTGGAAGGTGAGATTACAGCACTTCCATCGATCGGAATACCTCCTCAGGGAAGACTTGAACATCATGCGTCATTCATCTATCTGAGGTATTTCCATGGGCCTCGCTTCCAGTCACATGGTGGAGTTTTACGAGGTGTAGGTGATTCAAACCAGCCTGGTGTCGATGGAATTGCATTGATGCGACATCAACTCCCTGCAACCGACCAATTTGCTTTAGAGCGTGAAGGAGAAGATGTTCTTTTGGAAGCTTTACCTATGCTCATTGAAGCAGGTTTCCAGAATGCTGGACTTGTTGCAATGGAATCAGAGGGCTTCAGTAGTTTACCTGTTGGAATCGATTGGTCGACAATGCTACGTGTTCCTGAGAAAGATGAGAAGTTACGATTACGTTCTGTACGTACCCATGTTGAAGACGCAGGAGTTACTGTTCATGATGTCTTGATTATCGGAGAGGATGATGCCCCAGTTATTGCATTGAAAGGACTTCGATTGAAGGCCATGGCTCCAGTTCCTGAGGATCAGAAATTCACTCTCGACCGCTGAGGGTGATGTATTGAATGTCAAATTCGATTTTATCGAACTGGAAATTAATGCTCGCTTGCTGGTTGCGACCTGCCAGATTCGTTCGATTGATCCTACAACGCTTACATTGATCGATTGGGATGAGATTCGCACCTTCAGGACTGATAAGCGAAAGGATGAGCACCTTAGCACTCGATGGTTGTTAGAGCAAGCATTAGGCGAATGGGGGCTTAATGATCTCACAGCCCTGATGATTTCAAGAACAGAAGAGAGGGCTCCATATCTCAAAGTTATTCATGGTATGTGGATTCAATATTCCTTACCAAGCATTTCCATTTCTCATAGCGATGGGCTTGCTTGTGTTGCTCTTATCGATG
>QXYA01000084.1:0-11028 GCA_009887135.1 Candidatus Poseidoniales archaeon
CGAAGATGCTACTGGCTCTGTCTTGTCATTCCCTCCAATCATCAATGGATCACATACGACAGTACATTCAGGCACACGAGATTTGTTCATTGATGTTACTGGATGGGATCGAAGAGCTTGCGAATCTTGTTTGATGTTGGTCGCTCTCCAAGCCAAACAACGTGGCGGAGAAATCCAATCGGTGAATATTACTGATTGTGATGGAAACCAAGAGGTCTTACCAAATTGGACTCCAGTACAACATCGAATACCTGAGCGCTTGGTTAAGACAATACTTGGAAGAGAATTAACAGATGACGAAATGAAGCATTCTATTACACGAATGGGTGGAGCATTCGTAGGAAGAGATGCAGCAAGACCTGAAGAGATTCAAATCGGACATTCGATGCAGTATGCTCATGATGGAGAAAATATGCTCTGTTTTGAGATGCCACGTTGGAGATTCGACATCCTCCATGCGGTGGACATTGTCGAAGATTTAGCCATAGGCCATGGGTTCGAAGATTTAGGAGAAGACGTACCCAGAGCTCCTATGAACGCAATTCCAAGAAGTGACGAGCACCTACGCAGAAGAATCAGAACATCGTTGCAGGGGATGAGTTTCATGCAAATTCAATCACTGACACTTTCCAATGAGTATGACCAATTCGAAAGAATGCGATGGGTCCCGACCAACGAAATCACTCAGATTACCAATCCAATTACTCAAGAGCATACGATGATGCGCCAATTCTTACTTCCAGGATTACTACGACTCTTAGCGACAAACCGCCATCATGATTTGCCGCAATCCGTGTACGAGCTAGGCACCGTTGTCCGTGACCACAGAAATATGGAACGACTTGCTTTCATAACAGCAGAACGAAGCGGAGGTTTTGCTGCTATCCGTGGAAAAATTCAAGCTTTTTTGAGAGATATGGGTGCTGAAGAAGTAGTAATTGAAACGCTTCCAGATCATGAGGGACCATGGTTAGCAGGACGTGCTGCAAAAGTAGTCATCAAAGGAGAGTGGGTTGGATGCTTCGGAGAGATTGATCCTGCCATCGGCCAGACATTCGAATTACTCGTTCCGATGAATGCTGCTGAATTCGATGTTGATGGTTTGAATCGATGCCTTATCGATCCTGTTTGAGGCCTTTTAATGTGCGGCCGCTTTGCTTTCAATGGAGAACATTGGCCTGAATCCGTTGCAATTGAACCACCTATAACTGAACCAAATTACAACATATCACCCCAAGATGATGTTCATTGTATATTGATGCAAAATAATGTTCACATCATCACATCGATGAAGTGGGGATTTCGCCCTTCATGGAGTAAGAAAAGCATAATGCAACCGATTAATGCTCGAGTGGAGTCAGTGTCTGAAAAACCGATGTTTCGAGATTCCTTTGAAAACAGACGATGCCTTATTCCCGCTACAGGTTGGTATGAGTGGAAGACGACACCTCTTGGAAAAGTACCTTTTTATCATCGATTAGAGAATGATGAACCAATGTTATTTGCAGGGATTTATGACGATTGGAACGATCGTAACGATTCGATACGAACATTCTGTATTCTGACAACAGATTCAGAGAAAGCCATCTCTCATATCCATCAAAGAATGCCTCTAATCGTGCCAAATAGTTCTGTTGATGAATGGCTGAATCAAGGAACAGTTACATCAAACCATGCATCATTTGAGGTGTATCCTGTCGATCGAAATGTGAATTCAACAACCGCACAAGGACTCGAACTCACCTTCCCGATACGTACATTATTCGATTAAGAATAGGGAACATATGAGCCATCTGATTGCTTTACATGGGGCGTTGGTTCAAAGGAACCGTCTGCTTTTTTCTCGTAATGGTATCCATCTGTATGGTGAACCCATTCAGAAGTTGATTCTGATGCACTAGCATCTGTAACTCCGTCGTATAGATCAGCGATGTTAGTGGAGGCGGTAACCGTTGTATCACCGTCACCAAATAATGCAAGTGCATCCTTGTAGGCTGCATCATTACGTTCAATTGATTGAGCGTGTTTTTCTGAATGAACTTCTTCGTCTTTACGATAGACAATCGCTTCAGGTGATTCCTCATCGAGTTCCATCGAATTTTTCTTCGAACGCTTGAAGGGCCAGAAAGGAGGCATGACCGTCCCAGCCATTTTCCATTCATATTACTTTGGAATTGATTTGAACATCATGCCGTTGGCTTCAAATCCCATAGGTCATAGCACAGTCATGAACAACAAACGCATAGCGTTCGCACTGTTGTTCATACTCACTATGCCATTTATGGCAGAGGCAGATTCTACAACACGTATTGAGATTACATCGATGGAAAACTACGTTGCCTATCCCGGAGACACAGTACAACAATTTGTTGATGTAGAGTATTTTGGAGAAGAAGCAACAACGCTTAAACTACAATTAGAATTTATCACGCAGTCCACATTTTCTGGCAATGGTCAAGAGATTGTATTTGATTCAGGAGAAACTAATCGATTTTTCTGGACAATTACACTCCCTCAATCAACATCATATTCGAACCAGACGTTAGGAATTTCAATTATTGATCTGTCTGATAACCTTACCATTTACTCAAATGTAACAATACAAATCACGGCACCTTCTGCCATCCAATTTGGCAACACTCAGTCATCCACGTTTGTTATTGACCCTGGCATTACAACAAATGTCGCAACAAATATTACGAGTAATGCCTCCCTTCCCGATAATGTTACATTCAGCGTTCAAACAACATCAACTTGGAATTGGGGTTGGAATATGGACACCATTACTGGAGATAATTCCATGCTCACACTCTCGCCAGATTCTATGGATTTTGTTCGGATTTGGGTTGAAGCTCCGTTGGTCATTGATGGAGCACCACTTGCATATGCAGGACCAACATTCATGCTCATCGGATCATCTGGCCTTGATTATGCAGTTATATCATGGGAATTTTCTCTTGAAATTACCGCCTACAGAAATGTAAGTATTGATTCCGTTGAATCTAATGTGACACTTGACCCAGGCGGAAACGATCGTATTGAGATCACTGTACGCAATACTGGCAACACACCAGATACAATTTCAATGATGCTTGGTGATGTTGTCATTAACGGTGTGGCAAAACAACTTGACCGTTCAGATAGGTTAAGCATAGACGGATGGACCGTTGCTCTGTTCAACGCCTTTGAAGACACAATAGTGTTCCCAAATGAATCACGAATAATACAAATTGGAGTCGAAGCACCTTCGCAAACAAGCGGCACGTTATCAGTCGATTTGTTTATCCAGCCTACAAATTTCCCTTTCCGCAGTGTTCAACAAACTGCCAATGCTGAAATTAATTGGATTCGTAATGTCGAAGAGGAGATTCAACCTACAGACTGCTTATACATTCAGCCAGGAGAATCATGTTATGCGACTCTTGATGTGGAAAATAAGGGGAATTATGATGATCAGTTCACAATTGAAGTACTGTCTTGCCCGGAATTCATCTCTTCAGCCGACGTTCTAGTGGAAACAATATCCATACCCCGATACGGGACAGTAACCGCAAATGTCATTCAAATTAACATAGATGAAAATGCAACTGCATACACTCAGGGCAAGGTATACTTTCAAATGAAATATGATGGAAGTTCAGTGATAAATTCCTATGAAGTTGATGTTCTTGTTGGTCCGAATGTAAACTGGACATTCTTAGATGCGAATTCCGAAGTAGATGCCTCAGATACACTGAGCTTTTCAGTCCAATTACGTAATGATGGAAACCTCAATGATGGACTCATCGTTCAACTCCAATCATCGCATTCTACTTCTATGGGATTTAACTTACCAGAGGGAGCTATTGTCGAAGATGGAGTTGAGAATCCTCGAACCTTTGAAATCGATAGTCTACCTCGGGATTCAAACTTTACAGTAAGAGGTACCGCTGAAGTACCCACAGACCAAATCGCCAATGGAACACTCGTTCTTGAGATCGTTGTACGCTCAATTTTTGACCCAGAAACAGAATTCATCTATACAATTGAGTATGATTTTTTAGGAGAAAAATGGATTGATGATGAAGGGGATGACACATACTCGTTTTCAGACCTTACCTCCGACATAACTGAACTATTCATGGGTTGGTGGTTGGTTATTACAGCCGTGGCTATCGCTTCCATAGTCCTAAACAAAGCGGTACGAGATCGCATGCAAAGAAAAGAGTTGGAACAGCTCCAGAAAAATATTGAACAACCCAAGCCCGAAGAAGAAGGAGATTGGTTGCAAAAGTTCGAACGTAAAGACACCAAGGGAGTAGAGACCATCGATAGCCCACATGTTTCTCCAGAGGAGTTTTCTGCAACGTTCAAAGCCTCTTCTAAAGCTCCTGTTCAGGCATTGCAACCTCTTCCAGAGGATATTCGAAATGTCGCAACAACGGTTCTTGACCATCATGCATTGGAAGCTCAAAAGGCACAAATGGATGAACTTGCTTCTTCAATTCAATCAGAAGGGATTTCAACACAACACAAGGAAAATCAACATTTACAGCCATCGCAAAATATAGACGAACGAACGATTCGACATGATACACAACATTTGCTTTCGAACAAGCCTATCACTACGATTCCGTTACCTTCTAAATCCAATGAAAATGATGATTTCGACCTATGAGGGATAAGATGCGGCTGGTTGGTGTTGACGAAGCTGGAAGAGGACCAGTACTGGGTCCACTCGTAGTTGGACTTCTATCCATTCCCAAAGGGGAAGAATATTTGTTGGAAGAACAGGGTATCGAAGATTCGAAGCACCTATCCCACGCGAAGCGTAGGTTGCATTATGAATGGTTGAACCAACAAGTAATCGAGAGAGGTTGGTATGTTGATACAATTATCTGTCAACCCAACCGTATTGATAATGCAGTATATGCAAAGGGTCTAAACATACTCGAAGTTGATCTTTTTGCATCAATACTCAATCGGCATCATCGTTTATTTACTCAAGAACTTGACATCCTTTTGGATGCATGTGACGTCAATGAGGAACGTTTTAGCAATCGAATATCTGAACGATTAAATGATTGGCCATGGTTGAAAACAACAATGGTTGCAGAACACAAAGCTGACACGAACCATCGTATTGTTGGAGGGGCTTCGATTCTTGCGAAGGTTGTTAGAGATATGGAAATTGTACGTATCGCAACCGAAGTAGGGAAGCCAGTAGGAAGTGGCTACCCCTCGGATCCTAACACAGTGAGAGCATTACCTCATCTGATTAAGGAAGATGGAATTCATAGGGACATTCGATGGTCTTGGGCTACAGTTAAACGGTTTTGGTTGAAAAACTATTCAACGCCATTACCGAAAAGAGAACTTTCAGGACCAACGCTGTTTTCCAAAGAAGATGAAGCAACGAGTTCATGAAGCAATGATGACTGGCCAGTTTATGTCGTGGTCACCAGATGCAGAGACTCAAAACCTAATTTGGCACCTGTCCTTACAAAATGCCTTCGAATACGATGGGAAAGGGGCTGCAGGATCGGTTATTGGACGAATCATGAGTACTCGAGCAGATCTCCGCCAACATGGTGGACAGATTGGTCCCCTGGTTGCTCAATCAGTGGCCAAAGCAAATACACTGGCACAAGAAAAAGGATTAGACCATGTCGAATCTCTACTCCAGGAAGAAGCCCCACATCTCCTCGAAGGACGTCAGAAGCAAGAACGAAGGGAAGGGCTCCCTCCACTGAAAGATACTGAAGGCAAAGAGATTGTACTTCGATTCGCCCCGAACCCAAACGGACCACTCTCTTTTGGCCACGCCCGTGGAGTTGTCATCAACGGTACGTATGCTCATGAACACAAAGGAACCCTTATTCTCAGATTTGATGATACAGATACCACTGTGAAGCCTCCTATGCTGGACGCATACGATATCATTCCGCGTGAAGTTGAGTGGCTCTTAGGCCGCCCAGCAGATAGAATCGTCATAGCGAGTGACCGAATCCCATTGTATTATGATCATGCAGAGCGTATGCTCCGAGAAGGATTTGGTTACATTTGTCAATGTCCTGCAGAAGATTTTCGAACATATCGTGAAACAAAAGAAAATTGCCCTTGCCGGGATAAATCTGTGGAAATGAATGTTGATGGATGGAACATGATGTTAGATGGTTCATACAACCCAGGAGATGCTGTTGTTCGAGTTAAGACCGATATGGAACTGAAAAATCCTGCTTTAAGAGACTGGCCTGCATTACGAATCCAGGACACTCAAAAGAATCCTCACCCCCGTCCAGAAATCGGTTCCACCTATCGAGTCTGGCCGCTATTGGATTTCCAAAGTGCAGTCGAAGACCAACTCCAAGGCGTAACCCATATTGTTCGTGGCAAAGATCTCATGGATTCAACACGTAAGCAAACGTTGCTCTACGAACACTTTGGCTGGGACTATCCAGAAACAATCTACTGGGGTAGAGTGAAAGTTCACGAGTGGGGTGGCTTTTCAACATCCAAGATGAGAGCATCCATCGAAAATGGAGAATACACTGGCTGGGATGACCCCAGACTACCTACGCTCCAAGGGCTCCAATTACGAGGCATACAAGCAGAAGCTCTGAGGAACTTCTGGATTGAACTTGGAGTCACTCAAAAGGATATTTCAGTCCCATTAGCGACTCTTTTCTCACATAATACCAAAGGTATTGACGACGAAGCACCACGTTTATCCTTTGTACGCAACCCTGTTGAAGTAGACATTCATGGAGATATTCCTACAACAATTGAAATCCCGGTTCATCCCAATCATGAATCCATGGGAATGAGAACAATCTCAATGGATAGTAATCAAATAATGATCGAAAAAGAAGATGCAGAACATTCAACATACCGTCTAAAGGAATTCGCTGATATCGATGAAGGCGGGCATATGGGATCGATCTCTCGAAGTGACAGACGCCCAATCATTCATTGGGTTTCACCAGATTCCTCCTCAGAAGCGACACTAACTCTTCCTCTTCAAGAGAATATTGAACACATTCAAGGACGAGTTGAACTTCATAATTACCCAGTAGGGACAATTGTTCAATTGGAACGAATCGGTTATGCTATTATCCGAGAAGATGACTTCTTGCTTATGCACGAATGAGTATTTCATTCAAGCGTTCCCAATGAAGGGTTTGCAGAGAGTATCGATTGTGCTTGGCGGTAATCTTCGGGAGAGAAATATCCCTCAAAGCCACCGTCCTTATTTACTGCAACAACAGCTTGTGGCATGCGTTCATTAACAGATTTGATAACATCAGCGATTGCATCTGTCAAAGGAACTTTTAGAACATCCATTTCCATTACTTCTTTGCATGTTGTTTCCGTGACATCAATACCATTTCCAATCGCCTTAAGCATCTGTCGTTGTCCAATTACACCCTTTACTTGATCGTCATCATCGAGAACTACAAGAATACCAGATGGTATGCTTACCAGCCTTTTACATCCTTCAACTAACGTATCTTCTAGTCCAATTGTTACGTGCTCATCATCAAGGACGAGGTCAGCTACTGTTTCGCTCATGCCGTGCGCTGTAGGTCGATGTTCATGATAGTTTTGACATCAAGCGACAATCTTGATAATTCGTTCACATCCATTACATTCTAAACGAATTGGACGTTCATTCGACGTCACAGGGTTGGCTACACCACATTGAGGACAATTGATTGTAGGGAAACTTGTCACAATGTTCGGAGTTCTTGTAGGAGTTTCATACGCAATACCCGTTAATTTTGGGGAAGCTATAGCAGTAATCAGCCATGCAAAGGCGACACCACTACTTGATAAAAGAACAAACAAAGGAGGGTAAGCAAAGAAGAGCATGAGGAAAACAATAGGAATCAGAATGGTTTCTATTAACAGTGGATAACGATTTTTTTGCCGAACCATGGTGAAGGAAAGCCAAAGTCCACCACCGAGGATCATAACAACGATGATGCTTAATGAAAGAGGAGATGCTAATGGAGAAGAAGTGGGCTTTGTCGTAATTGAAAATTCATCTGATTGAGTGAGTCCATTGCCTCTAATCTTAACCATTTCACCCCACGGGAATCTTAAGTAATCTAGCTCGAGGACATCAGAGGTATCAAGTTCAACAGTTGAAAATGAAGTCATGAGTGAAGTCGAACCAGAAATAGAAATGTCATAACCAGACCACAAGGGTGAAGGTTGAGACTTAATGAAAGAACGCACGAGAGTGTAATCAACCCCGCTTTGTATGGGCGTTAAACTGTCAATACGAATTGTCAGAGGTGCATTTGTTACACGATCTTCTCCCATTAAATCTAGTGTTATTGCAAACGTATCTGAGTCTGAAAGATCACCAAGAAGTTCCTCAGATTCTATACCGAGTCCAAGTTGAAAATACGTGATATAATACGATCCCATATAGCCTTCAAATTGATTGACTTCAAGACTTTCAATCACTCGACTTCCTCGTTCGTCATCCGAAACTGCTCCTGCTTGGAAATTCTTTAACACGGGTGAAAGTGGTATTGATTCATCACCCATGTGATCCATTCCCCATCGCATCCAAAAGGCCATTTCCCCACCAATTTCGAGCGTGGTTGACCTTGACAATTGAATCCCGTTATCTTCAGATTCTAATTCTAAATTCATTGTAATACTCAATGGAGAACCTCTTCCACTTGTTCGAAGCGGTTCATTGAGAGGATAATATCCCCCACTTCCCCCATTACTGTCAAACGTTTCAATTTCAAACATGGTTAAACCTGTAAGTTTGACTCCAGGTTGGAGAACATATTCCATTGAAACATCTACTGTTTCAACTCCACCAGATGCACCATCCCAGGTCCATATGACAAGTATGGCATCTCCATCAGAAACCTCTGTAGGGTCACCATCGAGTAAAATTCCATTGACACTCATTGTGATGGAATCAGAAAAGACGAGCGCTTCCATGCCAAATGGTGAGTCAATTCGAAGTCCAAAATAAACAAGATCACCTTCTACGACAGGCTCTTCTAGGGAGAGATCAAGAAGTGGTAAATTTGCTGAAACTTTGGAATCTTCTGCTTCACTTCCCCAAAAGAATTCGACACTTGCATCAGAATTAGGGACACTAAAAAAGATATTACGAGCATTAAGTGTAAGTGATACTTCAGATGTACCGCTAACAGTGACGCTCTCAACTGGAATATCGATGGTTATCGTCCCAGGCCCAGCAGTGACAAATATGCCTTGTCCTTGTCCATCATCGCCATTCAGATAACCCGTAAATGTCGAACCACCGATGGTCACAATAGCGGAGAGATTCAATTGTGCACCTCCTGCATCAGATACATCGTAATATAATTCGAGCGACCAAGTGGATTCTGGAATTACACCTGCCCATGCTGGAGAAAGAACCCATTTCTGAATTTGTTCGGGACTAGTTTGTGCTGATTCAAACAAAGCCGATGTGGGCGTCTCAGCAAGGAGATCCTCGAATGGACTCAGTATTGAACCACTTTCAGAACCAAGAAGATACAAATCGGCTTCAACTGAATCACAACAAACAGTGACGTCTTCTGCCGAAGTCTGCTCAATTAATGGATTCGAGGGTATAATTAACGCAAACAAAAAGCAACTCAATATGAGCAGTGCTTGTCTTTGCATTCTATCCCCATATTGTTGGCTGCACAACCAGCGTATAACATCAACGCCCGTCTGTGAAGATATGATTGGATTTTCCTTTCAAAGAGCTTTGTCCAAAAGGGTTCCAAGTTCCTTTTCAAACAAGCCGATAAGTGCTTCACCAACTTCTCCTTGAAGTTCGTCAGGTAGAAGGCGCAATCCGAGGCGAGTCGCTGCTCTTGTTGCTTTCAGTTCAGCATAGACTGAGCGAGCCTTTTGTTGGAAATAGTAGGAGACTGCTTCGCGTATCTCCGCATGCAAGTCTGGATCCTCTTCGATTTTGCTTCGAATATGAAGTTTGAGTTCATCTTTGACAATGTCCTTGAAAGACTCTATAATGAGATCTTCAGTTGACATCAAATCTTGTACACGTTCGCGTATACTTCCTGTTAGCAGTCGTTCAATCGCCATGACTATGCCACCTTCTCATGGTGTTTCAATCCGTCGATTCGAAAAGATGACCCGTTCGAAGCCAAGAATCAAGTAATTGACTCGCATAAAGAAGAGCCGCATCTTTTGTTTCTGGCCATTCTCTTTGCAACTCATGAAGGATAGATGCCAAGTCTTTCTCTTGATTGGGAAGAACCATTCGCTTCCAAATCAACTCTTCAAATCGAGCAGTTGAAATTCTCTCTGTTGAAAGGGAAGGAAGACAAAATTCAGATAAGGCTTGAGAACGTTGATTTGCATTCATATCGGTCCACAACGTTGTTAGTTTTTTGAGCCGTCTTTCAGAAAGTCCCGGAATCATATCGATACTCGGTTGGGAAATTTCAGGAAGGGGAACAACCTGGATTGTCCCTTCATCTCTAAGAAAATCTCTCACCAAGGTGTGAATCGGATCAATCGTAGTATCAAGACCTTCCATTAACCACTGTCCTGCACCGACATATGGGCGAAAACTCGTCGTTTTAGCTCCTGTTGGGGAAATCATTGATGCAAGAGCAGAGGATTGTATGACCACATCAACAGTCCCTCTCTTCTTCTGATCTGAATGAGGGAATTGGACTTCAACTTCCTTCGGTCGCACAATGAGAATATGTTCAGAGTTCGCATCATCAGTTTTCCCAAATGAATCAATGAACACGATTTTCGTTCCATTGAATGTTGGAATAATGTTTTGTTCGTCCCTTGGTATATGCTTCATAGGTTGTAGAAAGCGACGAGAATAAGAGATTCCTGCATCAAGTAGAGCTGCCTCAAGGAAACCGAGTGCAAGAAGGCCTTCTAAATCAGCAGAGGATGCTAAAACCAATGGACCATTTGAAATGAATTGAGATGCTTTGACAATATCCTCTTTCAATGGAGAAAGAAATGATGTCTGAAGTAAATCGTGCATGTCTGACCCAACGGGGCCTCAACCCC
>QXYA01000084.1:11038-13796 GCA_009887135.1 Candidatus Poseidoniales archaeon
CCCGTCACACATGAATGCTCCCAATCACTCGACGATAAGTCGGAGTTGGTCACGCTTGTAGCGCCAGTCAGATTCTAAACGACCTTCAGCCTTGTAGTAGTTTCCTAATCGACGAATCTTAGCTTCAGTCAATTCAAGAGAACGCTTGTTGTGGAGATCTCTGCTGTTTGTAGTGAGATGTTCGATGATAGCAACTGCTTGTCGCATGAGGTTCATCAAATCTTCTGGGTATGTTCCGCTTTCGTCGTTCTCACTGAGAACAGCACCGATGCGCTTTCCGAGAACGAGTCGGACATTTGGAACTGCGTGCTTATCACGTAGAATTGTTCCGATTTGTGCAGTGGACATACCGTCCTTGGAATATTGAAGAATGAGGGACTCAATCTCCTTAGCGTCTTTGTTTGACCAGTCAGGAGCTTCGGTAATGAAAGGCTTCGATGAGCCACTTTTTCCTCTCTTAGATGCGTACATACGTGCCATATCAACTACTCCGAGCAGCCTTGCGACTTGCTCTCCCTTCTTAATCGCATCGCTGAATGAAACTAAATTCGTTGATGCATTTTTGCTAAACGACCAGGAGTACCTGACCATTCCCATCCAGGAGCTATACTTCTTGCAAGGCCAATGGCGACCTCATTTTGCATAACAATCAAATCTTGGCCCATACGTATTCCAGCCTCGAATGATTTCACGATTCCATAATGCAAATCACCTTTCCATTTGACATCATCAACAAGATGAACACGCGGAAGTGCTGAGCAAGCATCGAGGTATTTCACTGCCTCTTTGCTGAACGAGAATCCAGCTCGTTCGAAGGACCATAGGGCGATTTGTTTGCCGTCACGTTCAATCTTCCATCGAGGCGGTTTACCTCGAACTCTGCAATCTTCAAGCCAATCATCCGATTTGTGGAGATATCGAGAGATACTCATGAATCGATCAAGATTGACTTTCTCGCCTTTCCTGCGATGAATACGAAGTTCTTCCTTTGCAGTTTGGACTGCTTCAGTCAACCGTTGTAGCGCAGTCCTTGAACCTGAACTTTCACCTTGCCTTGTATCGACGACATCGAATCCATCAATCTCTAAGACCATCCCACTGTGGTTAATGATACGATCGTAGTTGTGTCGGTCCACGAGATTACGAACCATTGATTCAATTCGATGGAGTTCATCACGAGACCAATCACCAGTCACAGGGATGTCATAAAATGCAGCAGGCCAAACATCTTCAAGATCTCTTGGAACAAGCCCAAGAGGTGATGTGACCATGACTTCGTGACAAGCGTTCGTACCGAGAGCTTGGATGAATTTCCGATGGGATTTAGACAAACGATACGGTTTCCGTGCTGAGCATGGAAGCAGAACAAGGACATTGTCCAAGTTTTCAGGGACTTGATACGTATTTGAGATGAAATCGACCCACTGTTCAACAGAAGAATCTTGATGACTCGTTGTGCTCAGGTAATCAATACGGTTGACTCCTAATGGATGAATTCTCATGACATTCTCAGACGATTTCATCATCTTATCGAAGAAACGCATGTGTTCTACAAGTTTTGGGCTATTCAGACTCTGTTGTTCTGCAAGCGTCCGAAGAGTTCCCGTGGCGATTGCAGAGCGAACGGAACGCAATGATTGCTCATAATGATCGACTGCAACTGCAGATGAGCATTCTTCTCCGCTTAATGGAGCACGTGGACCGAAGGCTGTGAGAAGATGGCCAGAGGCTACTGCAAATCCTGCACGTGAGAAATCAAAGATATCGACACCAAACCAGGCAAGAACAGCAGCGTTGTCAGGACCACCCAATCCAGGAGTCCAAAGAAGTGAACCTGGAAATCGGTTCTTGATGACACTGATGGCTTGAACTAACTTCCCGGTTTGTGCAGCAAGTTGAACGGCATCGACTAAAACCACAATATGCGGCTTCAAGTCATCGACCAAAAGTGAAGGGTCATGATGTAATCGCTGCCATGAGAGAGGTAAAACTGAACCTGAATCCGCAGATTCTCCAGCATTTGCTTCATCCAAGGAAGGCGGCAATACGTGCCCAATTGATGCTTCAAAGATGGGTCCAGGTACGTCAAAATCAGGAGGCGTGAGACAATGCGGGGTATCGATTGTCAATTTTGCAGGAATGGTTCGAGTCTGGCTTGATCGGAATGGTGCAATGCTTTTCAATTCAATAGGATCATTGGAAGCAGATATCAAACACGGGGTTTGAGCAACGGGTGCACTTCTGTTTCCGAGACCCCAGATTCTTGCAAAACGGGAACGATGCAAGACTGTACGCCCAAGTCCTTCCGCCATAGTTACCCCTGAGTACTCTGCTTCTTGAAGGATGTTACTCGTTAAAAGAAAGTGTTGAAAGAGTAGATGTCAGACCCTCTTCCATGGGAGGCAGGAATACAAGGCACCGAACTGGACTGTTTCTGTTATCGATTCTCATTCTTTGTCTACTGCCATTGAACACCCTTGCAGATGAATCACCGATTGTTTTCGTTATCGATGAACGGGTACAGATGATAACACTTGATGCGGGTACAAGTTATGACATCTCAGAATCTGTTACAGAAGGCGATGTCATCTCCGTTGCAGTCGGATGTGATTTCTGCTCTGTTTCCATTGAGGAAAACGGTTCAGTGACTACCTCCACCTCTATCGCAACAGTCGTGGCTTCTGGAACTGGTTTAGCAAATATATCAATATCATCAGCAGAGACAGAGACGGTTACAACCTCTATACCTGTCTCTTAT
>QXYA01000085.1 GCA_009887135.1 Candidatus Poseidoniales archaeon
AATATTTGTTGAATGGTTCCACCGTATGCTTGTGGGAATTATCGCTATTCCAATTTTGTTGAACGTTTTTATGGCTCATAAAAAGAAAAAGACCTATGGAAACGGGTTGAGAAATCTCTCAATTGCTTCTGCAGTATTACTTGTCGTACAAGCAATAGCTGGTGCAGTAACAGTTCGATTTGATAATGCAGATTGGACTGTTGCTCTTCATCTCTCCCTGGCGAGTATCTTTACATCACTTTTGGTATGGCAATACATGGCTATGCGGGTTGCTGAAGGCAGTGAATGGAAGTTCCTCAATGCTTCAAGGTCTTTCCTTGACAAACAAAAGAAACGTTTCATTGGAATTACGAGTTCAGTATTCATTCTTTTAATTCTGGGTGCTTGGGTGTCAAGTACAGCAGGTGGACAATACAATCAAGGCTGCTCAATAGGTTTCCCAAACGGGTGGCCGCAGTGTCAAGGATCCTTCCTTCCTAGTATTGATGGTGAGCCTGGTATACTCGTCCAAATGCTTCATCGATTTGGCGCTGGGGTTGTGGGTGTAGTTTTGATTCTAAGCGCGGCTCGGGTACGTGTGGATTCGAGAGACTTCAACGAAGGTGAAGGCTTTTCAAAAGCAGCTGAAACCGTTACTGGGCTGTGGATTTTGAATGTCTTAGTTGGAGGCATGTACATTGTTTTTGCAGATGCAAATGACTTCCCAGAATCCTTTTCTCTTCTTCACCTTATCTTTGGTGTCGCTTCTTTCATTGCTGCAGCAACAACCCTGATGATGCTTAGACTCGCTTATCTCAAACAACCTGATGAAACAGAGGAAGAATGATGGAACAAACCGAGGATACACCTTCGATGTTTTCTCTTTTCATCAAATTGATGAAGTTAAGAGTCATTGTTCTTCTACAAATCACTGCTCTCTGTGCAATTCTTGTTCACGATTCTCTTGCTCGATATGATTTAATTGACATTGAACGAACATGGCTTAATACTGCTTGGACTTCTCTTATCACAGTGATTGGAGGTACATTGAGCGCAGGTGGTTCGAATGCGATCAACATGTGGTACGATCGAGACATTGACACGAAGATGCGTCGTACGCAGCATAGGCCTCTGCCACAAGGGCATCTTACTCCAAATACCGTTCTCTTGTTTGGGGTTACAATCTCTATCTTAGGTTCGTCCTTATTCTTTTTACTTCACTGGAAGGCAGCCTTTTGGTCATTCTTTTCAGTAGTTTTCTACGTGTTCATCTACACAATGTGGTTGAAGAGAAGAACGCCACAAAACATCGTCATTGGAGGGGCTGCAGGGGCAACTCCACCATTGATTGGATGGGCAGGAGCAGCAGCAGCATCCATTGACTCAATGAATCCTTTAGACCTTGGTTCACCAATCCCTTGGATGCTCTTTGCTCTCATTTTCTTCTGGACACCTCCTCACTTCTGGGCACTGGCTTTGTATCGTTCAGGAGAATATGCGAAGGCTAATGTTCCGATGATGAATGAAGTAAAAGGAGCAAAAAGGACTATTACTGAATCTAAATTCTATTGTGTTGGTTTATTCATGCTAGGCTCTGTGCCATGTTTTTGGCCCAGTTCAGGACTCCCACTCTTGTGGTCATTTGTCGCAGGAGGACTCACCATTTGGTATTCGGCCTCTGTATGGGGAATCGATATCGATGAACCGTTAGATGAGAACGGGCGAATGCCGAAAGCAGCTAAGAGTTTCTTCAGCTCTTTGTTTTACTTAGGATACATGTTTTTGTCACTCGTGATCATCTCATTCATTCCACCAGAATGGCTTGGAATACTTGGTCCACTCGGTTGAGAATGTGGCGCGGTGAGGGAGATTCGAACTCCCGAGGGTAAAACCCACTGGATTAGCAATCCAGCGCAATGGCCAGGCTATGCGATCACCGCAGTAAAGCAACCCACCTGCCTTTTGGTCATGAATATGACGGTTGGTAATTCACTGAAACAAATGGTCTCACTCAAAGAAATCTTCGAACTCTTCTGCCATATTTGCTGTACCCATCCGACGGTTTCGAGCAGATATCACACGCTTGAGTCTTCTTCTACGCTTGATCATCATTGGAATGAGTAAGGCATTCAAAACAACGAGAATCAATGCTCCGATACCAGCATATTGGAATTCCTGAATTTCCATTGAATTTTCTAAATCTCCAAGCCAATCAATTCCAAGAGGTGGTTCTGGAGGTTCAGGTTCTTCAGGAATGATGTGCTGGTTGTAATCCCACCATTTGTTTTCGATTTCTACGCGCTCTGTGTTCTCACTGGGGTATTCTGCAATGGTCATTGCATTTCCTCGCCCATCAACAGGTGAGAGGACGTAGAAGTATGTCCTGTCTGGACGTATGCCATCTGCTTCCAAGCCGGATTGGTTGAATGTGCCAGTTTCTCCTTGAACCCCACTCAAGCCAGTCGCAATAGGATTGACAAACCTCAATTCAAGTTCATTGGGCCGTGTATCGAGGCGATACATGTTCCATGTCACTTCACCATCGACTTCATTTTGTGGCCATGTCCAAGTGAGATTTAGTTCATAGCAAGAATTCCAATTTCGTTGAAGATCGAAACAAGTCGTTGAATTGGTAAATCTGTAAGAATGGGTGAATGAAGAGACCGTACTTGAGGGTGCGATTGCATCCCCACACAACATGGAATTTCCTTCACCATTCATGAACACATTAATTCTGGACAAATCTGGAACGTTAGCACGATTTGAAGGAATGAGGGCATATGAAGCACAAGTTCCAGAGGGGAGTGGTTCTGGATCAACCCAACTCTCGGTTGTAATTGATATCATTTCTACGAATCGCTCGTCAATAAGTTGAGTCCACAGGCTTTGACTGTCTTCTTCATCAGGATTAGGGAATATGGTCCCTCCTGCTTCGGCAACAGGTAGTTTGTAGACTCTCCAGCCCCCTAGATAGGGGTTGGATACATCACCTTCAGCAGTCCAAGACAATTCTATAGCGCCGCCTTGAAGTTGATTATATTCGGTATTGTTAGCAGAGACATCGGCCTCTGGTAATGATCCGATGAAGAGAAGCACAGTGTTGCTGCTCAAGCTCAATGAAATGTTTTGAATTTCATCAAACAAGTAATAATTCGGCGATTCAAGATAATCCCAATACGTTTCGGCTGAATCTGGTAATTCGAGGATTTCTACAGACTCGAATGGAATCATATCTGGCAAAAGCGCTGAGAGATTCACTGTCAAATCCATCGACTGAATGTCTGCAGGTTGGGTGTTGTCGTCGAGTTTCATAGCCTTAAGTTCGAGAATCATTAGAGGCTCTTTACCTCCAGCAATATTGTATTCCGAGCCTTGTATTGGCAAGAAATAATCATACGAAAATTCGGCTTTATCGAGAGAAACAATTGAACCTGTCATCAGGGGTTCTTCTTCAACGACGACTTCGTCAATGAGTTGTATCGTCCTATATGCATATTCTGTGTTTCCAAGAGCGTCTTCAACTGCCAATCCGACAATATATGATTTCAGAGGGAAAGACGAGGCATCGATACTTAGGAATTGCCCATGTCCGAGCTGAATGACAGTATCAAGCGTCCATGTATAATTTAGGGGGTTGGCTGCAATGTTGCTGGTTTGTGCGCTGAGCTCGATTGTATCAGCAGTAGTGAACGTGCCCGATACTGTGTTGAGCCCAATTGAAGGATCGATACCTCCCGCAGTTATGTCGGCATATTCGACCAGTGTATTGTCTGAGGGAGCTGTGTCTGCACGACCATCAAATGATGTTGGCATATAGACGCGAAGTTCCTTCCCATCTCCGATTTCGACGATATCAAATGTACATGTGATGAACTGTGATGGGCCGAGTGAATCGATGTCGCACTTCTCAAGATGTTCCGATTCTCCTTGAGCATCAAACATCTCAAAGGTTACTGTAGTATCTCTAATTGTGAAATTGCCTATGTTTTCTATCTTAGCAGAAATCATATCCTCTCCGTAATAGTACGAAGGCGATGATTGTTCATGCGATGGATACATACTCGCAATTCTAAGATCAAGTGTATTGTCTAGAACAATTTCGATTTGTGTAAGATCATTGAATGAATTGAGGTCTCCATCATATTCGCCAGAACTACTTATGAGTCCGAATTCAAAGATGAATCTTCCTGGTATTGAATAATTTAATGCAGGCAGGGCAACTGTGAATGGTTGTTCGTATCCTCCAGATGGAAGGTTTGTCACACTACGTGTTGCATTACTGACGACGGTTCCATCGAGAGTCATGAGGTTCCATCCGATGTTAGCAACAAGATTGCACGTTCCGCATGTGTTTGCTATTCCATAGATGTCCATCTCATACTCGACTTCAGTATTCAATACGACTTCACCGTTGTAGGTATGCAGGGCAGAGAGGGTATCTCGAGGGTCTTGTTCGCTATCGACTGCAATATCGCTGAATTCAGCTGTAAGATTGATGTTGTATGAGAGGATATCATCGCTTGTGTCAACATCTGCATAATCGAATTTGAAAACGACTGTAAAGGTACCACTCGCACCAGAGGGGAACCATCTGTTCGTGTCAGAGAAGTTAGCAGATTCTCCGCTTAGTAATCCGTTAATGTTCATCCCACCATCTTCGATATTATTCGAGATGCACGAAACTGCAGTTCGAGGCCCATCACAAACGTACCATTTCAACGTCCGCATATTTGTCAAAGGGCTTAATGCTTGATTTTCGACTTCCGCTGTGAACGTGATTGGGTCGAATGCTGAATAAAAGCGATCCTCGACTGGGGTCTGACCAGACACAATAGCGAGGTCAATTTGTTCGACAGCAGCCGCACTCGGTACATATGCTAGCATTGAAAATGCTGAAAAAAGCATAAGGAAAACCAAGCTAAAGCTCGTCTTTTTCTTGCCAACGGTCATGCTATCCGCTCCTGTCATCATACCATGGTCGCATAGATGATTCAAAGACTCATCGCTTGATTTGGGGTCAAATTACAGTAAATTCACCCCTTGATGGTTCGGCAACGTTCATGACTTCGTTTGTGTTGGTGTTGGTATGGAGGAGTCTGGGCACACGTGCATCCGCTCAGATGAGAGAGGCTTAACAGCAGTGATTGAATTTCTCTCAGCATTCACACTTTTCCTCATGATATTAACTGCGTTTATGTCTCTTGCCCAACTTGAAATGGGATCGAATGATACAGAAATCGACCAGGTTGACCAAGCTACAGTGTTTGCACTCGATCGTCTTGTTGGCGATTCGGGCTGGTACGTTCCTGCGCTAGAAAATGGCAATTTAGACCACGCCAATTCAACATCAGATTGGGACGATGTAAGCGCCGAGGACTTGCAAAAGGGGCGTGTTCAAACCGGCCTTATTCTTGCGGGTGAACTCGATGAAAATCGACTCAAAGCATTGTCGAATGTGACGCTCGAATCGTTTTCAGAAGGGCTTGGTCTTGCTGAAGATCTGAGCGCCTATCTGCATATCAGTGTCCAAACCTCCACAAACACAACTCGCGTTGGTCTCGTCCTTTTCGAGGGAGGCTCGGATATCAATTCAGCTCGAATGGCATCTACAGCCTCAAGTATCGTGCGTATGTCGGGCGAACTCGTTATCGTTACTTTGCAAGTTCATGATGCGGGAAGGCAAAGCGAGAATCTTGTGCTAACCGAAGTAATGGTCCGCCCAATAGGGGGCGGTCCTGAATGGATTGAAATTTACAATGACAATTCCTTTGCAACAAGCCTCTTTGGATGGTCTCTCAATGTGACCTCTCCAAGTTCAACGAACAATGTTTTGTTCCAAAGTGGAGTCATAAGCGGTTTTTCCACTGCCTTGTTTACAGGGTCGGTTTCGTCTCAAGTACAAGGAAATGCCACTCAGGTAATTGATTTGGGCACCTTTGGCATTCTCGGTACAGGTTCTATGAATCTCCTCGATGATGGTAGTAGCATCATCGAATTGAGATTTACTCGACCAGGTCAAACAAAACCACTCCCAAACTCTCGTGCGGAGTGGGGTGGTCAAACAGGATTGTTACTTGGAATAAATAATGCGCTTGTTTGGCAGGGTGGTAGCCCGTTGAACTCGGCATCTTGGAATGTAAATCAAGTTGCAACACCTGGTGACGTGCCTTCTAGTGTAACAAATGCTTCATGAACTCGGTGGCACTGGCATAGACGATACCCGTGCAAGCCGCTTCCACTTATTCACGAGACCGTTGTGTTACAGGCATCCATGGATTGGATGAGATTTTGCGAGGAGGCATCCCATATGGCTCCACGGTTTTGGCTTCTGGGACCTGTGGTTCTGGAAAAACCACCTTGGCTATGGAATTCCTTGTTCGTGGCGCTCTTGCTGGTGAGGCATGTGCTCACTTTACTGCAACTGAACCATCGGTAAAACTCTTAGAAAACATCCGCCAATATGCGTTCTTCGATATGAATATGGTCGATACAGGCTTGATCAACGTATTTGACATGGACGTTCTCTACTCCTGGCTCGGTCTTGACAAATCAACGTTTGATCTAGACGATGTTCACGCACTGATCAAATCCATCACTGATATTGTTAACACAATCGGTGTAACTCGATTGGTTATTGATTCAGTTACTACTCTTTGTTACAAGATTAAATCTGAACAATTGATTCGAGATTTCCTGTTTACACTCGGGAAGAAACTTGCAACTCTCGGTTGCACAACCATCCTTATTTCTGAAATCACATCAGCAACAGAAAATGCTCATTGGTCTTCATTTGGTGTTGAAGAAGCCATAGCCGATGGAATTGTTGTCATGGGGGATGTTGAACGAATGGGCCATTTATTGAGATTCTTACAGGTGGTAAAGATGCGTGGAACATCGCACAGTCGGGCGAAACACGCTATTGAACTGACGCCGCTTGGTGTCATGCTGACGCCGATGTTGAAATGGGGCTCTCAAAATGAAACTGCTCATTGGGGTGCATGATTATGTTTGAACTTGACCAAAGGATTGCTGAACAACTATCGACTATCTCGCTGAACAGTTCAGTCCAAGTTCGTTGTGGAAACTCAAATGCATTTATGGTCACTGCAAGTACTATGGTTCCATTGATGCAGATGTTTGAGATGGGTGGCGTTTACATTACGGCAAGCCGTGGTGCAGTTGAAATCATTCAAGCATTCGAATCAATTGGCATTGATGTTTCAAACATTCAATTCATCGACCTTGTTTCTTCGGGTATTCTGGGAGGAACCGATGTGGAATATTCAAACATCCACTTTGTAGATAGTCCAATCATGCTGGAATCAGTCCTTCTACGGACATTGTATATTCTGCGAACGACCTCTTCTGCAAGAAATTTCGTGTTCATTGACAGCGTAAATGCGCTTGCAATCTACAACGAGGATAGGATGCTTGCTGAATATCTTCACACCTTCATTAATACGTTCAGGCAGAGGGAAGTCCTTTCGATTATCCTCAATGTCCCCGACCAAACGCCGCCATTGGTTCTTTCGAACCTTGATCTGTATTGTACTGACCTTGTTGATCGCGGGCAAGTGGTCATCCATTGAGGGGGATTTAGATGAAAAAGAAGATTACATTCGATAAGGAAGATGAAGAATTCTTTGGACAAGTAGGCTCTTTTGGAGTCCCTAAGTTCGATGGTGAAATGAACGGAGGAGTCCCTCGTGGATTTACAATGGTTGCGTTTACTGAAACGGGTTCTGGTGCTGAATTATTCGCAAAGCAGTACGTATCTCCTGCTGAAGAGTCCGAAAATACACTTTATATCTCAACCAATGAAGGACAACCAGAGATTGTTCGTGTATTCAAGAAATACGGATGGCCACTCGACATCAACGTTCGAACAATTGGTGAGGAATACAATTCAAATGTTCTCGAACGAGAGCTTTTAGCAAGCCGTTACCGTCTCGAAGGATTCCGTCTTGAAGATATCCAGCGACTTGCTCAGACACGATTTGTAGACGAGAATAACCAAGACTACCTCACTGAAGTGACCAATGAAATCATGGCTTTAGGACCATACTTCAGAGCAGCTATTGACAGTCTTGATTTCTTCTTACAACGTGATGATCCAAATCGGGTTGTAGCAATGATTCGTATGCTTCAGGCTCACACTCAAATGTATCGAGGGCTTCTGTTAATCAGCGTTTCAGTCCATGGTCTATCTCCATCGATACGCCAAGAACTTGCAAGTATTGCTGACATGGTACTCACCTTTGGAGTACGTACTGTTGGATCTGATTTCGAAACCTCAATGATTGTTTCTAAATTCAGAAATGCTCCCGAGAATCTGAAAATGTTGGTTTTCCGTGTTACTCCAGAAGAGGGTATTACGCCAGAAACTGTCGAGCGTATTGCTTGAAGTTGTTTACTGGTCGAAGCGACACCTCCAAAGAGGGCGGAGCCTGCCACGAACCATGTCAAGTCGAGCAGCGACGGGTGGTTACGACCCATCCGGTATTGATTTGGATGCATGGACTGAGTTGGAAGAACAACTTGAAGCAACCATCCCTGACTATGACCGAGTCAACCGATTAATGACATTCGGACAGGACAAGCGTTGGAGGCGAAATGTTCGCAACCATGCTTCACAAGGTATGAAAATTCTCGAAGTGGGGTGTGGTCCTGGAAGTTTTGCAGAAGATCTCGTGGGATTGGATGTTACCTGTTTAGATCCCTCTGAAGAGATGCTTAAAGTTGCTAAAAAGCGAGTTGATGCTGCACGCAAAGAGCGTGGAGAGTCGCCAGCAGCATACGTCCAAGCGATTGCTGAAGAGATTCCACTCGGCGACAATTCCTTTGATATGGTATTTTGTCTCTTTTCATTCCGTGATTTCCAAGATAAGAAGAAAGGGCTTGAAGAGATATTCCGTGTCCTCAAGCCTGGTGGCCAACTCGTTATGTGTGATGCTGGGAAAGCAAATGCACTGCATGGCTTAGCTGGAAGAATTTGGATGAGCACTATGGTTCAATGGATGGCTCGTTGGGTTACAAAGACCAAAGACCACCCTTGGAAAGGACTTGCACGATCCTACACGCATTATGGTACCAACAAATATTATCGAAACATGATGATAGAAGTGGGTTTTGAAAATGTTTCTGGTCGACTGTTGTACCCCTTCTTAATGTCGAGTCGATTCCGTGGAAAGAAACCAATGTGATGTCCTTTTTCGTCAACTGGCCTTTCCATTAGCCTCATAAACCCCCTCTCGGTCGTCAAGACGAAGTGGTTGTTATGGGTATGGAAAAAGTCCTCCAGAGCATCAAAAAAGCCGAGCAGGCTGCTGAAAAGACTCTCTCTGATGCTCAGAGCGAATCCAGTCGAATACTCAGCGATGCTCGACGTGATGCAGCAGATATGGTCTCTAAGGCCGCAGAAGACGCTCAGGCTACAATCAAGTCTACTCTTGATGCGGCTCGTGAAGCGGCTATGAAGAACGTTACAAAAGCTCAGAAAGAAGGTTCCAAGGCTGTTGAAGCAGTTCAAAGCGATGCTGCAAAGAATAAAGATGCAGCAGTTTCTCTTATTGTAGAACGACTCCTCAATCAATGAAGTGATATCATGTTCTCAACTGTCGACATGTCCCGTCTCACACTGGCGGCGCCTGTTGATGCTATGCAGGATATCGTACGCAAATGCTCTGATTTAGGCTGCGTACACATCGAAGACTATACACAGTTCGAAGAAGGAATCGGCGTAGGACGTGCGATTCAAAGCGAAGATGCTGACATGATTAGCGCTCTTCTTCTCAAAGTTCGTGCTGTACGTAGTGCAATAACCGTTCATAACTCTAAAGGTGCGATCTCAAGTCCAAATGCAAAGAAACTTACAGAGGAGATGTCCTCTAAGGTTGATGCTGCTTTAGAAAACATCGAAGCAATCCGTGAGGCTGAATCGGATATTTCATCTCTTAATGACCAACTACGTGTCTTTGAGCGTCTCGCTCCACTCAACATATCTCTCGACCTTCTCTCGGGATATCAAGGTGTAGAAATCTATGTTGCAGAAACTCCTAACTCCTCTAAGGCTCACAAAGCCTTTGCAGACATGGCATCTCGAATCGAGTACCTTTGCCCAGCAGGGCTCGTCGCAGTTGCATGTGCTCCGAGTGACGCAGCAGCAGTACAAATTGCATTGGCAGAGTTGAACGCCAAGGCAATTCAACTTCCTTCAGGAAAGGGAACTCCTTCTCAGAGAGTTGCAGAAACAAAAGAAGCTATCTCGAAAGCTGATTCCTCTGCCGAATCTAACCAGAAAGCGCTCGATGCATGGGCAGAAACACATGGTTCTGACCTCGTAATTATCGAAGAATACCTTCGAAGAGAAGATGCGATTTATACTTCTCCAACTTCTTTGGCTGTTTCAAACCAAGCCTTTGCTCTCGACGCATGGGTTCCAACCGAAAACGCAGAGAAAGCCCGTAACTCTCTCAAGGGACTCGCCTCCCACATTGAGATTGAAGCTCACGTTGACGATCATCACGGCCACGATGATCACGACAGCCATCACCATGAGCCTGAGCCTCCAGTTGCTTACAAGAATGCAAACCCTGCTCAACCGTTTGAACTCGTTGTTGATCTTGTCGGCCGTCCAAAATATGGCACATTTGACCCTACGACCTTCATTATGATCACACTTCCACTCATCTACGGGCTCATTCTTGGAGACTTTGGTTACGGATTCGTCATTGTATTACTTGCTTTGTGGCTGCGCTCTCTTCCTTTTGCAAAGGACCCAATGGGCAAAAACGCAACCACAGTACTCATGTCAATGGGTCTCTGGTGCATGTTCTGGGGATTCCTATTCGCTGAAGGCTTTGGATTTGTCTGGGATGGGACTGGCCACGTAATGGG
>QXYA01000086.1 GCA_009887135.1 Candidatus Poseidoniales archaeon
CGATTGGAAAGTTCACGAAGTATTGCTCGCATCGGTCTCAGTAGTTACTGGCGGTCCAGCTGCAGCAATCCACATGCATGGGCCTTACACAACCGCAGCAAGTTGTGAAAAGGACCTCATTATCGTCCAACCAATCGACGTTATCGGCAAAGAACAAATCGGTAAAGTCGTTATTGTTGATCCAGATGGAATGGATACAGATTTTCTCCGCCAAGTTGCTGAAGCATTGAATCAAGGTGGTCTGCGATGCGTAGTTGTTCGTGGACACGGCGCGTATGCGGTTGGTGCGAATTTAGACCAAGCAATGGCTAACGCAGCGATGCTTGAACATTCTATGCAAATTCTTCTTCTTGCCCGCCAGGCAAATCTGAAATTCTAATTATTCTTTGCGATCTCTGCAAACTTGAACGAAATTCTCAAACATTTCTTTTCCAAATTCTGAGTCGTTGACTTCGGGATGGAATTGTAATCCGAAACGATCGCCGTCATTGTTCTCCATACCCTGTACCTTGCACGATGGGCTGCTTGCAGTAATGAAGAAATTATCTGGGACCTCGTGAACTTCATCATTATGTGATTCCCATACGATTTGCTCTGTTTCCGTTCCCGCGAAGATTTTCCCACCACCGTCGTGAAGCTCGATTTCCATTACTCCAAATTCAGGCTCTGGAGATTCTCGCGCGTCTCCCCCATAGAAACGAGCCATGAATTGATGTCCTGCACAAATTCCTAGAATCGGGATGTCCAATTTCAGATACTCTGCACAATTCCCCAATTCCCCAGTCAGGCCAACGCGAGCAGCGCCGCCAGATAGGATCAGGCCATCGAGGTCTCTCATATTCTCAATAGGCGTATCATTTGGAATGATTTGGGTATCGACTTTGAGGTAACGCAACATCCTCCACTCACGATGTGTCCATTGGCCGCCGTTATCGACGACATCGATGACAAGTGAATCTCCGTTGCTCATGTTTCGATTCGTGCCGAGAACCTCAATGAACTTGCCGAATCGTCGCGACTTCATATACTGTTGAAGTTGAGTGGTGGTGAGGAACTACAATGTTGGATAAAACATACACAGTACACGTAGCAAGAGAAGGCGGCCATGAGCAAGAAACCATGACTCGCCAAGGTATCATCGATATGATATCAACAAACGATAACACATGGGTCTTTGTTGACTCTCAAATGGTCAGTGTTGAAGAACTTGAAACCATCGAACTCAACAATTCAACCGAAATCAGAATCAACCCTGGAATGGTTGGTGGAAGCGAGACATTCAAGGTTTTTATCGCAAACCAAACCGGGGACCAAGAGGTTATGATGAGCAAGCAAGAGATTGTTGGCGAATTGTCACAGAACCAAGGCAACTGGTTGTTCGTAGATGGCCAGATGGTCGATGCAAGCACACTCGAGAACACATCCATCACCCAAGACAATGTTTTGAGAATGGTTCCATCCATTGTTGGTGGATCAGACGAAGCAACCTTCACTGTTCAAATCACAGACTCATCCGGGCACTCAGTTGCTCAGATGTCTCAAATCGAATTGGCTTGTGAAACCGAAAGCGGAAGCAATTGGTTGTTCGTCGACGGTCAAATGGTCGATGCGACATCAGTCCGAGAAATGGATTTGAGCCAAGCAGCTGAAATTCGCCTTACCAAGCCACTTGTTGGCGGAATTGAACTTGTTTGAGCATGCCTAACGCGAACGGACAGATTCAAAACCAATGGGTAGGTCGGATGATTCATGTCAGAACTTGTTGATTACAAGTGCGCCCTCTGTGGAACACACGAAAGCTTTGACCGCGAACGCAATGGAATCCATTGCAGTCACTGTGGTTCAAAGATCTTCATGAAGCTCCGCCGAAGCAGTGGCGACAGAAAGAAGAAGACACTCAAGGCCGAATGAGTTCACACAAAGGGTCAAAGACCCTTGTGGTTGTTTGATATTCATGGCGAGTTGGTTGGAGGCGTATTCGCCCCGTACATTTTCTGAACTTGCTCTTGAAGCAAGCCAGATTGATACGATTCAACACGTAGCGTTGCAAGCCAACCCACCACATCTCCTCATCTCAGGACCATCAGGAACAGGTAAGACCGCCACTTGGCGCCTCATTGTCCGACAAGTCTTGGGTCCTTCATGGCGGTCGACTGTTCACGTTCTTCAGGCAAAGGATCTTGCTCGAACGGCTGGAGCAATGGCTGCCTTCGAAAACTTCCTTCGCCCCGGAGGAAAGAACTCCAGCGATACGCTCGCAAGTAGAACCTCCCTCGATGCTTTCGACTCAACCTTCTCAAAAATAGAAGACGGTGACACCGCTCCAGCAGGTCACGAATCTGAACGAGCGAGTGGCCAAGAAGCGCATATTTCTAGAATCATCGTCATCGAAGACGCTGATTACCTAGGCCACAAGCGACAACCACTTCTTCGCCGTATGATGGAATCAACCAGCCAAACTTCTCGCTTCATATTTACTGCCCAAACTCCTTCTCGTCTCATTGATGCGTTACGTAGTCGGACGCAACACATTCGCCTGTCATCAATACCTCGTAAAACGATTCAAAAACGCCTCGAACAGATTTGCAAGCGAGCAGGTGTTGAATCTACGAGAGGAATATTAGGCGACATCGCTCACGTCAGTGAAGGCAATCTAAGGAAAGCAATCTTCACAACTGAAATGCTTTCTTTGAGGAACCTCCTTAATGATCGGACAAACCTGCAGAAACTCCTCAAAGCTACTTCGACTAGCGATGTTCAAATCATGTTAGAAGAAGCTCTTCGTGGACGTGTGATCGATTGGAGATGGGTCAAAGAAGGAGTCAAGAATGTACGGCAACTCAAGGGCGCTATGGGAATTTATGATAAAATCATTAACTCACAAAGTCTTGAGGCGGAAGATGTTGTTGAACAAGCGCATCAGGTGTTGACAAGCGGCCGGTTAAATTTGGAAGAATCAACCCTCACCGCTGCTCTACAAGCGATTGCTGGTTGCGATATGAGACTTCGCAGGTCTTCACAAGGCCGCATTCAAATTGAGCATATGTTGTTCGATATTGCCAACATCAATCCAGCGTAATCTCCTTGACAGGAGGCGGTTTGGCACTGATGGGCGTGTAGCACAGCTGGATAATGCGTCGGCCTCCTAAGCCGAAGATCGCGGGTTCAAATCCTGCCACGCCCGCCAAAACTTCTAATCTACTTCCAATGAAGCGAAGCACACTTATGTGGCGTTTCTCTCACAACAACTGAGCGAGATGGAACCAGAGGACGAATCCATCATCGCCCGAACAAGGCGTACTCTCAAATCCCTTCCAGATCCGTATGGGCATGGGTTCTCCCGCAGTGAAGATCCATTGGCGCGAACAAGAGAGGCTTGGGAGAAGAGCGAACTTCTGAGAATGAAGAGCGGTAAAATCGCTATCAACCCACTCTTCTTATTTTTTAGAAATATCATCGGCTTCAGTATAGCAGGGACATCGCTTCTATTCGTGATAAATCCGTCTTTCTTGCCTTCAAATCCGCTGATTGTCCTTTCAATTTGGTTAATTCCCCTTCTTGCAGCATTCGGGCCCCCAATCGCAGGAAGTGAGGCAACATGGTCTGCTGTGGAAGCGAAAATATCCCTCCGCGAACAAGGGGGAATCGGAGATGGTAGAAGGCATACGCTCCGCGCTCAACCAGGAATGGACCGTATTTTGGAAGGACTACGGGATGGCCGCCGTCAAAACAACATCAGCGCCTTTCTTGCGACAACTTCACTCACACTGCTTTGTCTATCGACGCTGATAACGCCAAGAACGGTGGCTTGGAATCTCCTTCTCCTAATTTCCATGACTTCTGGTATAGGATTGAGCATCCACTCAATATTGACCACCTTCTATGTTCGTCTGCAAGCAGACTCCATGCCGCTTTTGATTCATTATGCACCAACACATCATCCAACACAACTCGGATCTCCATTAGGGGAATTACTGTTTGCTCACCTAGACCCTGATTCACAAATTGAATGGAGCACTTGGGAAGACCAGTTCACTTCGAGTATTTTGCCGGGAACAGACCCTATTCAAGCAAGAGAGCGACTGTTATTCCTCCTTCATCTCCATGCAACAGATGTTGTATCATCAACAGATGTCATTGAATCGTTACGCGACTTTATGCCGCCAGAGGCAATTGATCGCACACTTCTCCGCAAGGACACGTTCTTCAATTGGAGATCGATCCAACGATCTCTTGAGCATGCACGGGCCTGGCAGCCAGGCGCTTTCCGCTTATTCGAGCGATTACAAAATGACCTCCTCACCGGCTCGCCTGAAATTCTCCTATCCCCTTGGAGAATGGACATTTCCCTAGATACGATGTGTTATGACGGCTCAGGAAGTTTGTTTATCGCCCTCAACAATCAGACGTTCGAGTCTACGCATGCCCGCGTTGAAGTACAGGTACCTGGCGGAAAGCCAGAATCGATTGATCACAGATTCGAACTCATGCCCTGCCCACCTCCGACAAAATCGGTTGAACTAACACACCCTTCGGACGACGATGTTCTCGACTGGCTACCACGTTATCTCGAACGAACAGTTGTTCTTTGGATAAACGTGGCGTGGGATAGGCAATTCAAAGGAGATGCTCAAGTGCAAGTAACACTCAGAGATGACAATGAAACCGTATTAGGTTCACGGATAGTACGAACCTTTGTTACGCCGAGAGAAAGTCATCAACGAGCAGATAGAATTCGAGAACTCCTCCTCGCTAGGAGATTCTCCGACCGTCCAATACCCGAAGTTCGACCCGAGTCAATTTCTGGTTGAACAAGCGCTTTCCTTATGGCAGGGCTTCACTTCCCCTCAAATATTGGGGGTCTAATATGGAAGCATGGGACATCGTAGTACTAGGTGACGGACCTGCCGCTCTAACAGCGGCTGCAGAAGCTGCAAAGGGCGGTGCCAACGTCCTGATGATGAGTTCAACAGGCCTTGGCGATGGCGGAAATGTCGCTATGAATGGGATTTCGTGCCACATCCAAGAAGAAAGCAACCGTGGCCACCGAGAAGATACAATCCGTGCAGGTAACTTCCTTTCAGACCAAGATATCGCAGCCCAGTATACTACTGATGCGCTCCGAGCAGTCGATCTCCTTGAACGACGCGGAGTCAATTTCCGCAGAGATGCAAAAGGAATTGTGAAAGGTCATTCTGGTGCAGGTCACAGTAAACCGAGACTTTGCAATGCAGGAGACGCAACAATCCGAGAATGCCAACAAGTCCTCGAAGAGCAATGTATGAAACACGGCGTTACTCGAAGAAGCGACCAAGTTCCTCTCGAACTGGTCCATACAAATTATTCGATCAATGGGATTACAACCCTTGACATGATTAATGGGCGAGTCCTAACAGTACAATGCAAAGCGTTGATTATTGCAGATGGTGGATTCGAAGGCGCATTCACGACAGGTTCCACCTCTCTTGGAATGGACATGGCTTATCGAGCAGGAGCTCCATTGAGAAATATGGAGTTCGTAGCACATGCGCCACTCGGTGTTGTTGGTACAAATATGATCATACCGCAATCTATTCTCTCTGATGGCGCAACGCTTCACACACCTTCTGGAACAGCCATTGAGATAACAGCATCCACAATGACTTCTGAAATCTGTTCGAAAATGAATGAAGCAGGTATGACCGTTCTCGATGCTCGGGAACTTGGCGAAAACGGCGGATGGTGGGCAATGACCTTCGATCAAATCAAGCAACGACTTGGTGTCGATATGCATCGTCAAACAATCGAAGTTGCGCCACGTCCAAACCACACCTTAGGCGGCCTTTCAACCGATGAAAATGGTAGAGTCGTCCTGCAATCATGGGCACGATGGTTCACAGGCGTATATGCTGCTGGAGATGCCTGTTCAAGCGGCCTTCACGGAGCTGATGTATTGGCCGGTAACCGCTTGTTGGAAGCAATTTGTACTGGGGAATCAGCAGGATTGCATGCATCAGAATGGATCAAGAAGCGAAAATTCACTGGCGCTTCAACACTTGAAGATTCACTTAATATCGCAGAAGCAGAATTGAGTATGCTTGGCGATGAATCAGAAGGACCCGTTCAACGGCTCAAACCCGTAGTTCAACGCCTGTGCGAGATCTTAACCTCAACCCAGACACCAGCCGTTGAGGCAACAGACCTAGCAACTGCTGCAGATTCTCTCAACCAACTTTCGATTCGTGGTGAGCAACTTCATTGCGATGAAACTTCGCTCGTTGCAAATCAGAATCTTCTTGAAACACTACGGGCACAGGCTGCGATTCGACTGGGTCTTGCTAGCGTAAGAAGTTCTGAGTTGAGAACAGAATCCCGCGGTCTTCATCAACGCTCGGATTACCCTGAAGAAGATTCAGAACAACTTCATCACAATCTTGTTTACAATGATGGTTCGACCGGAACACTCGCATTGAGAAAAGGACCATCAGGAAATTGGATTCTCAACCCAGCATCTGCGGTTTGATTATCTGTAATGGGTGATTGGTCGTTCTATGGCCGACAAATCATTGTTTGAACACATATTGTCTGGCGATATCCCTTCACACAAAGTTGGTTCCGGGGAAGGGTGGTATGCTTTTCTCGATATTTTCCCAAGAAGAGAAGGCCATACACTTGTCATTCCAACCACCGCAGTATCAAGAATAGGTGATCTGTCAACACTTGAACGCTCCCATCTCATGGAAGGGGTTGTAGAAGTACAGCACCTATTAACCAAAAAATTCTCAACAACCGATTTCACAGTCGTCGTCCACGACGGCCCTCTTGCAGGCCAAGAAGTAGCCCACGTCCACGTCCATGTACTTCCAAGAACAGAGAATGATTCTGGTAAGACGTTAGCCGCAATGTGGCCTCATCAAAGTCATGAAATTGACCATGAGAAACTAAGAGTCTTGGCTTTAGAACTGCAAATGGAGGGGGAGTGAATGGCCAAAGGAGTTGCAGATTGGGATGGAGCAGTTGACCACCGTGGTGAGGCTTTACCAGTACTTTCCAAATCTTCTGCGAATATGAAGATGGAGAAATTATTGAACACGCCAATGCCATCTTATGATAAATCAACTCCAGGGTCTTTTTTCTGGACAAAACTAGCATTTTTCTTCTGCCGTAGAACAGCGGCAAACCAGTTCCGAACCATTGAATGTACAGGGACGGACAAGATTCCTTCCGACAGAGGATCTCTTTGCACCTCGTGGCACACAAATGGCCTCATCGATCCACTTGGAATTATGTTAGCACATCCAAAGGAATTCGTCATGGGTGGTCGCCACGATCTCGTTACACGCCCAATCCTTTCTTTCTGGACCCGAAGGCTAGCAGTACAGCCAGTTGTACGGAAAGCAGAATTACTTCGAGGAGGTTGTTCAGAAGAAGAAGCCACGAATCTAAACGGCCGTTCATTGCTCACCCTCGCAACGGGCATCTCCAGCGGATTTGCTTGCGTGCTCTTCCCCGAAGGAACAAGCCACGACCTCTCTCACATGCTTCGATTTAGAACAGGGCCGATGAGAACGGTTCTTGCAGCAGCAGCGATAGCTAAGGCGAGCGGAGTCAAGTGCCCCGTTCTCCAACCAGTGGGATTACATTTCCGAGTTCGCCATCATTACCGTACAGATATGTGGGTCGAATTTGGCGACCCCCATTATCTTCCAGAAGATAAGATACCAGAAGATTTGATTGAAGCTGTAAAAAAACGACAATGGGTTGAACCTCCACAAGAACTCGTTCGTTCACTCCGCGATAATCTCCGCCCACATCTGCAGCCACTGACTCCAAACGTCTCTTCATGGGATGAGCATGGAGCAACGCACCTGATTGCTCAAATCCAATCCCGAATGGAAAACAAACCACTTCGAACTTGGCGAGAAGAAGTCCTTGCTGCTCGCAAGGTTCGAGATAGATATCAAACAGAACTCGAACATGTTGATTCCAAGCCAGTGAAAATTAAACATCCGATTCTCGATCAGGGAATTGAGATTCACAAAAAACTTGAGGAAAGAACTCTCGACGGACGCGATTTGAATAAGAATGCAACTGGACTGAGGAGAGGCAACCCACTCCGTCTGGTAGATGTGACCATTTGGACAGCAATCATGGCAGCACTGCTCCCTGTTTTCCTTGTATCGCTATCACTTCAGATGGCGTTAGGCCGATTCTTAGGCGATAGAACCGATGAAGGGGTTGATGCCAGAACAACATACCAGTTTCTCGCCGCAATGTTTGGCTCAGTTTTGATGTGGCCGTTCATATCTCTGTTAACCGTAGGTGGGCTGTGGTGGTTTGAAGCTGAACTTGAAACCATTCTTTCGTTTAATTGGACGCAGATGTTTGGAGCATCCTCTTTGATGGTTACAACAGCAGTCCTAACAGTCTACCTTTGCTCATTTCCAACATATTGGTTAACCGGGCGGATCTTTGGATTCTGGTGGGATTCTTATGTCGACACAAAAAAGGCATTTAGACGCCTTACTACACCGGGCGCTTACAAGAACGAACTTGAAGAGAAACTTACAATCTTACGTGAAAGTCTAGTTAGTGAGAAGCGTTGAGTTCAAATTCATCGACCGCGAGGGTTAGACATGGTGGATACGGAACACATCAACAATATTCGCAAATGGCTTGCCAGCGAACGTCTCGAGATTCGCGATAAAAATGATCCTCGAGCAGAGGCCCATTTCCTCATCAAATACCCCCCTGGGCCACAGGGACATATGTTTGCAGTCGTCGTACCGAAAGGACGGGATTTGGTTTTTGTATCGAGCATGACCAGAGTCGATCTTGGTCAACAAGAACAGATGAAAGAACACATGATCGAAGAGCAAGAAGTCTGGAGCGAATGGGTACATGAATGCCGTTTAACCCTGATGAAGGCTGAACTTGATTGGGGGATTCACATGGGCCATGATGGTAAAGAGAAACCAGGGCCTCTTCAAGCCTTCAACGTAAGTCTACCAATTTGGAATGATGGATTGAATAAAAATGCCCTAATGCACTCTTTGCGAAGACTATGGCTTGCTAAACTCAGTATGATTCATGAAATTAAATTTGCATACGGGCCTGGTAAAGGTGAACCAGGACCCGTCGATGATTGGGCGAATCAAGAGAAAAAACCGAGTTCCATCAAGATTGAAGAACCCGCTAAAATCGAGTTCAATGACACCATGCCATTTGGCACAGGTTTGGATCCAGAAGAGTGGGCCTGAAAGCAATTCCTGCCTGTGATTAACTGACGCCCGAGGGGCGCGGTTAAGTACTGGACTTGTATGGTTTAAGGTGCCACAGGTGATACTATGCGTCAAACAACCAAATCATTTACTCTCGTCAGTTTAATGCTCCTTTCCGCATTTTCCGGATTAATCATAGGAACAGAAGAAGCAGAAGCTTCCCAAGTTGTCATTACAGAAGCCGTTCGCATCGTAGATGGAGGAACAGCATCTGACGCTCAAACAACTGTTGCTTCGGACAGTGAAGGAAACGTTCACGTTGTTTGGACGAGAAACAATCAGCACCTGTATTATTCCATGCTATCACCTCGTGGAGAGACGCTTATTGACGCAACCCAAATCACAAATCCAGGCCTCCACAAAGTATGGCATCCAGACATGGTCATCGATGACACCGATCGAATCCACATCGTTTGGGCTGACAAATCCGGTCAATACAAAATCATGTACACTTCTTTGAATCCTTATCTTGCACCTTTAGATGGTATGGCTGCGGAAGACAGTGGAATCTCTCAAATTGATGACACCATTCTTTCCATGCGCGCTCAAGACAGAGATTGGCCATCGATTGACGTTGACAGTAAAGGCAACTTGCACATCGCTTGGCAAGATTCCTACGATGAACTTCAAATGTTCTTCAATCAACCGCAAATCTACTACACCATGATTCAACCAGAATTCACTGCAGGTAGCGTTCTCACTCTCTTCGAAGACACTCTATTGACGCCTATCATTGGTCACAAGGGCCACCCTGACATTGTTGTCGATTCAAACGATCTCGTTCAGATTGCTTGGGATGATACTCGTGGAGGCAAAGTCGAACTCGTCTTTATTGTCGATACCTCAGGTTCAATGTACTCTGAATGGGCAGATGTTTGCACGGTTATTTACGGTGGAAACTTCGCAGCAGGAGGATACTTCCAAGGTTTGAAGCCAATGCTTGAAGAAGGAAACATGACCGTTTACGAGACCATTTATGGACTTGGAAACACCCTCCCTGGTGCTGCAAGCAGCGGAAACTGTGCAACACACAACAAGAATGCAGGACCTCGCTCGACAGCTCTTGGTATTCAACCTGGCGATGACTCTGGTGGAATCAGAAAACTCCCTGGCACTGTATACAACGGGAACACCTACTCCGGATATTCTGGAGAAGACTGGGGCCCAGGTACAAACTGGGCTTGTCTTTCATGGAAGGACGCTCAAGGAAACGTTCCAGGAAACCCTCCAACACAAGACGACCACAAGTGGAATCCTAACGCTACAAAGATTGCTATTCCAATTTCTGATGAAGGTCCAAAGGACGGGGATCCGGCTCAGCAAGCAGATGACACCACCTCAATCGAGGAAGCCCACGACAACTGCGTTGTTGCTGGTGTCGTTCCAGTAGGAATGTATGGCCAAACATACGGCGGAGCAACTGGGGTTCAATCTCACTTCAAGGATCTGTCACAATGTCCGAATGGCATCCAGAGCACAGCACCTCGAAACTGCCCAGCAAGTACAATCCGTTCAACAAGTGCTGGCGGACAAGTATACGAGTTCCCATCAGGAACCGGTGGTGCAAGTTCAATGGCTCTCCTCGTTGAAGCAATGGTTTACATCTCCACAAACAACTCTCGTGAAATTTACATGTCGGTACTCGACCCATACGGTAAGATGGATAATGACCCAAGCTGGACTCCAGGAGTATCAGGAACAGTCACAATGAATGGAAACTACATAGAAGACACAGGTAAAGGTTCAGAAGGACATCTTGTCGTTGTAAATGACACCCGTGTAACAATTGATGACGCTTACTCATTCCACCCATCCATTGGTGTGGATATGGAAGGTAACACACATATTGCTTGGATGGATGGCCGTGATTACGGATTTGAAAAGGACGTCAACTACGAGGTTTACTACACAAAACTTCGATTGCAAGGTGCCGGAGAATTCGACGGTCGCGATGATGGATTATCCACATATGCGATCAAGAAGATTAACGACACACCGATTTCGAACGTTGAAACCTATGCTGGGCTTCCACAAAACGCTCCATGGGGAGGAAACTCTGTATTCCCTTCACTCTTGACCGATGACCAAAATCAAATCCACATTGCTTGGGTCGATTCTGGAAACACTTCTGCAGGTGAAGAAATCCAGTATGTTCGCCTTAACTACACAAACATGGAAGGAGACGGGCTTGTGGCTCTCGATCCATGGGAAATCGTGCCCATCACGAAATGGTCCTCGAATAAACTTGGTCCTAACTCAGGGTATAAGCCGAGTATTGGAATGCCGCCTGCATTCTCAAATGATCTTGGAAGCGGTGCCCACGTCGCATGGTCTGATACCAACAAGTGTAACGATCAAGCGAACAACAACCGATTTACAATCTGCTATTCCCACGTTCTTACAGGACAAGTTGATGTAGAGTTCGAAGAAGGAGAAACCTTCTATCACGTCATTGAACCGGGTGAACAAACCATATACAATCTATCGATGAATAACTCGACACCAGGTCCAAAGGATTTGGTTGCAGACACATATGGACTCAACATTACAGGAGTCCCTGCGAACTGGACAGCCACGTTGTTCTTTGCCGAAAACCATACTGCAATCTTCTCTGATACCGCCATCTTCTTGGAAGGAGGGGAGTCAATTCGATTCTATCTCAGAGTACGGGCGCCATCGATTTATCAAGCGAACGGAGACGAACTAGCGGAAATACGGGTTGATGCCAAGTCGTACAAGGATCCAGCAATTCGGTCTGAGATTACCACTCTAACACTCATGGACGTTGTCCATGGAATTGATCTTGACACTTCGCACAGCGTTGCCGATGTAGAACAAGGCCAATCCGCCATCTTTTCGATCACGATTACCAATACTGGAAACGTAGCCGACACGTTCCTCTTCTGGGATCCTCAAACACTTGAAGGAAGACAAGAATGGCTCTTACCGTTTGCATGGAACGTCAATTTCCCAATGAGTGTGCAACTTGATCCTCAGCAGACTGTAACAAAGAACCTTAAAATCGATGTTCCAACTTCTGAAGACCCCGGAGCATTCGTTATATTGCTCAAGGGATGGTCTGCAGGTGAACCGATTAAGTCCGTCGAGAAAGGGACTTACGATATCCTCGAATTAGGTGTCTTTGTATCAATTCGTTCTTCAAACAACATTATGATGAACATCAGTGATCAATCCGCTCGAGTTACTCCTGCGCCATATATGCCTACTGCACTGGAACCGAATTGCCATACTTTCGAAATTGATGTAACTAAGAATTTCGATTCAGGCGACCTTGTATTCTCTACACCAGGTACAACAGACAATGAAGATAACTGGACCGTTGACGTCATCTTCCCGACAGGGTTACCTCTCAATCCAGACGGTGTTTCGCGCCCATGGATTATTCTCAACGGTGATGAATCGAGAACCCATGAGGTCAAGGTCAAGATATGTGCACCTGACGATTCAATTGCTGGTCTAGGAAAGGCAGTAACGCTCAAGGCAAATCTGAAGGGATACCCAAAGATTTCAGCTTCAAAGATTCTTCAAGTCGATATCAGTCACGTCTACAAACTTGACACAAATATCGATTTGGGAGAAAACACTGACCTTACAGTTAATCCCGGTGAATCTCTTACTCTAGCAACAACAGTCATGAATGAAGGAAACGGACCTGATCGATTTGACTACACACTTGCCCGTGTCACTGATTCTGTTGGCGTTGATGTTATTTGGGACATCGAAATTCCACGAAACACACTTGCAGAACTCGATGTAGGTTCTGAACAAGTCTTTGATGTTCTCATGAACATCCCTCAACAAGTACCCGCAGGTGACTACACCGTTGTGTTCAATACATACTCTGAGCAATCTTACCCAGACGCTTCAGGCCGTATGACAAGACTACGGGATGTTACGACTTTACAAGTAACAGTCAACGAATTCTATGACATGCAAATCTCAATGGATCCAACCGTTGAGAATGATGTTAAGACCACAGCGCCCGGACGCATTGTCAGATTTGTTGTCAATATTACGAATGCAGGAAACGTTCCAGATGTTCCAACACTCGACAACCACACTTCGACCCGAACAGGATCAGACCTTGTATGGACTGAGACTCCAGGAATGGGGACTCTTGATGGATGGGGTGTGTCATGGAAGATCATACGACAGGTGGGACTTGACTTGGAAAGCGAGGAAGAATGCGTCGTTACACAATCGACATCGAGCTCGTTCCCAGAAGACAGTTGCGTCTATCTTGAAGACATCAATGAGTGGCGACTTCCTGAGATGACTCCTTACGAAACCTACACCATGGTTGCTATCGTTTCAATAGACCCTGGTGCACAACTTCTCACCCGAAGTCTCGGTCTCAAGGTTGTTTCAATGATGGGCGGTATGGAAGATGGCGGCGATCACGATGAGAGCGCTGCATGGGATGGAGACAGTCTCGATTCTAATGAGAAAATCATTACAGTCAGCCTTCGTGCTCCTGACTTAGAGGTTAGAACCGCACAACAAACCGGTGGAGCCTCAGCAGACGTTGGTGACTCGATTCCAATCCGAATTGAAATCGCAAATATTGGAAACGTCCATGCTACAAATATTGAAGTCATTCTATGTGAGTACGATGATGACGACATGAAGAGTGTAATCCGCAAGGACAACAACATGTGCGATGAAGACAGCATTGTCATGCGCCAAGAAATTGGAGCCATTGACAAGCCAGATGATTCAATGAAAGATGGCCGAGTCGTCGAGTTGTACATGCTTTACCCAGTTACTGCCGGTACCAAGAACGTCTACGTCGTCGTCGACCCGGGCAACAACATCGTTGAAGCAAGTGAAGGAAACAACGTTCTCCGTATATCGGACGAACTTGGATCCTCAAATCCGTTCTTCGATGTAGCAGGTGAAGTTGCAGGAAAGGTTGCACTTCCAATCATGATTGTTCTTCTCACATTCGCACTCTTTGGTGTTCTCTTCCTTGTAGGAAAGGGACGCAGAGCGGATGTAAAGGATCGAATGGCAGAACAGTCTTCATTGAAGTCTGTACTCGGCTCAGAAGATTCTGATTGAAGTTTAACCAAGCCACCAGCGTAGGCCAGGATTGTCGTCAATGGCGACCACTTCACCGGACCTGTCAGAGCGTTGTCTCTCAACCAGTTCTCGTACACGAGTCATAACTGCTGAGATATCCTGTTCTGAGAGTTGTAATTCCTTTGCCATCAAACCAAGATCAGGTTGAATGGTGGGTGTTTCAATAAGTGCGTGAACCATTGTTCGTTGTGAGTAGTTTTCAAAATCTGAATCTACTGCAGCTGATATTCGCCCCCTGATTTGTTGATGAAGTGCAATCAGAGCATCTCTCTGTCGATCTAATGTTTCGAGTTGAGCATTGAGTTGTTCAAGGTGAAGAACTCCTTCAGTAACACTGATTTTTTTGCGCCCACTTACTTGTTCTGCAATCGGAACCACACTAGAAGGTAGTTTTGAACTCAATCGAAGAGGACCCCCAGATGGTAGTTTCCTTTTCTCTATCTTGAAGAGGTCAGGGCCTAAGTCAATACGAAGCGAGAATGCTTCCTGAACTCGAAAGATTGTTCTTGGGGGCCCGCCTTTCTCACTTGCAACTTGCATTTTTTCAACGAAACCGCCGTTCTCTAACTCTCTCAAGTTCTTCATGATAGCCTGTTGACTAATTCCAATGAGTTCAGCCAACTGCATAGGGTAATGAGGTTCTCGAACAAGCCGCTCGAGAATTAAGCGGCGGGTCTTATTTTGTAGAAGATTCAATGTCTTATCGAGGTCACCCATACTACTCAACCTGTAGTTACGTAGAGTCCCCCTCATTTGAACTCGTCGAAATAATATGAGTCGAAATCAATCTTCGTCCCATGATTGCCAATCTTGGTTTTCAGCTTTAGGTATCTTTCGACTTGGCTTTTCTACTTGAAGCGGAGTTTGTTTAGGCGTGCTATTCGTTGCAACCGAACTTCCCGGAGAAGTAGGGAATGGATCTGGAACGACTTCTTCAACATGAGTTGATCCTGCTTCAACATCTCCTCTCATGAGTGCATAAACCTGCTCAGTAGTCAACATACTTCCTGCAGCAACATGCTGTTGGCCCCCCATCTGGGCTTGTGGACTCGATTTCTGGGGATCCACATATTCTCCAGTTCGAATATCGAAGTTAAGACCATCAGTTGTCTCATTTTTCTGCTGATTTAGTTGTGCTTGAATGTTATCTGGAGTATAATCTGTCAGCGGCATAAGGTTGCCATCCGGCCCCATGACAACCATCACGTTCTTCTTTCGATTTTGAGAGAAGGCTAAGAGCACTCCAGATAAGGGGAGTAAGAGAACTCCGAGGCAACACATCATTGCCCCAGTGAGTAATGAGGTTGAAGAAAGGACCTCATCTTCCATACTATCAATCGATGTTAACCATATGGTTTCATTTTCACATTCACCATCACATTCAACCTGGAGAATGTAATCTCCTTTCGCTGAAACAATCCATGTCCCGAGAGTATCAAACTCTTGACCATCGCTTGCCATTGCTTGCCAGTCAAGTTTGCACTTGGATTCAGTGATAGGTTCACCATTATCGTACCCGTCAAGGTCGTAAAGAGTAACATTTCCATCGAATCCAGTGCCATATGCGCGATAACAACCAGTATCATCGATTTCAACGAGCTTCTGGACTTCGCTTTGGGTATTTAGTTCGGAGACGTTGTTGTCTCGAGGGTCGAGAATCTCATCCATAGTATCCATTTGAGAGAGAAGTAGAACACTGCCAATAACCAAACTGACCAATGATGCAATCAAGATTCGGAAGGGCCATCGGCTCTTCTTCTGCTGCTCCATATCCATGTCGAAGAATCACTCCTCAAAGAAGGCTCGCATTCTTGACTCAGTTCAAACCAAGTTCTGCTAATTTTTCAGGAAGATATGTATCGGTAACGAAATCAAGACCGTATTTTGCCAATGATTGCTGTTCAGCCTTCTTTCCAATTTCAAGCATCATGTTGATCTGTTCTTGCCACCATCCATCTGCAAACCGAGGATCGGTTAATTCAGCATTCAATGCTTCAATATCTTTCTTTGAAAGGTCATCACTCGGCAGATCATAAGCAAGAATATCGTCAGCAGTAATCCCAAGATATGTCGATGAAGGCGTAGCGAGATATTCCGATATGTGTGCAGTCTTAATTGCACCATAAGCGATCGACGCAAAGATTCTGAAAGACCACGGATCACCGTCGAGGAAGACAACTACGGGTAGATCCCATTCTTCACTCATCCGTTTCATAATTCTTCGAGTTGAACGAGCAGGCTGTCCTTTCAAGTGGAGTAAAGCACAATCGAAATCCTCATCGAATCCATTTTCAACCAATCGGTCAAACATACCACCAGTCTCAATTGCCATGATGAATTTAACATCGTGTTCCAAGAATTCTATCTTCTCTTTCTCGACGTTGTATGGGACACCATAACCACTGTCGCCAACATCGTCTCTTGCATTGATACGCATCCATTGCCCTTTTCGGTTT
>QXYA01000087.1 GCA_009887135.1 Candidatus Poseidoniales archaeon
AGTTGCTTTCCATCACACTTTCACAGAGAACCAAACCTTCTACTATGCATGTGAACCACATATCTCGATGAACATGTTCGGAGAAGTTGTTGTCGGTGATGGCGGTGCAGAACCTGCATCGGATAACGATGATGACGAAAACACACCAGGCTTCATGGCATCAACTATGATTCTAGCAGGCCTAGGTGCAATCCTTTTCATGGGCCGTCGTCGTAGCCTGTGATGAAGTGGTACGTTGAAGTGGAAGCGTTGGGCCTCAGTAACAGCCGTAGTGCTGCTTTTTGTAGGCGTAGCGTGGACCTTTCTCGTGGTCTCTTATGAGTCCCCTCTCGGTACAAATAACAGAGTACTTGTCTCGGATCCGAATGATAGCCTATCCAACGGCTCTACGGATGAACTCGTATCTCTGTCGTTTGCCGAGGGGGGCGAAGATCTCGCTTGGACTTCCGTCCAAATCGAAATCACTGCTAATGAGCGACAATACACGTGTTCTTTCGGAAGCCAGTCTGCTGAAGATTTGAATGAAGGTAAGGTTAGATCAACACTTGGTGCAGATGGTTCGACATTCACGACAGTGATAGATGCAACAGCAGACACGTTCACTTATTTTGACTTACCAAATCAACAGGAATCGAATGCCTCAGAGCATACGATGAAGTTTTCAAAGACAGATATTTTCTTCTCGGCAGGAATTCAATGGACCTTTATTGAAGACAAAAACATTGGAGAAATAACCTCTGTTAATTCTTCATCATGGTCGAATGAAACCGAAGAAAGGGTCCAGTGGTATACCTATGATTTAGCCGTTCATCGAGTCGATCCAAATCAAGGCACATATTTGCTCATACAGAACGATACGATCTACAAACTACAGTTCTTGTCATACTACAACGAAGACGATGAAAGTCGATTCCCAACGATGCTTATCTCAGCACTAAACAAAACAGAATATCCTGCACTGAGTAACCCCAACATCGTCATCCCGTCTCCCTGTTTGATCGAGTCTGATGACGACACATTCTCTCATTGGAATTCCACAGAAACAGTTACTTTGATCGAGAACGGAATTGACATTTGCTCAGGAGAATGTACAATAGAAGTCAACATATTGTTTGAAACCGCCAAAGTGAACACCACAAACATCGAAACAATAACCTGAGGAGATTTTATGTTCCGTCATGTATTTCCCTTTGTACTGATGGTACTAACATTGCTCATAGCTCGACAAATTTACCCATATACATCGTTCATGCAACCAGAAGTTCCTGATGGGTTTTCCATTGAAGTTGTTGCAACAAACCTTGGAGGACCAACCTGTCTTGAATGGTATGATGAAGACAGATTACTTGTCTGTGACCGTGATGATGGAAGAATTTTGGTGCTGGATGAGGAAATGAATCGAAGTACGTTGATTTCAGGATTGAATAAACCGCACGATATCGCCATTACAACAGAACATATCTTTGTCAGCGAAGCTGGAGATTTACTTCGTTTTGACCACACTGGTCTTGAAAACATAACAAACAAAACCACTTTGATTTCTGGAATCCCAACAGGTAACCACCAAACGAATGCAGTGAATGTTCTCCCAAACGGGACACTCATCTGGCATAGTGGTTCAACATGCAACGTCTGCGACGAAGAAGACTCTAGAAACGGGGCCTTGTTGTGGGTAGATGGAACTACTGGGGAACATGGAATACTTGCAAGCGGTGTGCGTAATTCCTTTGATGGCGTGTGGGTGCCGACAATTGGGTATGTATTCACAGACAATGGAAGAGATTGGGAAGGAGATCACCCAGACGAGGAATTAAATTTACTCGAAGATGATGGATTCTATGGCTGGCCAGACGATTCCCCCTCGAATCCGATTCCTTCTGGAAGTATTGCTCCAATAGCACGTTGGACACCGCATACCTCGATGAATGGCTTAGCAGTACGGCCCGATACATCTTCTCTTCCAGGTGGAAATACAACAGTCTACGCAACAGTCTACGGTTCTTGGAATACAATACTCCCTCAAGGACACGAAATTGTTCAGATAGATCTCGATGCCTCAAATGGAGAGGTCAAGGCTTCAACAAGCGTATTCGCTAGTGATGTAGGAACGCCTCTGCCTATAGCATTCCATCCAAACGGTGATTTGTATTTTGCAGTATTTGGTTCGAATGGGAAATTGTACAAGATAACATCCGATTGATTATGCGGGATGCATAATAAAGAATGCGAATTAAATTATCCCATTCAACCAAATTCGTAATCGGTGAATGCCTTCCTCAAGATCATCTAAGGAAGTAGCGTAAGACAATCGAATTAAATTCTCTCCTCCAATCATGAGGGAACCTGGAATGACCTGAACTTTTGCCTCTTCTAAAGCTCTTCTTGCAAATTCAATATCGCTCATCCCCGTGCCACTTACGTCTGCTAGAATGTAAAATGCACCTTCAGGGATTGGCGCAGCAACTCCAGGGAGGGAATCGACTTCCTTATGGAAAAACAATCGCCGCTTAGCGAATGAATCTGCCATTGCTGAAATTTCTTCTTCAAGAGTTAGAGCAACTTCCGCTGCAGGCATAAGGAATGTAGCAACGTGGGTGGCCGATGAAGCCTGACAGGTCTTGACAGCCTCCATTGCTTCAGATGGTCCTGTAATCCAACCGAGTCGCCAACCAGTCATAGCCCATCCTTTGGACCATCCTCCAATTGTCAAAGTTCGTTCGGTTCCCCCCTCGAATAAAGTAGGAGAGGTGTAACGATGGTCCCCCCAGACAAGGGTCGAGTAAATCATATCGTCCAAGATCCAAAAATCTGAATCAACTGCAAGATCTACTATTTGCTTTATCTCCTCAGAAGTATAAACAGCGCCTGTTGGATTGTTTGGAGAGTTGATGATAATGGCTTTCGTTTTCGGAGTAACAGCATTTCTTAATGCTTCGATATCAGGATGATAATCTGGACGTTGGACTGGGACATGAATAGGGACGCCACCGAGTAGTTTGATCATTCCATCATATGATGGCCATGCAGGGGCTAAGAGCAGAACTTCGTCTCCGGGTTCAATGACTGCCATCATCGAGTAGAGCAGCGCTTGCTTACAACCGGGTGAAATGACAACATCCTTTCCATCAACATTTATGTCGAATTTAGACAAATGCTGGGAAACGGCTTGACAAAGCGTCTCACTCCCTTGTGATCTTGTGTAGGTCGTTTCCCCCCTTTTCAGGGCATGAATAGCAGCATCCACAACAGGCTCAGGCGTGTCAAAATCTGGCTGCCCAACAGTAAACCGGATTACATCAGGGGACGGTGGCGTCATGAATGCAGCAAACCCTCTTCCGATTTGAGAAAATGCAGAATTTAGATTTGGCAAATTGATTCCTCGCTCGATGAATAGGGTTATTCAACACTCTGACGAACGAGCCATTGAATATCAAGACTGCGCGTAATTTGAGGTTGAGACCGTTCTTTTGCAGATGGAGCACGGACTGGGATTTGAACCCAGGTAAGAGGATTTGCAATCCCCGACGTA
>QXYA01000088.1:0-17819 GCA_009887135.1 Candidatus Poseidoniales archaeon
GCTGAAAAGTGGCTCGAAGAGAACGTCCATTGAACAACGATGTCTATTTGACAGACGTACTCATGGGCTGTCCATGGTCGATATGGAACGTCATGCCCGTCATCTCGTTCTTCCCAATGTTGGCTATGAAGGTCAAGAAAAATTGGCCGCAGCTCGAGTCCTTGTCATTGGAGCTGGTGGCCTAGGGAGTCCTGTTCTTCTTTATCTCGCTGCAGCGGGCATCGGTACGATCGGTATTGTCGATGATGATGTGGTTGATGTTTCAAACCTTCAACGGCAAATCATTCATCGAACTGAAGACGTGGGCTCAAAGAAAGTAGATTCAGCAAAGGCGAGATTGCTCGCACTGGATCCAAATATTGAGGTTGAACTCTATCCCCATCGCCTTAACCCAGAAAATGCTCTTGATGTGTTGCAAGGATGGGATGTTGTTGTTGATGGGACAGATAATATTCCAACACGATACCTCATTGATGATGCCTGCCATTTGCTTTCGATACCGTGGATTTACGGTTCGATTCATCGTTTTGAGGGTCAAGTATCGGTCTTCTCGACTGAACAATCCCGTTGCTATCGAGACCTTTTCCCCGAGGCACCACCTGCGGGTGCGTTACAAAATTGTGCAGATGCTGGAGTATTTGGCGTTCTTCCAGGAGTTGTTGGAGGTATCCAAGCAACAGAAGTCATCAAACTACTTCTTGGATTAGAAACCCAATTGATTGGTTCATTACTCTTGTACGATGCGCTTGAAATGTCAACTCGTATGCTTCGTTTTGATGCTTTAGATAATCGACAGAAGATAGAGGATTTGTCTGTTGTTCAGCAACTCTTTGATGATCCGCTGTATTGCATGCCGTCAAACAAACAAATTGATGAAGTGTCTCCTAATGGAAGGGGCATGATGCAATCAATTGATGTGGCTTCAGTAAAGGCAAAACAATCTGAAGGATGGAAACCGTTCATTATCGATGTGCGTAGTGCGGAAGAACTTGATCAAATTCGATTGAATAGGTATGATCTTCATGCAGTTCATGATGGTATAGCGTCTCATTTATCAGAAGTCCCAGAAGAAGGAGATATTGTTGTCATTTGTCGTAGTGGTATGCGTTCACAAATGGCAATCATGTTTTTGACTCAAGCAGGAATTGACGCAAATCGTCTTTACAATTTAGACGGGGGCATTATGGCATGGAGTCAAATTGCCCCAGAAGATGTCATAAGAGGCTAAAACAAGGGTGAGGTTCAAAGAGCGTAACCTCTCGTTCCTCGTTGGTCATCATGGCAAAAGTCATCGTTGCGGATGAGAATCAGGGTCGTAGGACCCTCCTTGCATCCACGCTTGAGCGAGAAGGCTTTGATGTTACACGAGCCGGTACGTTACGCCAAGCAGAAGGAACTGCACTGGCTGTAATGCCCGAAATTGTCTTACTCGAAGGAGACTGGAGTTCTGGAGATGCAATTGATGCATCTCAACGATTGATGGGCGATTCTGAATTTGCATTCAAGTGTCGAATCGTTATGTTGTCGAGAAGCAATTCGAGTGAGTTTTTGCTTACTGCAGCAAAAGCAGGTGTCCATGAGGTCATTGCAAAACCAGTTGATATGAGCAAATTAATCGAGCAGTTATGGAAACACGCTCGAAAACAATTCGTTCCACCGCCCGCAGATGTCGAAGTCGGAGGCGGTGGAGGTTCATTCGATGTTGGAATGATGGCTGGTGGAAGTGGCTGGGCCCTTCCTATGCTCAAAGGCCTTGTAGGACCTGATCGAATCAATGAGTCGTTCATCAATGAAATTCTTACTCAGATGGGTGAGGATGGAATGGAAGTTGATACTGGTCTAGAGGCTACTGATCTTTCCAACATTCTACGTATTGCTCTAAATCGTTTGGTTCAAGATGGTGGCGGAGGGCAAGCAGGAGCAGGTCCTTCCTTTGAAGAACTAAAGAAGAAAAAAGCCCTTGGTGACCTCAGTGACCAATCAAAAACTATCACAACTGGTGGAATGGAATCTATTCTTGAGACGCAAGCGGAGAATATTGCTTCTGAGATTGAAGCTGTAATGGATGATATCCTTGATGAAACACCAGAAAAGGTGGCAATACTTCCTCATGATGGACTCGAGCGTATCGATCCACAGGTTCTGAATATGACTCGATTAACAACCGAAATGGTTCATGAATTAATGTGGGATTTGGGCCGTCCTGGTGCAGTTTCTGATACAACCCTCATGACTCGAATTGAAGACGCAACTGAAATGCTTGGCGATGTTCTATCATCGCTTCCAGAATCAGAAGAGGAGTAGATTGGAATGAAGAAGCGTTCTGATATTCAATTACCGAAACCATCAGAACTCCACCTTATGGATGGTCAGAAAAACCTTCAGAAGATGAAAGAACAGCAACCTAATCTCTATAGATGGAGGGCAATGTTCGGATTTGTCGTACTTTTTATCTGCGCAATCGCAGGATATTTTTTGTTTAAAGACGCCTCTGAAATCATTGAATGGTTCAAAGGATTTGGTCTCTGGGGGCCGTTCTTATTCACCATTATGCTGTCATTAGCAATTGTATTATTATTGCCTACTCCGTTCGTAAAGATTGGTGCAGGAGCCATTTTTCCGTTTTGGATAGCAGTATTGGTTAACTTTGTTGCCTCGATGATAGGCGGCCTTATCGCTTTCGTTTTGGGTCGGTGGATGTTTCGCGAATCGATTCAAGCCTCAATTCAGAACGATGTACGAATGCAGAATATCGAGAAAGCTCTCGATCAAGACGCGATGAAAATATCAGTACTTGTTCGCTTGTCTCCAATACTTCCTGATGAATGGCTCAATTACATCATGGCGGCAACTCCGGTTTCGTTACGAGTGTTTTTGCTTTCAAACACGTCCAGTCTCATCTATTGCTTGATTTATGCATACTATGGTCACGCGCTTGGTTCAATTGCATTAAGTCAGTCTGGGATGGGTGGATTAGCCAATTCTCCACTCGGCTTGTTCATGCTCTTGCTTGGCATAGTTGCAACTGTAATCGTAACTGTAATTGTTACCAGGACCTCTATTCGAGTTCTTAGAGAATCCATTGGTGAAGAAGAATAATTCCTTTTTCTGAATATGGAGTCAATCCATAGCATTGAAACTTAGGCGACCTTCGCAGAGACGGGGGCGGGGTATGTCACAAGGAACACTTCCAACAATTTATGGTACTGATTGGGTTCCTAAATCAGCACGTGTTTTCACACAACCATTGCTTATCGACGCTGCTCGTGCAGAGGTGATGCGCTTCTTTGCTGAACGTCATGAAGGTCATGTATTCCTTGCTGCAAACGTCTGGGATCATCTTCATGTTGATGGTCAGCAATCCTTTGATGGAGAATCATGGCATTCTTTCTCTGAGCGCTTTGTGAAGGCTTTCAAAAAAGGATTTGCAGCTCAAAACGAACTCAAAATCAAGCCTATCTTAGATGATGAAGTAATGCCTCGTCGAAGCATAAATGAGCATCTTGATCGCCGATTAAATCATATCATAATCGATATACGCCTTTGCTTTCGTCGTTTGGCTCATTACATGTCGACTTCCATGGAGAATCGAATGGAATGGCAACGTATGATGACCCGAACCCGTGCAATGGATGCTCACCTCAAGGACGTTTTCTTCTCTGGAATGGAAACTCCAGATGGTTCTCGATTCGGAGGCAAAGGATTCCGTTCAACATGGCAAGAAGGAGTTGTTGCAATTGCAACCGCTCTAAACAAGACAGATGAACCGAATAAAGATCACACACCCGGTAACGGATATGATGGAGACCTTGTTGCTCCAATGATTCGCGACGTCGGTCTTGCCCTCGCAATGGGTGACACTGTTGTCGATGTCATGGCTGCCCAAATGGGGAAAGCAGATTCCAATCAAAATGGTGGACATAAAGGAGCAGGTGGTCGAGATTTGCACATAGGAGCATGGCATGTTGGAGTTTTACCACCGACTGCCCCTTTGCCTATTGCTAGTGCGACAATGACTGGACTTGCTTTTGCTGCTTGGAAACAAGAACTGGATCGCTTCCATGTTGCTTGCATTGGTGAAGGTGCCTCGTCATCAGGAGAATATTGGGAATCATTGAATCTTGCAGGTGCTCGTGGTCTGCCAATTTGTTACGTTCTTCAGAACAATCAAATTGCATTAGATACGCCTCCCGCAAATCAATCTGGTGTTGAACTTTGGGCGGATAAGGCGGTTGCTATGGGCTTCCCTGCCTGGACAATCGATGGTTCCGATCCTGCTGCATGGCATGCCAGTGTCGCTACAGCACGTGAATTCAGTATGGAAGGCGGTGGTCCAACAATGGTTCACGTTGAGACAATGCGAGGTTGCGGCCATGCACATCATCATGACGACCTGTATCTTGGTTCTGAGACAGGAACACCACCGGGATACGTAGACAGGGCTTTGCTTGAGTATTGGGCTGCAAAGGATCCTCTGCCAACTCACAGAGAACTCTTACTCACCTTGGGCGTTGAAGAAAGCGAACTTGAAGGAATGGAAAAAGAGGAACAACTTCGTGTTGACAATGCGCGTTCAGATGTAGAGGAAATGGCCTGGCCAGAACCTGAAACTGTAACCAAAGGAGTCACTACGATTCATGATGCAAGAACACATCAAGATCAAATCGATACCCTCACTTCACCTTCAATGGTTGAACTAAATTCAGATGTTGAACCGATTGAATACGTTGAATCTGGGGGCTGGACCTATGCTCGAGCAATCCAACAAGCAATGGTCGATATTGCAAATCGATATGGCGATGATTGTGTGTTCATCGGAGAAGACATGGAAGTTGCCGGAGCTTTTGGAATGAATATGGCTCTCAAGAATGCTGGTCATCAAGAGAAACTCGTCGACATGCCTCTTTGCGAAGCAATGATTGTTCACACCGGTGTTGGTGCGGCTCTATCTGGCATGCGTCCAATGGTTGAAATTCAATTTGGAGGCTTTGCTGCGCTCGGATTTAATGCATTGATTAACAATGCAGCAATGCTTCGCTGGCGCTGGGGTGCTGATTGTCCAATGACAGTTCGAATCCCTCTTGGTGCCCGCACTCGTTCAGGTCCTTTCCATGCAAATATGATCGAATCATGGTTTGCGAATGACCCAGGCTTTGTCGTACTCGCACCAGCGACTCCACAAGCAGCTTACGAATTACTCGTGGAAGCCGCACATCTCGAGGATCCAGTTCTGTTTTTGGAACATATTGGATTGTATGGTCTTCGAGGAGGTCTTACTGGATGGGGCCAGAATATCAATCAGAAAGTTGACACAACATCAGTTCATGAATCCATTGAAAACGGACAACGACACTCAATAGGTAAAGCCTCAATCATACGAGGGGGTACAGATTTAACGCTCGTAACCTGGGGAGCAATGGTTCACATCGCTAAACAAGTTGCAGAGAACTTGGCTTCTGATGGAATTGAATTAGAAGTCATCGATCTTCGAACAATTATTCCATTTGACAAAGAAACGTGTATTGCATCAGTTCAGAAAACGGGAAGACTTGTTGTCCTTCAAGAAGGACAATGGCATGGTGGTTTGGGTCACACAATCCAGTCGCAAATCCTTGAATCTACGTTCTATCAACTGGAAGCACAACCAGTCGTTATCGGTGCTTTAGACACTCCTGTACCGTTCTCTCCACCGTTGGAAGATCACACAATTCCTTCGATTGATCACGTGATTAAGGTTATTCAGTCTTTGATGGGATAAGTGCTTCAAGCCAAACAGCAAGACAAGCACCAAGTGTTGTTGTTAACCAATAAATTGGAATTATTTCAACATCACCAGAAAATAAATTTGGACCGAATGTACGTGCTGGGTTCATACTCGCTCCAGTATATACCCCAAAAATGAATGCCAATACTGCTACTGTTGCACCCACGACGAATGCGATAGGGAGCCAATTGTCTGTTTTTCGTATAATGAGAAGGATTGAAGCCATGAGCAAGAATGTTATTCCAATCTCAATCATTATGAAACTGAACCAAGATGTATCCCGTAGAGTCGGGCCCGCCCCACTTAGAACCCCTCCTGCTAGAACGCCTCCACATAATTGGCCAATAAGATGAGAGAGGGTATCTTTGTTTGAAAGATCACCTCTTCTCCAGAAAGCAATAGATACTGCGGGATTAATATGAGCGCCAGAGTATCGCCCTAGAGATAATATTACAAGGCCAACAATGAGGCCAAATGCAAGAGAAATTTCAAGAGATGAGCGTTCCATTGCAACACTACCGCAGCCAATGAAAACCATAGCGAAAGTGCCGATGAACTCGACTGCTCCTCGCTTCCACATCGATTATGCCAATTCCATTAAGAACTTGATATTATCTAATTAGATTGGCATAAGCATGAAAACCCATGATGCGTGGGGAAGAATATGGAGCAAAAGGATGAGTTGATGGGAATCCCCCAACTTATTCACTTCAATGCAATGCTGATTACAGGCGCTTTGTTCATTGGTATCCTGTTGGCAGAGTATATGACAACTGATAACTCGATGTTCGTTATGGGGTTAATTCTTTTGCTTTCGCTTGGCCTGTTGGTTACCAGTGCAGATTTCTTTATTGAAGGAGCAAAGGGGTTGGCGAGAAGGGCAGGGATTGCTGAGATTGTTATTGGTTTGACAATTGTTTCGATCGGAACCTCGCTTCCAGAAATTCTCGTTACAAGTTCTGCAGCTCTCGATGCTGCGAATACTGCGGGATCAGCGGATTTCGCCATAGGGAGTATCCTTGGTTCTGTTTTGGTCCAGATAACTCTCATTCTAGGGATTGTCGTGATGACGAAGTCTGTGAAAGTCCGTCCTTCTTGGCTAAATAGAGATGGGATAATCATGCTTTTATCGGTGCTTTTACTCCTCTTTTTTATATGGACAAACGATACACTGGAACGTTGGGAAGGAGCAATTCTTTCCACATTGTACGTAACATACATTGTCTGGCTTTTGATGAAAAGAGAAGCGATTCGTCTTGAGGAATTTGAAGATGCAGGCGAATATGAGATTAAAGGATCAAATTGGAGTTCTGCAGCATACACAATCATGATCATTTTAGGTCTTGGTTTTGCGATATATGCTGCGAATATACTCGTCGATAAGGCCTGCCATTTAGCGCTCGAACTTGACGTGCCTCATTCCGTAGTGGGTACGACTGTTTCTGGTATCGGTACTTCCCTACCTGAACTAACAATCGCATTAATGGCTGCCAAGAGGAGCGAGGGTGTTGCGATTGGAACGCTCATTGGTTCAAACATAACAGATCCCCTCCTCTCTATTGGTATGGCTTCAATGATTCATCCACTATCCATCAGCAAAGCCGACGATGGCCTTACAATGGAGATTATTGCTCCTGCAACAGTTTTAGGTGTTCTTCTAGCCTTAATATTCATGCGTAGGAGTTACAGATTTGAGCGCTGGGAAGGCGCATGTTTGGCTTTATTCTACCTTGTCTTCTTGGTCGTTTTACAACTCAATCGTTAGTTGAAACGAAATCAAGACTTATGTTTGGTCGCTCTGTGGGGGTGACATGGTCGACTTCCAACTCGATGAAATGCAAGAGATGCTTCGTGAACTTGCTCATGAATTTGCAGTGGATGAAATACGCCCTCACGCAGAGCATTGGGATGAAGAATCTGTTTACCCAAAAGAAGTCATCCAAATGGCTCATGAGATGGGATTACTCAATCTCCACATTCCAGAGAAATACGGTGGGCCTGGACTAGGCTGCATGGAAGAAGTACTCGTCAATGAAGAACTTGCATGGGGAGATCCTGGTTTTGCTACTGCTGCTTATGCAACTGCACTGGCTTGCGCTCCAATCATCACTGGCGCAACTGAGGCTCAGAAAGATATCTGGTTGCGAAAGGTGGCCGAAGAAGGCGCTCTCGCATCCTATGCCATTACAGAACCTGGGGCAGGATCTGATGTTGCAGCCATCAAAACAACTGCAGTTCGAGATGGAGATGAGTACGTCATCAATGGCTCAAAGATGTGGATTACTGGAGCAGGATACGCTGACTTTTTCTACGTTCTTGCCAAAACTGATCCTGATGCTGGCTACAAAGGCATGTCTGGTTTCATTGTCGAATCGAATAGAGAAGGCCTTTCGCTTGGAAAGAAAGAAACCAATATGGGCCAACGATGCAGTGATACTCGTAGTATATCGTTCGATAATGTACGTGTTCCTGCGAATCAACTCGTTGGTGAAAGCGAATCAGGTGGATGGATGAATGCAATGAGTGCCTTTGATTTAAGCCGACCAAACATTGCAGCACATGCAACAGGATTGTCCAGAGCTGCTTACGAGCATGCCTTGCAATACAGTAATGAGCGCCAAACCTTCGGTAAGCCTCTTCACCGTCATCAGGCAATTCAATTCATGCTTGCTGATATGAAAACGGATATTGAAGCCAGTCGTATGCTTACTTGGAAGTCTGCTTCAGAAGCAGATGCCAGCGTTAAAAATACAGAATCAGCAGCCCATGCAAAGCGATTTGCTTCTGATGCTGCAATGAAAATATCAACTGATGCAGTGCAAGTCTATGGTGGATATGGTTATTCTGAGGAATACCCAGTCGCTCGCTTGATGAGAGCAGCAAAGGTCATGCAAATCTATGAGGGAAGTAGCCAAGTACAGCGTATGATCATTGGTCGGGAAATCACGAAGAACCTCTAGTTCGTTGGTCTTCTCGAACATCAAAGGCTCTCACAAGATGGTCAACCAAATCCTCTGCTCTATTCAGATCGGGGAAAAGGTCCTCTTCGACTTGGTCGATGTTATGTTCAAAATCAACGATATCTCCTTCGAGGTCCATAATCTGGAGCGAATTGAAGTACTCTTCCTCTTCTTCCCAATCCATTTCTTCTTCATCTTCATCATTCATGTCAATCATGTCCTGAGTGACAATCATCTCATCTTGAAACGTGAAAATATGTTCCAACCTGTTTCGAGGACAAATAATGAATTGGGCAACGAGGGCAATATCCATTGCTAATTCAATGTCATTACGTAAGCTGAGTGCCAGTGAGGCCAACTTATCGCCAATTGGAAGATGGGTTTTTTGTTCATTGATGTTCAAACAAAGACTTGCAGTAAAATTTGAGTTTTTTGATTCGATATCTTTCTTCCACGCCGCACCAATGACCGAAGTAGACCACGTTTTCCTCCTCCGATTCGAGTTCTCACTCAGTCCTGGATGAGGTAATTGTTGCTTTGCTTTTACTTCGTAGTGTCTCCCTGAAGTACCCTTGACTCGTACTTGAATCATCCCTTGGGAAAAGGTTTCTATCAAATGAAAGTGTTCCATTTGGCATATGCCTCTTAGAAATTCCATCGATTTTTCAAATGGTTCCGTACTTTCTTCTGAGGACATGGAACTTCTAATCTTCGACTGTTTATGAACAGAAATCTGAATGTACTTGCTGCTTACGCATGAGCATGGCCAAGGCAATTGAGGTGTTAGTCCTAGCAGCTGGTCTCTCGAAAAGACTTGGTCAGCACAAGGCTATGATCGATATCAATGGCCATCCATTGGTTCATCATATCGTGAATAGGCTTCATCGATCTGGAATGACATCCATTACTTCAGTGACGAACAGTGACCTTCTCGCAGATGTTATGCTTGCATGTCCAAGCGTAAATGTCGTTCTTAATCCGTCTCCAGAGTTAGGTCGTACAGAATCGATACGATGCGGTCTTCGTTCGATGATTGAACGACTTGGTTCCTTGCCTAAACGGGTTCTCATTGTTCCAATTGATCGGCCTGGATGGGATGAGAACATAATCCAGTCGTTAGTTGATCTTGGGATTTCGACATATCCAGTCTCATCTAGAAAGGGTGGTCACCCTCTTTACTTGGAAGAAGAAGACATACGTTCAGTTTATCTTTCAAAGGGAGATGTTCCACTCAAGGATATTGTAAACTGTCAAGCGGTTGAGGTTGACTTCGATTCATTGCATCTGAATATCGATACTCCCGATGATTTAGAATTACTCAATGCTGTTGCTAAGGAACCTTGGTTCTAAGGGCAAACCGTATGTGTATCAATCACAACGGATGGATATGACCGCAAGGGTACTGGGATGGGTGTTGGAACAGTTACAACACAACTCATCGGTAGTTCTCGCTTCAGTCGTTGCAACAAAAGGTAGTGTGCCTGGTAAATCTGGTGCACGGCTTGCGATGAGAAAAGACAACACCTGGATTGGTACAGTTGGTGGTGCTGGTTTGGAAAAGAGGATACTCAGCCGATGTGAAGAGTTGCTTACTCAGTCTACAACCACGTCTGAGGTGGTAACGTTTGGTTTAAACAAAGGTGCGAAGGGCTATGAAGTTCAACCTCTTGACTCTCTTTGCGGTGGACAAGTAACCATCGCGTTGGAGTTGATGATGCCAATGCCACACATACTTTTGATGGGAGGGGGGCATTGCTCAGAAGCTATTTCCAAACTGCTTCCATTAACGGGTTGGAATTATTCAGTTCAAGATACACGCGAAGCGTTTGCACATTCGGGACTGTATCCGGATGCAGTTGAATTACACGCAATGGGCGTGGTTGATTTCTTTGAAAATGAGACGCATGAACGTCTGTCTCGCTTTTCAGATATCCTTCTTCTGGGGCACGATTATCAAGAAGATCTTGAGCGTTTAAAGATGATTTTACACACTGCTCAATCAAGCAAATCTTCCCTCGATGGTAACGAATTTCCACGAATTGGTGCCATAGGAAGTCGCTCTAAGTGGCAAACCTTTGCATCCGCTTGCATCGATGATGGAATTGAACAAGCATACCTTTCAGATGTTCGATGTCCAATTGGCCTCAATGTTGGAGCAGATTCTCCAGAAGAGATTGCGATTGCAGTACTTGCAGAGATTCTTTCACTGCACAAAGGCGTCGATGTTGATTCACCAACATGGCGAGAAAAGTAGGTCTTAACATGGTATCAATGGATGAGTCTTGGACTCTTCGAAACGGTATGGTCATCCCTCACCGTTCAGTACTTGCTGCTATGACCAATAAACAGAGTCATGATGACGGTTGCCTTTCAGACAATGAAATCAATTTTCTGAAAAGAAGGGCCAAGGGCGGTTTTGGAATCATTACGACAGCAGCTTCCCATGTTCAAGAATCTGGTCAAGGTTGGACTGGGGAAATGGGGGTATGGGGTGATCATCATGTTCCTGGTCTCTCTCGTCTGGCTGATGAAATTCGTCGATATGGATCTAAGAGTTTTGTTCAGTTATTCCATGGAGGGATGAGGAGCCCATCTTCGCTTACAGGACAACAACCGGTTTCAGCAAGTGAAAACTTCATCTCAGATTCACAAGGAACTTCTCGCCCAATGACTCTAGAGGAAGTGAACGAAACAATCGCTTCGTTTGCCAATGCTGCAAAACGATGCGAAGAAGCAGGGTTCGATGGAGTAGAACTTCATGGGGCGCACGGTTATCTTATCGCCCAATTCCTTGGTGCTAAGACCAACAGAAGAACAGATGAATTTGGAGGAGATGTGGTTCAAAGAATGACATTTCTCAACAAGATAATTGACGCAATACGAGCGATTGTCTCTTCGAAGTTCTCTCTTCTTGTGCGGCTATCACCGGTTTCAGATGACATAGGAATCACTCTGGAAGATACGCTCATTGTCTGCGAATCATTACTTTCTAAATCTATAGAAGGGCTGCATATATCGTGTTGGGATGTATTCGAAGAGCATACGAAGGGACTGACTCTTACAAAAGAAATCTCACAATTCATTGATCACCGTATACCGATTATTTCCACGGGTTCTGTATGGACAGGTAATGATGCCCAATTTTTACTCGAAGAAGGGGCTGACGCAGTCGGTGTCGCTCGGGTTGCTTTGCCATTCCCAGATTGGCCTCTTTCCAGCGCTTCCACGGACTACGCCCCTGCAAAGCCTCCTTTCACTCCTCAGAAGTTAATCGATGCTGATTTAAGCCCTCTCTTTGTTGATTACATGAGAAGATGGAAAGGATTCGTTACTGATGGGAGATGAAAATCCTTTTCCTGAAATATGCAAGTTCTTGAATTGATTCGAGTATGTCATCGAGAGCTAAGTGGGCTCCTTTCTTGTTAAATCGTGATACTTCGGGATACCATCTTCGTCCAAGTTCCTTAACAGTTGATACATCGATCATCCTGTAATGAAGGAATTCAACAATTTCAGGCATTTGTTTTTGGAGGAAGAGGCGATCATTCCATACTGAGTTTCCGCATAGTGGGGCTGTGTTTTCATTTACATGTTCACGAAGAAATTCCATCGTCTGCCGTTCTGCTTCTTCCACTGTGACCGAGTTATTGCGAACACGCTCAACCAAACCACTTCGATTATGATGTCGAGTATTCCATTCATCCATTCCTTCCAAAAGCGTCTCTTCGACTGAAACTGCTAGGTTGGGGCCTTCTGCGATGATGTTTAATTCACCATCTGTAATGACCGTAGCAATCTCTATGATTTTCTCTTTAGAGATGTCTAAACCCGTCATCTCCAAATCAATCCAGACCATACGGTCATCTCTATTCTCCATGATGTAGCCAACAAGTCAGAGCATTTGAAGTCGGCGCAGAGTTCTTGATACACCCATGCTACGACACGGTATGGCGGATGCCTCCGATGTTCTTGATGCGGTGCTCTTGGAAGTGATTCCAATGCCTAGGAAACCAATTGCTTTTGGCCTTACTGCTCTAATTTTCAGTGTGATATTCTTTGCATATATCGCACATGAATTTACTGCAGATTCGAGTTCAAGTCCTGTGATTGTTGAGCAAAACACATCCACCGATTGGCGTCACTATTCCGTAGTAGCACCGATTGATACGGGCATAAACGTCTATCACGACCACTTTCGTACCGATGAGATTTATCCCAATTGGCTTTTGGAACAGTTGGGTGTAACAATGACCTGTGGTATCACATTTGAGGGAAGTTGGCAAGAACGGTATGAAGCAGACAGAGAAACCTGCTGGGATGTCATTACCACCAGTGATATCGTCTATTTTTATGGCACTAAAATTATTGGAACTTCACCTGATGGTGGAACAAATATCCACATCTTGGATGATCCTGAAGATGGCCACGGAACAGCAGTAACGGGGGCAGTTCTCGATGCAAATCCAGATGCGGTCATTTTCTTTGTTGAAGGTTTTTCCACCGAAGCAGTTCTTGCAGCATCAAATCAACCTCTTGTTGATATTATCTCAACATCGTTTGGGGCCATCGGTTCACTGCCAGTTCCAGGAATTGAAACGGCAACCTACGAGGCAGTTGTTGTTCAAAATAAAATTCATACAGGGGCAGCAGATAATTCACCTTCCCCAGCTATTCAAGATGCCACAGCAGGGCCTCCTTGGTCCATTGGAATTTCTGGATATGCAGAGGAAGGAGATGACCAAAAAGAAACCATGAGCGGTTCATATCCAGATATCGCTGCGGATTGGACACAACTCTTGCCGAATCACGACGATACTGATGGCTATCATGAGACGTCCGGGACTTCCTTTGCTACACCACGCACTGCTGGGATTCTTTCGTTTGTTCTCCATCAACTACGAGATGAATTTGGCGATTGGGGTTCTGGTGCTTCAGATGAACGAGGAGGTTATCTCGTCAACGGAGCTTCATCGGATGAATCCTCTTTCACAATGAGAAACTCAGAAATGCGTCATGCATTGAATATGTCTGCCTGGTATCCAACGTTCACTACATGGGATCCTATATCAGGGACAACACCCATGTCTCCTGTTGCTCCATGCACTCAGGTTGGATGGGGTGTAGTCAACCTCTCGAATATAGATCCAATCATCAAGCATCTTAATGGGACTGAGGAAATGGATAACAGACCTTCTGATGTCGTTCTCTGCATGGATGTTAATCAACAGATGAGGGAAGCATATTGGGACGCTTACCCAACAACAGTTGTCGAAACGAAATCATACGTTCCGTATGCAGCAATCTTCAGAGAAGAATGATCACTTTGGCTCAAAGTCAAGGACGATTTGTCCAAGCAGATTGACTCGAACAACTGGATTGAATCCTTCATGAGGAGTCATCTCAATTGTGCGCTTGATTTGTTCAATCGCTTGAGGGGGCATTCTGACGTCAAATGTTTGGAGGGTTTCGATAAACCCTTCATCTTTCACAAGAGTTGCCCTAACTGGTTTTGGAACAGGTATTGCCTTCGCAATTGTCTCGACCTTTTCTATGACTTCTTCCACGTCAGTAATTCCTTCAACGATCTCTCCCACCTCACTTGTCTCAACCTTGGCCAGTAATCCAGTTGTTACTGGTGTGACTTCAGCTTCCTCAATCCATGTATTCAATTCGTGTACTTCTTCAGTATCACGTACATCGATTGTATGACGTCGTTGTTGATAGATAAACCCGTATCCAAGAGCCAATAACCCCATCAAAACAATGGTAAGTGATTTGTAAATTGTTTCTTCGATTTGGCTGAATAAGATGATCAATGTAATCATAGAACCGTAAACACCCAGTGCTCTTCTCCAACGAACATGGGAATGCCGTGAATCAAAGCCGGTAATTGCGAGGGCTGTCAGCAATGCAGTGGTGATGAAAAGAGCAAGTTTAGTTTGCTCTTCACCAAGTGCATAGATGACACCTGTAAGGGCGGATATGACACCTGCGAAGCCCATGTATTCTATAAAGCTGAAGAACTCTTCATCATTTTCCCATGCAAACAATTTGGAATCATATATTTGATCTGTCTTAGATGAGTAGACGATGAGTACAGCTCCTTCAATAAAGAATACAGCCCCAACCAGAATGCTTCGCATCGATTCATCAAGGACATCAAAGGTTGAAAGTTCGTTTCCAACTGTTAATCCATGGAGTAATGGCAGGAACAGAATTGATATTTTGTTTCCCTTTTTGAAAGCATCTTGAGTCGCCCATGCACTAGCGGCAATCATTCCAACTCCGCCAAATACGTCGAATGAAAGAAGGAGTGAAGCCATTGCTAAAAACCTGAGTTGTGCTTCGAGTGGAAGTTCCATCTTAGAAATTGAGTTTTCCTTGGCGTTCATTCCCAACAATCCTCGTTCTTCTGAAATCCATAGTCCGAAGATAACAATACCAGACCAGAGCATTGACTTTCCAAATATTAATCCACTGAAATCATTAAGTCCGCCTGAGAACCCAATTATGAAGGAAAAGATGAGTGCTACACTGAGCGTTGGAATAAGTGCTAGATCGCCTCGTATCCATGAATTAACGATTCCAAATAGTACTGCAATGAGTGGAAGCCAAGAAGCAGTAGGTAGGACTGCCGCAACAGAGAAGAGGAACCATATCGCAGGAATCACCCATGGATATGCGTTTTCTACGATTTCGTCGTTCTTGATGTTTGAGCGAATATCAAAGAGACTTGCACTTAGGACAAGCATCATGTGCAGACCTACAATTAATCCAGTAACTTCACTGAACCATAGGACAGTTGGGTCTGTTGCATCTCCCACATTGGATAATACGCTATCGAGAAGGTTGTGGGCTAAGCCATGATCTTCAAGCCAAAACATAGAGATGAATGCTAAAGGAGCAATGCATGAAAGGACATGATGTCGATACTTGAAGGCTGTGTAAGCAACCAGTCCATACATGGTAAGGAACAACAAACCGCCGGACTGATCAAACATTCCCAAGATGAGTAAGCCGCCGAGCATGACTTGATCTGCGCCTCTATTCAGAACATCAGTGTCTAAGCCTCTTTTCATGATGATGCTATGGACTGCGACTGGGGCAAGAAGGAAGACCATATCCCAAATGATTCCAGCTTTGAATAAACCACTCATATCTTCCATTCGAGCCTCAATCATCAATGGCATAGATGCGCCTGCGATAATCAGGAGCATAAGTGTGCCAAGTGCTCGACTTTCAGAGGAAATAACATCCATTCTGTAGACTTCATAGATGAGTAATGACACCGGTAGTAGGTACATTCCTACTACATAATAATTTGAACCGATTAAAACTGCAGAATCGAGTGTGCTAATTCCAATGGTTATCGCGAGAAGTGCAAATGCTAGAGACGGTCGAGCAATTGTACCATACGATCGCATTTCTGTGGCCTCTTCAGCCCCATCTTTGAGGTACCAGGCATTTGTTTCAGCATCGTAGGAGTAACTCCCTGCTGCATTAATGGCGATGATATCTAACAATTTTCCAAAGTCCAGTTCAACATCACGGACAGAGTTGAACAATATGTAAACGAGGAATCCAAGAATCATAAATTCAACAGAAAGGCCACTCAAATTATCCGGTTTGAAGGAATCAGGAAGGTTGAGTTTCTCAGACAAAAGCAATCCTGTACTCAGTATAAGAGAGGTAAGGAGGGCAAGTGTGGCATTTCTCTTTTCAACATCATCTCCACTTCGTGCCTTGAGCATGGACTCGTACACCATAGCAAGGAGGTATCCTACAAAGACCCAGGTGACGAACCAATATGGCGAGTCAAGGATTGTGCTACTTAGTGCAATGAATGTAACGGATTGTACATTGCTCCAAATTGAAATCTTATCCATCCTGCGTGCAGTTTCTGCAATAACGACAATACCTATTGCGACGCCGACATTTACCGCTTGGTTTTGGATACTGTTGCCAATTAAATCTCCAAAGAGATATGAAAAAGACAAAGCCGACATTGTTAGATTTGCCACCCATTTACGAGTGGCTTCTGCGAAGAACATCATGTAAGCAATCATTACCAGTGCTACACACCATGGTAAAATCGCTTGGTCGCCATTTAGTGTCCACAATGCAAAGGCAAGTCCGATTGGCATTGCAGGGATTCTGTTCTTTTGAGCTGCAGGGAAATACGCCAAAAGCAGAGTAAGCCAAAGAGCGACAGGTAGGGTGAATACATTTTCGAGGCCATTGTTCCACTCACCGCTTTGGACGGGGCCTAATATCAGGTTAAGATCATTTAAGTCTGCAATCAGCATTGCAACGATCACTTCACCAATGAGGATGAAGGACATTTTTTCCACAAGTTCACGCTTTAATTTCTCGCTGCTGGCTAATGTACCTTGGATAATAATGATGAATACAAGAAGTGACAGAGCACCACCCTTTCCTGAATCTACAACATTGTCGTACTGAAGGATTTCATAGAGGATTGGGATCAACCCTGATACGACGCTCACGACACCGAAGTTGATTGCCTTGTTTGATTGCAATGCAGTATACATGGCTAGGCCAGTTAAGCCAACAATTGCGGTTCCTAGTGGGTATGATACTTCATAATCTGCCCATTCAATCCAAGTTCCTACTCCGACGAGTAATAGCCCTAGAGGAATATAACTTGCAACTGCCCAGCCGAAAGATGTTTCACCTTTGTATCTCTTTAGGATTCGTTGATGGCCGAAACACATGAGGGCCGCACCTATCGACTGAGCATAGATCAAATTGGCATTTGCATCAAAGACTCCGTCAATATTTTCCCCAAAGAATTCGAATGGTTTCCCACCAATATCGGCTTCAAAGGTAAGATATCCGGCAACATAGCGGATACCCCACAATAATCCAACAGCCATGAAGAAAAAGGACAGGCCAAGGAGATAATTCTGAGAAATCATAAGATGATTATCATTCTTCTTGGCTTGTAATTCTACCATAAATAGGGCAATTGCTGACGAGACCAATCCTCCGATAAAGAGGATGAGGAACTTCTCTTCACCAACATCTTCAGCGAAGGCGATACTCAGTAAACCAATCCATATCGCAAGCATAGC
>QXYA01000088.1:17829-21142 GCA_009887135.1 Candidatus Poseidoniales archaeon
CAGATCACCTCTGTGAATCGTTCAAGGAATTGGCCTGTGTCACTGGAACCAGGCGGTCGAACAACGACCGGTGCAGTCGGTTGAATCTCATTGCTTGCAAAGATTGCATCATTTGCAATTGAAATTGTTTTCTTAGGAGCACGTACTGGAGCAGGCATCTTAATCAGTTGGATTTCAGTTCATGCCCTCTTAAGGGTATACCCTGCATGAGGCCAGATAGTTAGGATTACAAGAGGAAAACTTACGCTCCAATTGAAAGAGTTCAAACAATAGTATTGATTGGAATGTGTATGAGCCGAAAGAGCGGAGCACGTTCAACGTTGATTTTAGCGTGCATGACCATGTTTTTACTTCCTACAGTACTTGCTACCGTATCTGTCGAAGATACAGCTCCAGAGCCTCAAGACCAAGAGTGGTGGGTGAATACCACTGTCGATAGAGACGGGAACGGAATAGGAGATATGATTGAAGTTCATCAAAAGAACCCATATTTCCTTGATGCAGAGAAAACCCTTCCACTGATCATCGACTTTGACCATACACCCGGTGATGAAGAGATCCAGATGCTTTCAGAACAGGTGAATTACCAACACCAGTGGACTCTTGAAGGGATTGATGCTTTAGCAGGCAGAGTGCCTGTTGGCGATATTCTAACAGCATCTCGACTTCAAGGAGTTGTTATGCTTGAACTCGACGGAATTCTTGAGGTAACAAATGGAGATGCGGCCGTTCTTCATGGTGTCGATACAGTCTGGCAAGATACAGGATACGATGGTGCAGGCAGTACAGTTGCTATTATTGATACTGGGATTGATGGAAATCACTCCAGCCTTGATGATCACGATGATGATCCATTAACCAATGATCCTAAGGTCATCGGATTCTACGATCCTGTGAACAACCCTTCTTTGACAAATGGGACCGAAGTATTCGCTTATGACGATCAGGGGCATGGTTCTCATTGCGCTGGAACAACGGCTGGAACCGGTGCTCCCACATACGAACATATTGGAATGGCTCCACAAGCTTCTCTCGTTGGTGTGAAGGTGCTTGATGCAGGCGGTTCAGGAAGTTTCGCAACAGTCATGGCTGGTATGGAATGGACCGTTGAAAATCGATACAAATTCAATATTCGCGCTGCCTCTATGAGTCTAGGTGGGCCAGGGGCAATCGAATGGACTTCTTCGGAGGAAGACAGTGTAAACAGATATGCGAACGAAATGGTACGTGCTGGAATTGCATTGTTCATCGCAGCGGGTAACACAGCAGTATCTGCTCAAATTGGTACACCTGGTTCTGCGGAAGACGCAATTACAGTCGGTGCGCTTGACAAGAATTCAGCCATTGCAGTCTACTCAAGCCAAGGTCCCACCGAAGAAGGACGTGTAAAACCAAACATTGCCTATGTTGGCAGCAACGTTATGTCGGTCGCTTTCAACACAGGAGATCAATACACAGACATGTCTGGTACATCGATGGCAACCCCAGGTGCTGCTGGTGTCGCAGCACTCATGCTTCAAGCAAATCCAGACCTTTCTCCCTTTGATATTAGGAATATTATGCAAGAAACTGCAACCTATCGTCAATGTGCTTACATGCTTGCTAACGAGCCATGCGCTGAAGATTTAATTCCTAAGAATCGTCAAAACAATGTGTATGGGCACGGAGAAGTACGAGCCCTTGACGCCGTTCTTGAAGCAGCACAGGAAGATTATGAATTCGACACTTCAATCTCCGTGGTTGTCTCAACAACAGTTGGAATGGATAATAGAATCCATCTCGATCGTGGTGATTCAGTTGGCTTTGATGTTGTCGGGGATATCGAAACAGTTCAATGGAGAAGCAATCACCTTCGCGACGATTGGTCAAACATTCACGGTTTCGATAAAGGAAATCCATCAGGTGAACTTTACTTGATCGATATCGTCCATCAGTTGGAACATCTTCCAGGAACAGATGTGATGGGTAATCATACCATCTCTCTCCGTGGAATCCAATACAACGAATCTGGAGGCCAGTCTTCCTCGACACCTCTTGTGACTGCTGAAGTAATGATTATGAATGCAAATACCGATGTCATCACAAATGAAGAAAGCGAAGGTCTTCCAGCAGTTGGTATAATTGGAACAATGGCCATCATTGGCCTAGGAATCGCAGCATCATCCCGGGAAGAAGATACGGTTGATGAGCAGTAATTGCGAACCCTATATTGATATGCGGATTTGATTAGGTAAGGTTGGGCGAGTCATATGGTTGGAGAAGCACACGTATCAATGATACCAACAATGCCGAAGAAAGTATGGTCTGCGAATGTCAACGGTCATGCTGTACAAGCCCTCGCACCTTCAAACGCCATTCTGCTCGACGTTTTACGAGATGAAGTAGGCATGCTTGGCGTCAAGCGTGGATGTGATCTTGGGACCTGTGGCTGTTGTACAGTTTTGGTCAACGGTGAACCTCGTCTTTCTTGCCTCTGTCTTGCGGGTCAAGTTGAAGGCGATGAAATTACAACAGTCGAAGGACTTGCTGAAGGGGCGCATTTGGCACCGATTCAAACCTGTTTCGCAACACATGGCGGCTCTCAATGCGGTTTCTGCACTCCTGGTTTCCTTCTGGCTGCTGAAGCCTTACTCGATTCAAATCCAGAACCTACTCGAGAAGAAATTTCTTGTGCAATTGACGGAAATCTGTGCAGATGTACTGGATATCAACAAATTATCGATTCAATAGAAGCTGCTGCGGAAATTAAGCGAGGAGATGCCCCTGCTCCAACACCTGCAAGCAATCCTCATCCAAATCCTCACCCTGAAGGGCCAGACCAGCCATCGATGCCACCGGGCCATGCGAGATGATCTCATGTCTGGTGGATATCGACAGCAACCAGGGGCTTCACGTGGAACCACTCGAAAAGATGGGAAGCGCGTGGCTGGGAAACAAAAGTTCCCTCCTCCTGGTTCTGGCGGTTCACATCCAAACATGGCGCCCCGTGATCTCGATTGGATACCGGAATCTGTCGGTGGTAATGAGCCGCAACCCGCCGGCTCACACATTCACGACAGATATCGGACTGGTACCTCGGTTGGGAAACCGCGTGCGTTGGTTGATTCGCATGCTAAAGTAACAGGACAAGCATGGTATGGCGACGATGTACGTTTACCAAACGAGATTATTGGAAAGATACTACGCTCTCCTCATCACTACGCTAAAATCAAATCAATTGACACATCTAAAGTTGAAGCCTTGCCGGGCGTTCTAGCCGTCGCAACAGGCCAAGATGCACCGAATACATTCGGTGTTCTCCCCGTTACAAAAG
>QXYA01000089.1 GCA_009887135.1 Candidatus Poseidoniales archaeon
CAATGGGCCAACCAACGATGGATTGCCGTAGGTGCTAATTGCGTTTGAATGGGTACCGTTCCAACCATATACAGTCGCAAGGGCCCCGCTTCCAACTTTTTTAAATGTATTATATTCACGCTATCCATCCAATTACTCTTGAGTGAATGGGGGCGTTGCGATTGGCATGACAAAAGTGCCTTTATATTGAAAAAATGATATATCTACTCAATAACCTAATACAAATAGATGAAGAATCATTCTGAGGGTGGCAATCAGGAAGACCATGCAAAAGATACGGCAGAAATAACATGTTCAAGACCAACTTTATGGGCATTAACGTTCTAGGTTCGCGGGCTGTAGCAACCCTCTATGAGGTTCAGTAAGGTCTTTTGATGTCAAAAGAGTTTGTTTGTTCATAGATATTAAGCCACAACCGGTATATAAAGAAGTGTCCCCCTGCTGGAGTGGTGACTTTTGAGCGTTCGATAGAAATGGATTTATTTCAGAAACACCAGTTAAAATTTTAATCAAATAATTGTACTCATTCATTTTCGGTAAAATCCGAAAGGTACCCATGCTTTAATTGACCCCACAGAAGGGACATTGCTGGTTTATCTTGATGTGTATTGATGTCCCTAAAAGTCGTGCTTGAAACGATCGTTCGGCCATCAAACACCACAGGGAATAAAACCAATCGACTCCATAAAATCCATTCTCGATCTGTGTTTTCACGTATACGTTGGAAGGCACGTTCGATTGTTTCTTGTGTATTTGGTAATGTATTCGCACTCCCCGAAGGTGCATCCTCGTCGAAAACACCCATCAGTTTCTTGTATTGTTCCCAGGTAAATTTGTATGGGACTTCGAATTTATTTGATAGCGGAGTCTGGATGAACGAATTCCAATCTTCATAATGAATACCTTCAAAATTAAGTCGGGTTCGAGCCATCTTTAGTATTGAGACCATTGAATACTCATGGCCTCTTCTCGGTAATCCGTTTGAGAGAAGATATTCGAGATCTAAATCCCCACGAATAAGTTCCTTATCGTGGCGGTCATTGAAGTTCGCTGGATTGAAATGGATACCAAGATGTCCCTTCTGTTTTATGAGTATTTTTAATCTTGATAATATGTCATCATTAATCTCACATTGATAAAGTTCAGGATTTTTTTCAAAATAAGTTGCCTCGCTCTTCAGCCATTCACTGTGCATGAACTTCAAGAGAACGCGAACCTGATCGATAACCAGGACACTGCTGTCCTGATAAGGTTGGCGAAGTGGCTGTTCAAGCAACAAACGTGCGATCTGTTCAACACGGGCCGTGAGCACATACAAACGTGCAAACGAGACCCTCAACATCTGGTCGACAAGTTGAGCCTTGTCGTACAATTTTGAATTACCATCGTGCTGCAACACCCTCATCGGTGCCTGAGCAGCTTCTTGGGCCGCATGAATGATATCGTGAATGTGAATCGATTTCAAAGAAGACGGAAATCCACTGGTATCCACTGAAGATTGCCTTGCAGCACGATCAAGTCGGTCCTCAATATTGAATGGTGCTTGGTCAGCGATGAGATGTTCGATAAAATTCATCGAAGTCGCAGCAAACATGAGCGGGTCCATTCTATTGACGCGGTTGACATTTTTTCGGGAAAGAATGTTCTTTTTCAATTGAGCCTTAGTGTCGGCTGGCTCAGGAAGACGATGGCTCACAAAGGGCTTGTTGTTGGAGTTGCCTTTCAAATGACCAATGGAAAATTGTGGACGGTTTTTGACTGCGCCGCTGACTTTCCATGTGCTGTTTTTTCCCTCTTGATTGAACATTTTTTCTAAATTTCCAAAGTAGTTATTTTCATCTGGTTCTTTCAAAATCAATTGCATGTACGCCATCAAAATTGATATCTGCGATTGGTTGATAGAAGATTGAGGGAAATATTGCAAATGTTTGGATTTGTGATTCTCTTCCACGCCCCAAATCCAACGAGGCAGAAGTCCCACTTTGGAGGTGAACGGATTTAATTCTCTTGGATCACCAATCAAACGGATTAATCTCCCGAGGCCGGATGGGTTGCCTTGCGAGGCAGATCTATCAAACATGTCATTCATAGATGCTTTTCTGAAGAGTCCTCTGATTCTTGCTGGACAATCCCTTTCATCGTCCCATCCCATCTCGATGTACTCCTCTATCAGTTTCGATTTTTGTTGAATTTCTTCAACAACATCTTTTGAGATTTTCCTCTCTTTTATTCCCTCCTTGAAGTAATTCAGTTTAGACATCTCTAGGAGAATCGCCGGAACAATATTTGAGAGAAGGATACCCCTATCTTGTTTAAGCTTGGAAAGAACCATTTCCTTCATCCAAGCATCGGTTGTTGTGACGGAATCAACGACTTTTGTTAACTCTTCATTCAAATCAGTTATCTCGAGCGATAATCTCAATCGGAGGGAGAATTGGTTGATCGGTGATTTATCATCATCGCCATTCGTAGCCGTCTGATCTTTTTTGTCAGTCTTGACAAAAGGCCTTGTTTCGTTGACAAGATTGTGGCACATCACGCGCAAGGTGCTTTCGATGTGAAGCACAGACGAGATGTGCAATTTTCCGGCAGAATCCCGAATAAAACTCCCGATTGCATTGAAAATGTTCTTGAGTTTGTCCTTGTCCGAGTTCTGTTCAAACTCTTTCAATGTTTGAGACGCCGCATTCTTTGAATTGAGGGTGATTCTTTTGGAAATTTCAAACAAGGCACGTATCCATAATTCTGCTTCAGTGGCATCTGCTTCTGTACTTGGTTGAATTTCGCTAAACAACAACGGACTGAACGAAATTAAACCCTTGACATCCCCTGGCATGAATGCCTTTTCGTGGATTTTCAATGTCGAACCTTGATTCGCCAGCATCAACGCTGGAGCGATCAAACCTCTTGCTCTCAACACCAATGTAGATTCATAGATGACCGCAATTTCCCACCAATTGACTGCAGATTCAGATTTGTTTTCTCGAATGATGGCATACCCCTGATTGACGACAAGATTCGTTAATTCTTGATTGACTCGACAGTACTCACTAAGTTCATGCTGTGTGATTGTCGTTTTTTGGCCGGCGAGGGCTTCGGCACTAAGTTTACCGTTGAATGCGGTATTGATGCGGGCTATGATCCGGCGAAGGAGACAGATGTCATGCCATAGTTGAAAGGTTTTTTTTGAATGTTCAGCGTTATTCCATTCCGAAACTTTGCGAATCGTTTCTTTGCTTAACTCAAGAAGTTCTCTTGTAAGTCGTTCAATTCGTGCTTTGCGCCGGTTGTGCACTGGCCCATTTGATGAAGGTAGAACGCCATGTATGCAATCAACGATTGCGCTTGTAAGTGCGTTTGCTTCAAACAATACTGTGTGCGATTCACGGCCCATCATGTCCACTCTCATGACGCCACATAACGTGAGTATATTTAAGCATGTTATGGTTGCATTCTCAAACACATTAAGGTTGCATCTTCGCTCAGATTTAGCACATCATAAACAAAAAAATCATTGCTAATGTTTGAAAATATCTTAGCATAGGTTGATAAGGTGCGTTCCACTCGGCAAACCGTGCGGACCCAGTCAGAGTTCAGAAAGCTTCGTCGAGAAATGGCGCCTTACGTGGAAGTCATTGCAAAAATTGGTGCAACTACGGTCAAATCGATCTTCGATGATGTGTGGAACAAAGAGGAAAAGGACATCGGATTCGAAGAAGACGATGCTTGGATGTCTCGATTTCTTGCAAAAATGGTCATTGATGATCTCATCGAAGACCAAGAGCAGTCCCGAACCCCCAAAGACGTTACACTTCTACATCAAAACATAGTGGAATCGATGGCGACTGTATTGCTTCAATGCCTCAAAACTCGAGCGATCATCGTTGAAGGCTATGTTCCATCGATGACGACAGAATACGTGGTCTCTGAGTTGGTGAAGATGGCTATCAATGATTCAAATCTGGACCGCGCTATAATTGCATGGCAATTATTAGAGGATCTTTCGATGATCTTTGGGCCAGCTATGCGGCGGCTGGCTCCTGTTTTCACGTTAGCGAGAGAAGAAGTTGCTGAATCTAAGGACCCATCGTATGCTACATTTGTGTTGATCGCCAACCTCGGAAATCGCAGGATTGATCAAATTCTTCTAAGAAAAATCGGGGCTGGCGATAAAGAGGAAGGTTGGTGGATCGCATGATGAACATTTTCACGAATATAGGCTGGTATCTTAGGGCTTCAAAAGAACGGAAAAAGCCATCCGATGGAATGCGCATTGCTGCTGAGAAGGCCGAGCTGGACGTCTTGGACGCAATCGAGGAGATGCCCGGGGTCATTTCGGCTTGGCATGCGATCAGAATTCAAGATCCCACTCGCCGAATTGGTGCGGGCGAAGTCGATGTTATGGCCTTAACGAACAAGGGATTCGTTTGCATTGAAGTCAAGCACTGGACAGGAGCGGTTCAAATGATGGATGGAGACATTGTTCAAGAGAAGTTGCAAAAGAAACGCCCTGTTTTTGAACCCCTCGAGAAGAAGGCCGTACATCTCAAGCGATGTGCTCAAACCCTGATTCAGGATGATGCGCTCGAGGTAATTACGCTCGTCGTTTTGACAAACCCTAATGCGAAAGCCAGTCATGATGTCTTGCAACACCCCAGAGTAGCGACGTTGAAGTCCCTCTCCGAGAAAATCAATCGCGGGTTCAGCGACCACGAACCGCTCAGCACCCACACACTGAACAATTACACTCAACTAGCCGCTTGTTTCGGCACTTGGGATTCGCTGGAATATGAAGGAGGCGCAACGCACATCGGCGATTTTGATGATCAGTTGATGCCACAAGAGTGGAGCAGAGACAAATATCAAGACATCGAGATTTCTATCGCTCATGGATTTTGGAAAACCATTTTCTCAGGCCCGAAACTATCGATTCGCCTCACGGGCTGGGATGGTAAGGTGACGGTGGAGAACCTCACTCCGCCACTGCTCATCAAACACACCTCACCATGGGAGAACGGTGGGATTGACGGCAAGGGACATTATCCTGTCTCTTATCTTCGAACCATAACTTATGGCTTCCAGTACGACGCTTTTGGAGAGCATCACGCACGGCGACTCGAGATGAACCTTCAATATCCGACAGAAGAACCATCCATCAGTCTTGACAAAGAAGTACATTTGAAGCGCAAACACAACGATGCTGGGCGCCCACCGAGGATCGACTATTCGCAAAAATTCTCACCGGGGAGTCGTCACAAAGGCACCATTGTCAAACACCTTATTGGCGATGATGGCAGCGTCTACGCTCTGCTAATTGCATTGGTCGAGCGCAAGGTAACTGGGATGCTCAAAATGAAAGAATTGAATCATCTCAATCCTGAAATATTTCAGATGTTCTATGCGGAAGGGAAACCTGTTGATGTACAGGTTCTGAATTACAGCGGGCAAAAAAACATACAACTCACAACCAGGTGACACAAATGAAAGAAAACAACAAAATGAAAACTGAAGCGAACATGGAAGGTCCTACAGGACCCCATGCGATTTTGATTTACTTGATATACACTGAACAGGAGGTTTGTTGATGAGCATCAAGATTCTCGCAACCGGCGATTTCCAGCTGGACAAAACCTTCGGGACGCTTGGTGAGCATGCTGAAAGCTTTCGTAAACAGCTCATGGCCACCTTCAACCACGTGATGCTTGAAAGCACCAAAGGTCATGACATCGTCGTCATTGCTGGAGACCTTTTTGACCGAATGGGAACGCCGATTCACATCATTCAAGAGGTCGCTAAAACTCTTGCAAAATGCCCGATTACGTGCGTCGTCCTCCCTGGAAACCACGATCCTGTCATCAGCGGAATCCCCAAGGCATTGAGCGAGGCTCTGAAAGCCAAGAATGCAAGTCACGTCCATGTGGCGTTGAAGCGTGAGCCAATCCATTTCGAAGCGCTTGGAATGACATTGTATCCGGCGCCGCTCTTTCGTAAGGATGACATCTCAAACCAATACGCTTGGATTCCAGCGCGAGAAGAAGGAGATGGGTTACGCGTAGCCCTCATGCACGGAGCTCTTACCACCCTGCCTAACGGGCTGATTCCTGAAGATGTCGCCAATCAGATGGACCTCGACCTCGTAATTTGCGGAGATCAACACGGTCCTTCATCGGGCGACTCAGAAGCATCACCATTGTTTAATCTTGAAACTTCGAAAGCTCGTCGCTTGTATTACGCAATGGCTCCGGAGGCACAAAACATCAGTCAGAACTTCACGGGAAGCGTTCTGAGTCTTGAGGTGGACGATGCTCATGCAGTCATGGATGCATCGAGAATCGATGTCGGCGTCTTGCGCTTTGTAAACGGCACCGTAAACTTCGACGGTGAAAACGACATTGAGGAGCAACTTTCTTCATTCGTCGAACCGTACAACAAGCATCAGCCTGGACTGGTAAGTCTTCGGCTTGAACTCACAGGTGAAATCACACGCAATGAGTCGGTTGCACTGCAGGCTCAACTGGAAGACCTTGGGCGGCAATGGCCGCTTCTCGATTTGAAGAATCTGGTTGCCGTTCCTCAGGAGGATGCTGAACTCGCAGGTCCTGAAAACCCCCTCCAAACAATGATCCAAGATGCCCTTCATGCTTCTGATGCTTCTGAAGAATTACGAGCCAAAGTCATTGAGTTGCTACCAATTATCATCGGAGGTGCGACTAATGCTCAAAAATATTGAACAATTAATCGTCCGAGACATCCGAAACTGGGACGGTGAACACACGTTCGATTTCCATGAGGGAGTCACTGTTCTTCACGGCCAAAACGGACGGGGCAAGACGACTCTAAACACTGCGTTAATGCTCACACTCGTGTTCTCAGCCAATTCAAACGGACTTCAGCAGGATCTCACACCTCGAAATGGTGGATCACCGCGGTCCAGTGTGATTTTCTCGACACAAGACGGACGACGATTCAGGATCAGCAAAACATGGGGCGACAGGAACCAATCTCGTCTTTTCGATGCCGACACAAATGAAGAACTTGCACGTGGAGGGGACGCTGAAGATCAAACTCGAGAATTGGCCTTCGGAATTCCGCCATCCAGCGGTCGGTACAGCGCCAGAAATGGATTGGTCGCTAATCTCGAGCAAACGATCGAAAACTACGTTGCAACCCTCTCCTTCTATTCACAGGGGAGCCTTCATATCGCTCCAAAAATGGGCGAGGCCCTAAGAAACATTGGCCTTGTAGCAGATGAAGCAGAACGAGCACGAGGCTTTACTGCAATCAGCCTTGTCGCCAAATCTGAGTCTCAAGGACTCATTTCGGGAGTGACAAACGCAGGGTTGCCAAGAGCAAATGCAACTGGAAGAGTAATCAATCAGCAGAAAGTGCTCGATAACATCCGTGATGAAATTCAGCAAGCTCGCGAAACCGAAGAAAACTTGATCGAAGCTGAATCAAATCTGTTTGTAATGACGGATGAGGTCGACGAGGACATCAATGAAGAAACTCGCCAGCAGAAATCAGATTCGATTCGAGGCTTTACTCAAGATGCGGCCAATCACCGGGCAGAGCGGGAAGCAGCACGGGTCCTTCATGATCAATCAAAGGAAACCCATGACCCACTCAAAGTCATGAACGACGAGCGGAAGCGACTCATCAAAACCGCCCGCGATGATGCGAAGAGTTTGAGAGGTCTCGGGCAAAAGGAGAACCATGCTCGAGAAAAGTTCGAACAGTCAGAAGCGTTACATGCGTTGAAGTTACAAGAGAAAGACACTCATTCTTTAGAACTTGAAAACATCAAACTCTGGCAACTCTACCTCACTCAAGAAGAGCGGAACCAAGAACAAAGGGTTGCACTCGACAAAGCCATTGAACATCGTAACAACCATGAGGAAGGGCTCGTATACCAGGCAAAGCTCCAACAGCAACGAGATCATCTCCAGTTAGCGAGTGACGAACAGTGGACCAAAATCAAGGATTATGATGCACAAATTGCTGCTGCAAAGGCAGGAAGGACCATGAAGATCAAAATCGGAAAACTCCCAAACAATTGGGTTGTCGAAGGCGATGGCTTGCCCCTCCAAGAGGATGGTTCAGCTTCAGAAAGCATCGAAGTCCGGGACAAAGACGGCATGGTTTTGGAAGTGCGGCAAGCCATGGATGGTGCGTCACCCACCGAACTTGAACTCTTGAAAAATGAAGTGCTTGGAGAACTAAAGGCTACATCAACAAGTGAGCTCCGCCAACGGCAAGACGAAGCAACTCGCTTAAAAACTGAAATTGATGTGAGCAAGCGATCGTTGGCAATGCTTCCTCCGACCACTGAACTCGATGCAATCATTGCCGAACTCAAGGCCAAAATCGAAACAGAAGTGACGCAACCAGACCTTCCACTACCTGAAGGAAACCTGCACGATGATGCTGTCCGTATTACTGAGCGGGTACGGCTCGCAGAAGAGGCGCTGGAAGCCGTTCGTGAAGCACTGACACAGGCGCAAGCTGATTACATCACCTCGAACACAAGGCTCGTCGATGCGACAACCGCATGGAATGAAATTCTTGCAACGCTGGAGGAGCATCGTACAACCTACGGGACTGACGAGGATGTAGCTCAACAATTAACTCAAGCATCTCAAGACTTAGAAACAAAGGCTGCGGTGTGGAATGGATTTGTTGAAAATAAGGAACTACGGGAGGATGCACCCGAAAAGAAGGCAACAAAGCTCCAGCGATCACTCGACGCTTATGATCAACAGCGGAACGGACTGATTCGCCTTCAAGAGCGAGTGGTTCAGTTGAGAAGCAACCCTCTCTTACAACGTCTTCCGGATTTGGAAGCATCACTCCATGTTGAGGCCGATGCGTTGGCACGGCTCCAATTGGAATACGAAGCATACGACTTGATTCAGAAATTAGCGGAGCAAGCTGGCGTGGCTGCTCAACAACTCGCTCGCAATGAAACTACAGAACGAATGCACCGTTTGCTGAACTATGTTTGGGGAGTCGATGCTGACTTGACCTTTGCCGAGGACGGTGCACCCATTCAAACCCGCCAAATTGACATCAAAGATGAATCGCATGGAACCAAAGAGCAACTCCAAACAATTCTTCGCTTGGTACTGCTTTCAACCGCAGCAGAGAATGGTACAACGATGCTGCTGGATGATGCGCTTGTCTTCTCCGATGATGGGCGATTAAACCGAATGAAGGATGTGCTCCAGGTCGAGAGCAACGCCGGTATGCAGTTGATCATCTTCACATGTCGGCCGGAGGATTACGTAGACATCGCTGATGAAATCATCAATCTGGACGACTTTTGAGGCAAAACCTCTTGTTACATCCACCAACCAATTAATCTCCATGATTTCGAATGGGTTTTTGCACCGACCCCATCGAACAGATTGATTGGTTTGAACGGTGTGAAAATTCACCATGTTGAACCATCAACCAATCAATTCGGATGCGTTGGAAGGGGGTATCCGAAACCCTATCCAACTGGAAAAGTCGTTGGAAGGGTTTTCAGTGGGTCTGTTTGTTCGGTACCCTTCCGAATGGCCCACTGAAAGCCCTTTGATGCGCACCTACCTGAGTAATGGGTCTTTGGATAGACTCTTTGCGTTTATCCAAATGAATTACGATATACATTGTTCCGTAAGTTACCGGGTATACGCTTAAAAACACATCCAATTGGAAATCTTCTCATGAGTGTTGAAGGGTTTTGGGATGATGCGGGCAAAGAAGATATTGGGACTTTGGGAGAACGCTTCAAGATTTTCGAACATTCAACCTATGCCAATCCCCGGATGACTATGAATGAAGGTTCAGTTCGCATGATTGCTGAAAGAGCACCACCACTCATCGGGGCGATTATGGCCATAGGAATTGGATTGATAGTGCCTTTCTTCGTACAAATGCAATTTGGCCCTTTGAATACTATTGATTTTATTCTGCTTGGCTTGGTGCTGTTGGTATTTAGCGGTGCTGGCCTCATTTTGTTAAGACAACATTTAAGAGGAGATAAGTGGCTTTTCATTCATGAAAAGCATCTTGAATTACGACATGAAAAAAGTGAGAAAGGAATTCCAGCAGAATACAAACATATTCCTGTTTCAAACGTTGTTAAGATCCTAAGCCATGTACGCATCACAGAAGATTCTGATTCTGATGGTTCATCCACAACATATGAGAATGATGTCACGAGTATATTGTTATACAATCCTGATTATCCGGAATCGAGAACAGATCAAGAGTTCTGTCTCTGCATGACAGATATTCACTCAACAACGAAAGCGGAGTCGGATGCAATTGCAGCAGCACTCAACTTTCTTATTTTTGGCACACCTTTACCTTCAAAGGTGGAATGAACGACTTCTCCAATCCTTTTTCAATTGGGAAATGAGAACATCTTCGCTCATATTGTGAGACGTTGGCGTAAGTCCTGTGTTCTTCATGTTTCACAATTGATGGGAAAGATGCAAAAAACGCAGAATTGAAGATGTCACCAGCAGAGGGGTACTTTGCTTAGACAGGTAAGCAGGGGATAGCGTCTGACAAGACCCACTGCAAGCCCTTCGATTACCACTTAACTTTGCAATGGGTGTTAGGGTAGACCCTTTGATGAGCCTCTAACCTATACAATCAGACACTGAAAAAATCGTGTTTATCTTGTCCACCAAATTAGGAAGTCTGTGGGTCGTCCGGAACGCCACCCCTGTATTCAATAACCATCAGTTATAGCATCGAAGCATGAACAAAACACACGCCGTTCTTTTTGCCTTGATGATGTTGACC
>QXYA01000009.1 GCA_009887135.1 Candidatus Poseidoniales archaeon
GATGTCAACGCTCCGATACCGGAGAAACAGTCTCCTACACAATCCAACTCATCGTTCTCGATTACACAATTGTTCCTTTCGTTGATATCGAAAACATCTGAGTGATGAACATGAGGCGTGGATTCTTTCCTGTGTTTGTCTTGCTACTCTTTCTAAGTGGTTGCACAAGTGATGCTGCTATCGACGAGCCTCTTGGTGAAAGCGGTCCAGTTGCTGAACCATTCCCTTCATGGTCAAGTTCTTCCCACAATGACGAGGAATTCAATGGCTCAATGTTTGAGAATGAGTCGTATGTTGCATACTTCTCAGCACCTTGGTGTGCCCATTGTGAAGCAACATTGGATGCTTACGATCAAATCCTTCCAGAAGGAAAAATGATGATATTTTCATATGACGGCCGAGAAGATTACAGCGATATGAACGGATGGCACAACAAAACTGAGACGAATCTGGATCGAACCATCGACCGTCCATTCATGCTCAATCCTCCGCTGGCAGTGGAAGTCAACTTAACCAACATTCCTTTTGTTCTCTTTGTCAATGAACAAGGCTATGTTCATCATATCGAGGTCGGAAGAATCACCGATGTCGATGCTATTTCCGAAATTTGGAATGGAACACTTAGCGCCTCAGTAGCTGATAGTGGCTATTGGAATTAAGCCAGTAGTTTCTCAATGTTGATGATTGAACTGACTCTTGAATCAATGAGGCTTAGCATTTCATGAAGTTTCTCTTCGTTGACTGCTTCAACTCTCATCACAAGGATAGGTTCTGTGTTTGATTTACGAGCGAGATACCAGCCTTGTTGTTCTCCATCTTCTGTGAATCGTACGCGGACACCATCAATGGTTGATGATTCATAATCTCCAAATGCTTCAGTAATTGCAGAAACGATTTCGAGTTTCTTTTCTTCTGGACAAGGAACCTTGACTTCTCCTGTTGTAGGGAGGTTTGGTGCAAGTCTGTTGAGTTCTTCACTGAATAACGCATCTCTTCTCGACCAGAGTTCAAGGATTCTTGCTGCATTGTATAGTGAGCAATCAAATCCATACCATCCTCTGTCAGCCATGAAGATGTGACCGCTCATTTCTGCTGCCATCAAAGCATCTGAGTTTTCTGCAAGAACTCGCTTCATGAAGGAATGACCAGTCTTTGCCATCATTGGTCTTCCACCCGCTTCGATGATTGCTTTCTCAACATTCATTGAGCATTTCACATCATAGATGAGGAGATCTTTCCCTTCTTCCGTTCCGACAACATCGTCAGCAAGAAGTGCGATAAGTCGATCTGGATAAACGAAGTTTCCTTTTTCATCGACTGCACCAATTCGATCACCATCGCCATCGGCGCCCAATCCGAGTTCGTATCCATTATCGACAACTGCTTTTGCTAGGTCGATCATATTGTATTCTCGAGTAGGATCTGCTCCATGATTTGGTTCAGTATTGTCCCAATCACAGTACAAGTCAATATGCTCTGCTCCGATCATATCGAGGAGCTTTGACATTGCAGGACCAGGCACAGCGTTACCACAATCAACGGCGACCTTTACTGGACGAGCGAGTGTTCCTGTTGAAGCAACGATGGCATTGAGGTATGTATCTTCGTGAGGATGATCAATATGTTCTCCTTCTCCATCAGAAAAGTTTCCTTCCAAGAATACACCTTTCAATTCTTGAATTTCTTCACCTGCGAGAGGCAATGTTCCTCTGCACATCTTGAATCCATTGTGTGTTGGCATTGGAAGGTGAGATGCTGTAACCATCACGCCACCATCAACAGGTAATGTCCAACAAGCATGATACAAACATCCTGTTGAAACAATGCCTAAGTCGAGAACTCGAACACCTGAATCAACAAGCCCTTGGATAAGGTTTGAAGCATATCCTGGGCTTGATTTACGAATGTCTCTTCCAACTGCAAACGAATCACATTCGAGGTATGCTGCGATTGCTCTACCTAAGCGATATGCAAATTCATCTGACAATTCTTCACCAGATAATCCACGAATATCGTATGCTTTGAAACATGATTCAGGCCATTCCGTCATGAAATGTGGTCGAAGTCCTTGTTTTCAAGGATACCTATTGGTTGTCATCTTCTTAGGAAGAGTGTTAGCGTTAACGTAATTGTAATGAGAATAAAAAAGGGAAGAAGATATCCAGTCCACCATGATACAATACCAAGTGCAAGAAGCGTTGGAACAGTCATCTGAAGCAATTTAGGCCACGTAAGCAAACCTTTCGGAGGTTCTTCCAAATACGGTGTGCCTGGCATATGAGTTCCTCAGGATTGGACGCCTTGAACAACAATTTCAACAAGAGCGCCTTTCGGTAATGCTCCTGCTTCAAATGCAGCTCGTGCTGGACGAACATCCATGTCTTCAACCCAAGCGCCGTATACTTCGTTCATTGCAGCATAATCTTCGATTGTATCGAGAAGGACTTGAGCAAAGCAGATGTCTTCTTTCTTGAATCCACCTGCGTTGAGTAATGCATCGATTTTAGCGAGTGCACCTTTTGTCTGTGAAACGATATCATCGCCTTGATCTATCGATATTTGTCCAGATAACCAAAATTGATTTCCGGCTTTTACTCCTGGTGTATATGGTCCAAAGACCTTCATTCCATCCAATGTGATTGGTTCTTTCATAGCCCTGCTAATGTTTGGATGCTCATAGACATTAACCATGAGCCCTTGGCAAAGATATGCGCACATGTTGGGTGTTTGACCATCCTGCTCATGTGCGCCTGCTCGCACCTTTCCTGCGAGCAGGAACTGCAACAGATGTGATTGTTGCAACGAATCGACACGAAGTACGTCAATTGATTGAATCCAGCGAAGGTGTTCTTCCACGACGTCAGATAATTTGGGTTGAACGACCTGTCGGAAAAGGACGCTTTCGAGCTGCTTGGAAACGAATGCGAACGGTTCGTCAAGAACTCAGAAATGCAGCAAAGAGTGGAACTCGATTTGAGAGAATCGTAGCAGTAGGGGCATCGCTTGAATTACGGGTTGCAAAGAAAATTGGTATTCCAAATCGATGGTATATTTCTGATACAGAGATCAATCATTTGGCTCATAAATTAGCACGAAATGCGGTAACAGATGCCATACTTCCAACTCATTGGGATGAATCAATTGATGATGGTTGGCTCAACAAATTCAATCAAAAGAAGATCAATGTACATCGATTAAATGGGCTTCATGGCCACGTACATCTACGTCCACAACTTCGTCCAGCACAGGTTCAAGATCCACCTTCCTTTGTTGTTCGACGATTACAAGGCGATGGGATTCATGATTCAGATGAGGTTCTTGCGATTCCTGAACAAATCCTTGAAGGGATTGAGATTACCTATGCTGATGAATCCAAGTATTCAGGTGATCCTTGGCAATTCATCACAATGCTATCGCAACATAATGGAGTCATAACACAGTCAGTTACTGTTGCAAGTGAATCTGTTTTGATGGGCGTTCCAACCCTTTTGGTAAGTGATGCGAAACGTGGTTTCCTCAATCGCCTTGAGTCTGATGGATATCCATTGTTCCGTTTAACATCTCAGTCGGATGTAGAAGAAATTCAAGCCCAATTTTTAGCAGGTTTGTTTCTTACTGAAGCATTGGACTTGCCAGAATGGTCAGATGCTCGGCAAGAATTCGCAGATTTTATTGGTTCTGAATTGATTGATTGAGCCATTTCTCAACAATTTCGCCATGGTCTCCAGCGAGAACAAGCCTTCCTTCGAGGATGTCTGCAATAGGCCAGAACCGAGCATCTGATGCATCATCACCACCAACCGGTTCACCACTAGCTTCAACTTCATAGACGATACTTACGATGTGTTTGCGAGGATCACGCTCAGGCTCTCCCATGACCATGAGTAAGACAGGATTGGAACCGTCAAGATTTGCTTCTTCCTTCAATTCTCTGAGAACAGCATCTTGCGGGCGTTCACCTTGGTCAACGAATCCTCCTGGAAGGACCCAAGAACCTGCAGATGGAGGGAACTTTCTCTGAACTAACAAGATTTCATCGTCTCTTCGAACACACGCATCAACAGCAAGTGCAGGATTGAGATAGCCGAGACAAGCGTCGCACTGTACCATTTCACTCACCAAATCTACGCTTTCGCATCTGGTATGTTTGTACTGCCTTTAGCAAATCTTTCTTCTTGAAGGATGGCCAAAACACATCAGTAAAATACAATTCTGAATAAGCCATTTGCCAGAGAAGGAAGTTACTAATTCGCTCTTCTCCACTTGTTCGTATGACCAAATCAGGGTCAGGCATCTCTGCAGTGTAGAGGTGTTCAGAAACTGTGTCTTGAGTAATTGATTCGAGAGGAAGATTTCCGTTTGCATGAAGTTCAGCAATGTTTTGAATGGCTCGTATCATTTCTTCCCGAGCGCCATAAGCGAGACATACTGTAAAGACGAAGTCTCCGTAATCCTTCGTTTCTGACTCAGCGTAATCAATAGCGTCGTTAACATCCTTTGGAAGAAGATCACGATGTCCAATAATCTGAACACGGACATTATTTTCATGAATTCGCGGATCATCTGCTATCGACTTGAGTCCATCGATGTAGAGTTTGAACAAGATCTTCAATTCCTTTTCAGGACGATTAAGATTCTCTGTGGACAATGCATAGACGGTAAACCAAGGAATTCCAAGTTCGAGAACCCAATCAAGGACTGCCTCAAGGCGTTGCTTGCCGATTCGATGGCCAACGTGTGTAGCAAGGTTCGATCTCCAAGCAAATCGTCTATTCCCGTCCATAATAATGGCGAGATGCTTTGGTTGGATATCATGTTCCATAACTTCGCGAAACAGCTTTGCTTCGACCGCTTGGCCGAGAACATCACCCATCTTTTCGCTAATTCCCATGGCCGTCCCGTTTATTCCAATCCGTTCTCTTCTTTCATTGCATCCCTCTTGTCATAAAGACACATTGAATGGTGAGTTCTCATGTGGCTGGGCATGGAGGAAGCATCATGGTGGCCTCGCGGCCTTGCCCGTGGTTCGATAGACGATGCTCTTTCAAATCAAGAAGTAATGACCAAATGGGGCACATTGGATTGTTTTGATGTCACGAAGACGTTAGAAGCCTCTTGGTGGAATGGGCAAAAGGATGGCTGTTGGGGCTCGTTTTCAGAGTTGAATGTTCAATCTGTGAAACAAATTCAACAGCATGGAAACATTACACTCTTACAACTTGATGATGCGTATTCTGCCCTGGTATATTCAATTCCGACCAGTGATTCAGCATCGATGTTGGCTCGTAAATCAACATGGTCTGATGCTTTGAACTCTTCATCTGTACTCCTGCCAGTAGCAGGAATGACGCTCAATGGGAACGACGCAGTTGTTGTTTTTCCACACTTTGAATTAACATATGATACCGATATGAAGTGGATTTCAACAGAACTAGGAAAAGCACAATCTTCTCTTGAACCATTTTCAACTCCCAATGATCAGAAACGTTGGAATCAACGATTGAAATCAGTAGAAGATGCCCTACGGCCAAACACGTTGTGGAGAGCTCCGCATACCAAGCATACCGTCGGCCTTCCAGCACTTCGAATCCATCCGTCTTGGATTGGAAATACAAAGGGCAAAAGAAAACTCATTCCTATGAATCAACGCGTAAGTGAGCGTCTCTTGTGCGGAGATGAACGCCTTCCTGCTCTTGCTGAACTCATACAAATGGAAGGCCGTTGGGTTGAGAATAATGGTTATGCTCGTAACGATATCGAAGTGATGCTTGAGTCTTGGTCATCAGTAACTCCTTCAACTTGGTCGAGTAAAAAAGCACTCTCTACAGTCCTTGGAGGAGCATGGATTTGGCGTTACTACGATGTTCTCTTTTCTTATGCCGAGGCTGTACTTTATGATGATAAGAAAGGCCTTGAATCAGCAAAAGCTTGGTTAAAGGATGTAACGCGATTACAAGCACATCTTGGCGTTTTACGCGTATGGAAAAGCGGCGTATGGGTTGGCCTTACCACAATAGTTGTCGCCTATTACGGCTGGCAAATCGATTCAATGACACCTTCGTTTGCCATAGGAGTTGCCCTTGCAGGGGCTTTGCTTTCATTTGCTTCCAACAGAATGTATTGGTGGAAAGATCCATCTCCAATTTAGACGAAATAGATTGAAACGGAAATCCAAATCATCGTTGTTGACGAATTCTTCCATCATAGAAGGATAAGTTCAGTTCCTTAGCAAGTTCCATTGTTCCTAGGATGAGTTCTTCTCTTGCAGATCGTTCTGCCAGTGATGATGAAACGTTCCAGTAAAGGTTGAGTCCAATATCAATGGATTGAGCTGAGATCGTATTGATGCTACACCAGGAAGAATCTTCTTTTGTCGTTGATTCATGATTCTGAATAAGTTCGAGTGTACGGTTACAGAATGCTTCAACGTCGGACGGATCTGAATTAATGTCAAGATGAATCATCGATTGCCAACGTCGCCAACGTCGCTTGCCCCAGTTTTCAACAGGAGTGCTGACAAGGTTTGCGTTTGGAATCGTGATGATGGTATCGACTGAGGTACGTACAAGTGTCGTTCGAAGATTGATTTCAATGACTTCACCTTCCGAAGAGCCGATGATAACCCAATCGCCGACCTTGAAAGGACGATCGAGTAGAACAGTAATTGCTCCAAAGAAATTCGAGATTGTGTCCTTTGCTGCAAGAGCAAGCGCCAGTCCAGTGATACCTAATCCTGCAAGGAGTGATGTCAATTGGAAGCCAAGAGCATCGGCGATAAAGACTGAACCAACAAAAGCAATGACAAAGCGAAGCGTGCTTTCTAATGCAGAGATGAGGGTCTTTTCTGTTCCATCGAGTTCACCATCTTTGTCGAAGAATTTCACCACATCGTAGACGAGAGAGACCAAACGGAATGCCCAAACAACGACGAAGAAAACGAGCAAGAATTGCAATATATCTGGAAGATATTCAAGCCAAGATGGGATGACAATGTTTGCATTATCAGAACGTTCGTCCCACAAGATTGAACAGAAGATGAATGCAAATACGGATGCAGCTGCAGTTCCGAGTGCAGAATCACCTTTCTTGACAGCCTTTTTTCGTATTTCATCATTTGAAATAATGACGCTTACAAAGCGATGTGACAGCGTACTCACCAGAAACCGAACGAGGAATGAAGCGATGAATATTGATGCTAAAACGATGAGCGTCGATTCTGAAAAGCCCCATAAATTGT
>QXYA01000090.1 GCA_009887135.1 Candidatus Poseidoniales archaeon
ACCTTCCGCTTCTGCAACTTTACAACGAGCAAGCTGATCATCCATTCCCGTACTTATATTCGGATAAAAAAGAGTAGGAATCCCAAAGGTACGCATTTCATGAAACGAGTTGTATCCCCCTGCCTGAATGCTTGCATCAAAGGCATTGAAGTATATCGAATTTGGATAATCGCGTAGAAGTCGAATTCGTGGATGCGTGAATGAAATGCGATTACCAAGCATGCTCTCTCCAAGAACGATTTGGATTGATTCCTGTGAAAGAAGGGCATCCAACGTCATACGAATCTCGGAATCAATGTCATTGATTCGGCCCGCCCCGAGTTGAACATAAATCACTTTTTTCCCAGCCTCAATATTAAGACTCGCAAGCGCGTTCTCTCTAGAAAGAAGACTACTCTTGTCCATTAGTAACATGGGAGGGATTGAGATGGTTTCTATCTGATGATTGACAGTATCCCCCTCAGATGAGTTGATACCATCCCCAGGGCGTACAATCAGTGAAAAATGTTCAATGCTATCAACAGGAATATTAGCACCCTTTTTGAACATTCCGCGTCGCAACCAAACTTTTTCCATTAAAGGTTGAGAACGAATGCTGTTCAGCATACCTCGGTATGGATAGGCACCATCAAAAATGAACATTTTTGGTCGATGTTGATTGAATATCAAGGACAAATACTCCTCAACAAGAGCATTCCACTGTGCTGATGACATGTCACGGTATTTTTTCCGACCAGCTAGATGATAGGTTGGAAAACCATCGTTGTAAAGGATATGGAGCGTCGGCATTGTTGTGAAAAAGACTATTTCTGTGTTTGGTGAGTGTTTTTGGAGGCGTTTTGCAAGAGCATACATTCTCGTAAAATGTCCAAATCCAACGCCATTGGTCGGAAAAAGCACAATACAATCGTTTCTAGGTTGTTGGACAAGACCTTCATCTGGACTATCGGGGAATGGTACATTGTGCCTACCTAATCGTTCGTTTCCAATCTTCCAAAACAGATTCAGCATGGTGATCGGGAGCAAGAGTAACATCCAGGGCCGTTTTACTGATCGGGTTAGAAGGACTCCCAGTCGAAATGAGACTGAATTCCTAATTCTTCGATTTTCCCTCTTGTGAAACTGGTCGCGAAGTTGTAATTTCCTTTCACGCATCTCTGGTTTGGACACAGTTTCGTTTCCACCTTCATGGACTTGAAGAGGTAAATCGAACTCATCCTCATCCATTACGATTCCCCTTCTTGCCTATGGTTTGGTGCAGTGGTTATGGAAGTGTTGCCATTTATCTTGAAAATACCACGATTCAACAATCGTTCTTCACTCGTCAAAGTGATTTATTTTTTCAAGATAATGAGGGAATTCCATATCCTTGAGAAACTCACTAATGGAATTGCGTATGCTAGTACGCCATCGATCGGGAAGTAGGTTGTAGGCAGGAGGATAAACTTGGGTCCACCATGATAGATCCGAGGTAAAAAGATGAGATAAGTCTGGGACTTGACCTTCCTGATTCATTATGTGCAAAGCCCAAAGGGCATGGGTAGCAGTTGGCATTGGTCGCTTGTTGAGGAAGGTCTGAATCTCGGAAGATGTGATGTCAAAGGGGCGCCCGAGTGGGCCGTTTTTGTGGAAGCACTTCCAACACCTTCCGCAACCATTGATTCCGTCTCCCCTCATACAAGAATTCAGATGCTCGAGCCATGAGGATTGTTTTACAATCATAAGAGCACCTGCCTCGGATATTGACGCAATTGGAAAGAGCAAATCAAGCCCTGCTTGGGCAAAACGCTTGGTCCAGTAAGTGTAATACTGCGTTTCTTCGAATTTTCGAAACTTCCGCCCTTTCCAGAGATAGGTGTTGTCAATGGGCATGCCAAATCCAATCGCTCCTAAATCGAAATGGTCCGCCAAGAGAAGAAGGTGCGAAGCACATGCAAAATCGGTGGAAAACCCAACCGGTTTTCCATGGTTCGTTCGAATGAGTTCGTGATTTGAAGAAATTGAGAGTACTTCTCGCTCACCTGTTGAATTGAGATGGTTGATGAGGCGCTCTGCATTGCGGTGATCCAACATCGAATTAAACGAACGGCGATGGTAGCCTAACAGTGTGGAGTCGTCCATGACTGCGGCCGCAGCGGTCGAATCCGTTCCTGCGGAAAACGAGAGACTTGCTCGCTCCCCCTGTGTGCGCCCCTTTGGCAATGGACCCTTTGAACTTGAAATCCAAGGTGAAAGCAAAACCTCAGCAGTTAAGCACAACAACGCAGGGTGGGTTGATTGTAATTCATAATCAGAAGGCATGTCCCAGAAAACATACCCTTCTGGATAACGGAACCAAACGCGACTTCCCTCTTGGGAATAATTTGCGTCCATGTGCTCTGCAGACCATTGGATTGGGACCTTCGGCTTTGGTTGCTCATCGCGCAAACGTTGTAATTTCTCTTCCTTCATCATGGTTAATTTTTTTGCCCCACCGGTGACCTTCAGCCGATCAATCGCTTGTTCACGGTATGAGTGAGACAGTTCATCATGCCAGTCTTCAGTGCTATCAACCAATTCTTGAAAGCGCCCTTCATTCCAATACGAGCGCACAATGACTGAGCGAGCAAGTGTCTGTTCGCTTGGTCGCAACAACAAGTGTGAGGCATGGGTGCGAGCGGCGTCCCACCGACCTGCGTTGTAGGCGCGCCGCATCAAAACCCGCCTGAGCATGGTAGTTTGTTTCTGCCTTCAACCTATGAAGTTGCTTCAATCGAGCGCGTATAGCGATACAATAACCGAAGACTCATCAACAACCAAGGCGAGGACAGGGTATGCCAAGAGTTCTGATCACTGGAGGTGCTGGGTTCATTGGGAGCCACACTGCCAGACTTGCTCAGAAAAGGGGTTGGTCTGTTCATGTTCTGGACAACCTGTCCACTGGCCAGGAAGCGACATTCCGCGCACTTGAGTCAGAGGGTATTGAAGTCACGCTCGGAGACGTGCGAGATACGAGCCTCATCGACAAGGTTGTGTTGGGGTGTGATGCTGTGATTCACCTTGCCGCTCAAGTCTCAGTGGCTTATTCATTACTACAACCTAAAGAGAACCATGCAGTGAATGTAGGAGGCACGAGCGCACTTATTGAAGCTGCAAAGAAGCACGGAATTTCGAGATTCATTACCGCTTCAAGCGCAGCTGTCTATGGTTCTGCAGATTCTTTTCCGTTGGACGAAGACAAGGCAGGTGACTTTCATTCTCCATACGCTAAATCTAAATGGATGAATGAAGAGCAAATCGTGTCCGCTCGCAAGCAAGGAATGGAAGCGCTCGCTCTTCGATTGTTCAACGTCTATGGGCCTGGTCAACGGGCAGACGGCACCTATGCGGCAGTGATTCCAAAATTCATTGAACAAATCACACAAGAAGGCCAACCGATCATTCTTGGTGATGGATTGCAAACTCGAGATTTTATCCACGTTGATGATGTGGCGAATGCGCTCCTGATGTTTTCTACTATTGAGTGGCAAGAACAGTTCCATCATGTGTACAATATCGCTACTGAGACTGAATGTTCCCTATTGGAATTGGTTCAAACTATTCAAGAAATCTTCATCGCTCTTCAACCGGATTCACAAATCCACGAACCCTTACACAAACCCGCACGCTTGGGGGATATTCAGCGTTCTGTTGCAAGCATTCGACGCATTCAAAGCGACACTCATTGGGCACCTAAGATTGCCTTTGAAAAGGGCTTAACAGAACAAATAATCGACCGACTCAAAACCGGGTGATCGTTATGAAAATACTCTGGTTCACGGCACGGTCCTTCTCGGATTTATGTTCCACCACACAGCAAGCGCTGATTCACGGTTTGTTAAATGAGGGGCTTGAGGTTCAATTGATCAACGGAGATGAGCACGTCAACATTGAGAATGAAAGGTTTTCTCACACAACCCTCTCGAAATCATCTCGTAGAGGATTTCAATCCTCTTCTCTCTCTAAGAACATGATTCAATGGCTCGATACAACCGCATTGGACTCCTCAAAGACCATTGCTGTGGTGGAATGGCGGGTTGCTCGACGAATTGCGCCAATGCTGAACAGACTCGACATTTCGTGGGTTTTGATGGATCGAAGTCCTCCAGCCGATGCTGGTCTCTTTGGATGGTTACAATGGCGTTCGTGGCGGAAAGCATGGTCATTGGCCCTCAAACAAGATGTTCTTGGGTTCGTTGTATCACCAGCGCACAAGCGGTTTGTAGATTTGAAAATTGGTCACAAAAAAACCTCTATTCTTCCAGCTGGTGTTGATGTGAATTTGTTCAAACCGAGGAAAAAACTTGAGGTGCTTACCATGGTCTATCATGGACGATTGGATCGCCATAGGGGGATCATGTCCGCGGTTATGCTTGCGCACAAAGCCCGTCAAGAAGGTTTAGAAATCAATCTCAAATTAATTGGAGAGGGTGACGCCACCACCGATCTACAATCTATTGCTTCTGAAGTCGACTATATTGAGGTGAAAGACAAAATGGCACAAGCCAAAGTAGCACAGGAAATTGCTGCCTGTCACATTGGAGTATTACCCATGCCCAACCGAACAGCATGGGTTTTAGCCAGTCCGCTCAAACGGAGTGAATACCTTGCTTCCGGCTTATGCGTATTTGGTGTTGACCATGAGGGACATCGACTGGGCCAAGAGAAACCATGGTTTGTACTCGCAACGCAGAAAGACTTCCATGAAGTTGGACTTGAATACCTTAAGAATTTCAGAATCCATGAAAAGGCCCAATCTCAAGAAGCACGGACTTTCGCTGAACAGCATTGCGGTTGGGACGAAGCCATCACGAACCTAAAAGATGGAATTCACAGCACTATGGCAGACTCGTAAACTCGTTCCCATTCCTTGGATATGCTTTCAATACGGTAAGCATGACTTGATTCCAGCAAGGTGATCGCATTAGGCGGGGACTTCAACAATCCTGAAACCACCCTAGCCCAGTGCTCAATGTCGCCGTAGGCAGCGGCTTCAACGCCATTAGGAATATCGATCAAGCGATCACTGACACATACTGGAAGACCGCACGCTAACGCTTCTAAAACCACCATTGGTTGGCCTTCATACTCCGATGGCACAAGTAAGACAGTTGAATTCTGTAACAAAAGAAGCTTTTCATCCTCAGTAACCCACCCCGATGCCCGAATCCAATCCGACTCAGCTAGGTTTCGACCTGTCAAAGTAAGCGTTAATTCAGGAAACGCACTTCGTAAATGCTTGGATAATTCGATTGCAAAATCATGACCTTTGACAGTATCATCTCGTCCCAAAAGAAGTAAACTGTGTTTCA
>QXYA01000091.1 GCA_009887135.1 Candidatus Poseidoniales archaeon
TTGTCGGTGTTCCTGAGAGCACGCATGTGGTGCTAAGTAAAAGGCCAGAAGGTAGACCTGTATGGCTGCATGAAGTCGGTGCACTGAAGCCAGTGGTTAACGTTGGAGAAAGTGAACTCATAGGCGTATTCTGTACAATGTATACGGTGCCTCCTGTACCCAAATCGTAGGAGATCAAAGGTGGAGTGTTAACCGAAATTGTCAACGTTGTTGTGGTCGAACCATATGCATTCTTTGCAGTAATGGTGTATGTCGTTGAGGAGGAAAAGGATGTTGGTGTTCCCGAAATGGTTCCGTTGACCCAATTTAAAATCAAACCGCTTGGAAGATCTGGACTTACAGAATATCCATTACTGCCTGTGCCTGTATACGCAATTTCCCAACTACTGTTGTAGACCCGTTGATAGATTATGTGGCTCTTGTTATCGCTGTCAATACCCATTGAGAGCCCTATGGCCTCGTAATTGACAGGAACGCTCGAGTCGATTGTGTGGTTATACCATGAAGAGGCAGCGGAACACGATGAGGCACAGGTGGCATATTTCAGATCTGCAGTGAGGGAGGTGGAGAAAGAGTAATCACTTTGGTAGGAAATATGTACACCATCATTCGAATCGAGAGCAATCGAATTGTACCTGCCGGCCTGCGTTCCTGTATCAATGGTAATGAACGTCCAAGAAGATGCTGTGGAACATGATGAAGAGCAGGATGCATATCTAAGGCCAGTAGACTTGAATGAAATATGCAGATTATCATTCGAATCAATAGCCATGTTGTTTGGTGTGTTCGCCGAGGTGGAAATTAAGGTTGTACTCGACCAAGAAGACGAAGACGAACACGATGAACTACAAGTCGCATACTTGAGTTTTGAATTGGTCTTGTCACCATAAGAAACATGCAACTCATCATTTGAATCGATGGCGATCGATGTGCGGTCTTGCTTATCACTATTATCTCCAATCCCAGAGGTGTCAACAGAGGTGGTTGTCCAAGAAGACGAAGATGAACATGATGAACTGCAGGTCGCGTATTTTAGTTCGTCATTGTCATCATCATAGTAGGAAATATGCACATCGTTATTGGAATCAATGGCGATGGAAGTGTCTTCACCTCCAGCGGTGTCGACTGTGGTATTGGTCCAAGAAGTTGAGGACGTACACGATGAGGAACATGTTGCATACTTGAGGTCCGAATTGGTCATATCAGTATAGGAAATGTGTACAACATCATTCGAATCAATGGCGAGAGAAGTATGCATCCCTACATCACCAGTTGAATCAATAGTGGTGTTCGCCCAAGAACCACCTGAATTAGTCGAATAACCCAGATCCTTACCATACAAGGACGATATATGATAAGAGAAATGTACATCGTCGTTGGAATCTATCCCCATGGACGTAAACGTCTCATACAGGTCAAAACCACTGATTGCCCCTATGTGTGCAGCAACCCCAACGGTAAAATCCCCACCTGCATTTGTCGGTGTTGTTGGCGTCATGGCTGTATTGTTCACCAGGGAAAGCGTGCTCGGTGAATAGGAAATCGAAGGCGCAGTTGTGTGCATCGGCTTGTTTATGTCTTCGAGCTCGCTCTCAGCGTCTTCAACAAGCCAAGGGGATTTGTTCAGTTCTACAAGGCCCACAGAAAGGGACATCGAGATCATCAATACTGCAAGAAGGATTGATTTCATAGATTTTAGTCCAAAAATGCGGTCATTCGCTATACCGTCGGCAACATACATGCTCGCGCCAACAACGCATAGCATATTGTAGTTGACCCTATAATTTCGTAAAACCCTTATTTTTGGTTGTATAATATCTCTATCTACTTCGTCTCAGGCAACCGCTTAGGAGGGCTTGATAATGCATAGGAGGTTCACCTCATTTCTGATGTTAGAGATGGTATTGAACGGTACGAAGGACTATACAATACCTCTTTTGAAGAACAATAATGCCTTGGGAATCCTTACTGTACCTATTGGCATTACTTTGTGCAGGTTTGATTACACCTGGTCCAAACAACATCACCTGTACAGTTCATGCTGTTGTTTACGGCAAGAAGAGCAACATTCCACTCATCGCTGGAATGGCATTGGGCTTCATCTCAATCCATGTTTTCTGTGGATTAGCTGTGGATTCTTTTGACGAGGATAGTCAAATTGGCGTTGCTATGAATATCATCGGATCTGTATTCATGTTTTTAATCGCCTTCGGAATTTTATTCCTTGGACGTTCTAATAGGATTCAAAGTTTTCCTGATGCAGTCCCCAGATTGGGTTTCAACACTGGCGTCTTGATGCAATATGTAAATGGGAAAGAATGGGCTATGGTGTTCATGATCATGTCCAAATTTTTGAGTGATTTTGGTGGAGGAATAATCGGAATTTTAACCATTGCAAGCATCACAACGAGCGGCGGAATTGTAGCCATGTTTGTTTGGTCTCATCTCGGAGAGAAAATCAGATCTAAGGTAGATGAACCAGGATTTGTCAAGAACGCGTTCACCGTATTGGGGAGTTTACTGTTCATACTCGCAGTACTTATCTCAGTCAGAGGACTCTGATTGTGACGATTGTTCAGCCCACGAATTGATAATCACGTGCTCTGCCTTTTGGAGATGCTCTGCAACAGTTCCTTGCTTTAGGCCTAAGAAATCGGCAATAACATTCTGGTTGCATCCTCGAGGCGTGCTGTAGTATCCCAACTCAACTGCAGTTTTAATCACAAGATTACGTTTGATCGGTAGTTTGGGAACCATCATCCAATCGCCTATGTCCAGATTTGAAATTCTCATATCCATTTTGTCTGGAATCAATGATTGGAGGTTATCTTTGATCCGTTTCAATCCATTCGCCGTCCCATGTATGGTCATGGAAAAACCATTTTCTCTGCAGAGAGATGTTGGAGGCATAATCCACGCTTCATTTTCAGTAGCAATAAGGCGTTGAATTGGTCCAGGTGTTCTTGCTTTCAAATATGCAAAACCATCCCCTGATTGGAGAAGAGCATCGATGATTAAACTTCCTTCCAGTTCATCTTTAATGCTCATTATATCGATGTTATCGTGTTCGACTTTAAGGATGCAAGTAGGAATGGAATCGACAACACCTGTACCGGTTACCATTTCCACTTTATTGAAATATTTTGTAATGATATTTCCCGGTAAATGCTGGGCTTGTTCATGAGAGATACGGATCTGAAAACACCTCATGTCTCCACTTGCTTTCGCACCGCCCATGACTTAAAGCGTCAATCTGTAGAATTTATCACTTTGCTTCAAGGCCTCCAACGTTCAAAGCATGCACAAATCTCGGCTTTTGATTACTTCTTCTTGTGAAGTTCTCGGCCTTGCTTTGCCCATTCGTCTCGCTTGACACGACCAGGGAAGAATTCGATGGCCTT
>QXYA01000092.1:0-10583 GCA_009887135.1 Candidatus Poseidoniales archaeon
TCACACTGAATTCGCTCATAATGTCAACATAGTCACGTGTCCAGATATAGTTTTCAATCTCTTTTGCATCGGAAAGGATTGCTTTGACCTGAGAAGTAGGATCGTCTGAAGGCATACTTGTAGTGAGGCCAGGAGGTAAATCTCCTTCTTCTTCTGCGTTCCAATCAACTCCGTTTCGAGAACGCTTAACAATGCTCATGGAGATATTCATTCCCGAAGAAACAACCTTGTTTGCTAGGGACTGAACGAATTTCTTGTTTGCCTGATGGACTTCAAAGTCTTTCTTCAGAGCAGTGTAAAGGTCTTTTTCGCCTTTGTGGGTGGTGACAGTATGGTCTCTATCCCATCCTTGAATCTCAATAAGTTCCTCTACAATGTGGGGTGGGTTCTCTGGTAGGACGCCTAATGCATCCCCTACTTTGTAATCAAGCCCTGAGTCGCCGAGATCGAATACGATATGGCGTGTCTCTTTTTTGGAGCCCTCTCCGTTGAGAACATAGCATTCAGTTATTTTAGAACCATAAGGGTTTTTTGCGGACCAATTACTCATGAACTCACCAATCGCTTCGCGACGTTTTTCCCAAATGTGGCACACTTATCATCATTCTCTTACGGCCATAGCCCTCATACATAGGATTCAAAGAGTTGATTCTCAGAGGATAAACCATGACCCACGAAGTAAGGTTGTTAGGAACAGGCAATGCCTTCCTGCCAAAACAACGACTTCATTCCTTCATGATTCTTGATGGAATACATATCGTCGACGCCCCTCCCACCGCTCTTGCTAGCCTGCGAGTTGCTGGGATTTCCCCTGCTGATATCGAGACTATTTTTGTCACGCATCTTCACGGAGATCACGTCTTTGGATTACCATTTTTGCTCCTAGAAAGAAAATACATCTCGGACAGAGAACGACTGAAGCCTCTTACTGTCGTAGGAGCAAAGGGTGTCAGAGAGCGTTTTCAGATACTATGTCAACTAGCATTTCCAGGAAGTTTAGATGATGCACTTGATTCAATAGAATTCATTGAAAGTGATCACGGAACAACAAACGACAACTGGAATTGGGAGCGTTTCGAAGTCCATCATGATGATGCCGTGGACCCTCACGGATACAGATTTGAACATACAGATGGTGCTTCACTCGTCCACTCAGGAGACTCAGGTCCTTGTGAAAATCTTGAGAATGCAATTTCCCGCTCACAAATAGCTGTCGTAGAGATGGGCTTTCCGCAGTGGGTTCCATCTGACCATCATCACAAACCGAACGATATTCAATCTCTTGCCGAGAGAAACCCAGAAATTCAGTTACTCATTACTCACACATTCATTGATTCAGAAAAATCGAGCGGTGATCCAATTTTAACAAACGATTTTCCAATCCATCCTGGAAATGTCCATCATCTCGAAGATGGGGATGCATGGATTCACGAAAATTCGGCTTGGAATCCAGAAAATTGATTTGATATATTTTGTTCGTTTAAGTACCCCTAGAGAGCCGTATATCATTTCCAAATAATTCTTTTTTTACAATCAAAATTGATTCCTTCAATCAATTCCTACGGACATCCTTATGAGGGGGGCTCGGACTCGGAGAAACTATCCCAGCGCATGTTCAACGAGGCGTCGCAAAGGGGTATATAATGGAGGAAAAATTGTGAAGGAAAACATCTTCGACACTTTGCTCTCCAGGCCAAGTTTATTTCTCAATAAAGAGATCCTTCACCACAGCCATCGCCCAACTATTATGCCTCATCGTGAGAAGGAGATTGAGCGTATTGCATTCAACCTTGTTGAAGCCCTGAACGGCCAGATTCCTTCGAACATGATTCTTTACGGAGTTACTGGCGCTGGGAAAACTGCAGTCACTCTCCACGTGACAAACCTCCTGAGAGAAAAAGGAGAACAGATGCGGAGAGATATTACCCCAGTCATGGTTAACTGCCGACAAATTGACACACAATACAGAGTTCTCTCAAACATTGGAAATTCACTTCTCGAAGACCATGAAATCGATGAAATACCATTCACCGGATGGCCAACTGACCGTGTATTCAAGGAACTCATCAAGAGGATGGATGCACGAAAGGGCGTCTTCGTCATCGTATTGGACGAAATTGACCACCTTGTTCGAAAAGCAGGAGACGATCTTCTCTACAATCTCACAAATATCAATTCATTCCTTAAAGATTCACGAGCATGTGTCATTGGGATTTCCAACGATTTGAAATTTACAGAATTCCTTGACCCACGCGTTCGCTCCCGGCTTGGACAACAGGATTTACTCTTCGCTCCCTATGATGCAGAGCAACTCAAAGACATCCTTAGGAAGAGGGCAAGTGTTGCAATCGCTCCAGATGTAGTGTCGGAAGGTGTTATCGCACTTTGCTCAGCATTTGCAGCACAGGAACACGGAGATGCTCGATGCGCCTTGGATTTGTTGAGAGTTTCCACAGAAAAAGCAGAACAACTTGGCGATAAGATAGTTGAACAGCATCATGTTCGCATGGCTCAGCATCAGATTGAAGCTGATCAAATTGAACCCGTTATCGCTGCATTACCAACTCAACAAAAATTGGTTCTCGCTTCAGTACTCATCAACGAGAGAAATGGGCTAAAGAACATACAAACTGGTCAATTGTACGATGTCTATGATCAGGCGTGTTCTTATCTCAACATACCTTCACTCACTCAAAGAAGGATTTCGGGGATAATTGCGAATTTGGACATGCTTGGATTAATCACTGCAAGGACAATCAGCCGAGGGCGATATGGCCGCTCTAAAGAAATCAATTCATGCATTCCACAGAACGTTGAAACGCAACAAATACTAACCAATGCTGATGAAAATATGGCCACTGTCTTCAACAATCGCTATCGACAACAACGTCCGCTTTGATTCGTTGTGCTTATATGGATGAGGCAGGTGGCGGATTCATGAGCAGTGAAGAGAACACAGAAGAAAAAGGATTTTTGGATCTTATTTCGAATCCTTCAATGGGTCTTTCCAAATGGTACATCGCTATTGGAGCATGGGGACTCGTCCTAGCATTGCTCAATTTTATCGGTGAAATTCATCCAACATACCGAGTTTCATGGGGGGGCCTTCTCACCTTCGAACTACTTGCAGATGCATTTGGTGACAAAGACACTGCTGCAGCATTCGTCGCAGGCGATGCTGTTTTCATGATCGGCTGCGGTGTCCTCGTTGCACTTGGCCTTAAATCGATCAATGAATCGAATGAAGGTGGCGTTGCAAGTTTCCTACAATCCATGGTCATCAACGACACATGGCCTGCACTGGTTGGAGGCGAAGGTGGGATGATGCGTGCTATTGGAGCATGGTGTCTTCTTCTCGGATTCGGATTCTATATCGCATTCAGTGTAATGAATCAAACATGGATTGACCTCGGTGTGTATTCAGTTTCAATTACCCTTGTAGCCTTTGGATTTGCTCTTAATTCTGCAAGTCGAGCGCCACCTGGCGACGACACAGTCATGTGATTGTTCAACTGAACAATCGCTTGTGACCATTTCGAGACAATAACGCATCAAAAGCGCCTAAGGCAAGTCCTTGCCAAAGTGCAATTGACCAACGTAGAATCAAAATTCTTACAAAGATGGATAGGAACAAATGGTTTCTCTTTCCATCTTTTTTCAGACTTCTTGTGATGACACCGAGCGGACCTCTCCAGAAGAGGAGTTCGATTAATACCCCGAGCATCAACCCACCAAAAGCGAGATTCGCCTGCCACATTGAGAGAATATTACCATCAAATGGCAATGCCATTAGGATTGGTAAAAACGATAACAACATCAACAGGACAATAGGGAAAATTGAGAATGCTATGCTCGCACTACCAATGAAATCAAAGCCTGGCCCATTCCTTTGCCGTGCTGGGAAATGGCGAACGATTCGAACGTGAGCGCGTGCGTCTCTCCTACGTTTGTGAAGAAACCGTCGTATACCAATTTCTGGAACGTGTGAAACCAAAGCATCCGGAGCATGAATAATTGTGCCTCCGTTTGAAAGAAGCCGAAGGCTCAATTCCATATCTTCTGCATGATACCACGATGGATCGAAGCCTCCTACTTTGAGCAAAGCTTCACGAAGAAACATCGAGCAAGGTCCATTTGCAAGGGAGGTTCTTCGTGGCCTGTTACGATATTTCGAAGCAATTTCTACGGCCCTGAATCGACTTACAACATCGTCGTGGGATTGAAAGATTGTTCTTCCAGTTACAGCGGAAATAGATTCGTTATCAATTGGTTTACAGGCGATTAACATCTGCTCTATCCAATCTGGTTCAGGTCGAACATCGATATCAGTAATTGCAATCCATATCCCAGTGGATTGCTCAACAGCCGCCATTCGTCCTGCAGATAAGCCAAGGGAGTCTTGATGGATTATGTGTATTGGAACCTCACCGTCTGAATGCATCTCATGCCATGTATCAAGTTTTGATTTCGTATCATCTGAAGATCCATCATTAACTGCGATTATTTCCAGAGGGCGGTGAGTTTGTTGAAGAAGTGAATTAAGACAGTCATCAACCCAATGGCCGCCATCTCTGACACAGACAGTCACACTTACTAACGGACTTTCTGACATCACTCAACCTCGAAAAGCACCAATAAATTGCGACTTCGGTGTTTTGCTTCAATATCAAGAACACGCATTACAACGCCTTTACGCGGTTGCCCGTACACAATAATCGTTCCAAGTGGAGCTGTTGCGAGAAGATACATTGGCGCTAAGTCTTCTTCTCCATCAACTTCGACTAAAACAGGCTCATCCTGAATCAAAGACCACTGAATGACATCAAGAAGTTCGGGTGTGAGAAGGCTTGGTGGATTCTTGACTGTTCTTCTAACTGAATACTGGTCTGGGTTTACTTTGTATTCATCAGCAAGTTCTGTTCGTTTTGTTTGGCCATCAATAAATGCAATATCTGGTTGTATTCCCATATCCATGAGGCCTTTTACAGTAACATCACCAACTGCAATCAAAGCCCCATGGTTTGCTGGAAGCGATTCAAGCATTGCTGAAAGAGCAACTTCTGGAGCGTCTTCGGGGCCCTCGAATAATTCTCCCATTGGGGTTTTGAATTCATCATCCAATTCAGTAGGCATTCTCAGTGTCTTTCCTATAAGTGATGGTGGGATCCAAGGATGTCCTTCAGTATCAACAAGGCCGTTTCGAATTCTGCTTGAAGAAAGAATTCCTCCAAGTTCATCCATCATGTGAGGGGCTTCGATGATATGGAGTGAGGGCAATTCATTCTCCATACGTTCGTTGTTTATGTGATGGCATCGAGATATTGTCTCTGCGGTTGCAACAATGCTATCCGCTTGTTGATGCTGCGGAGCTGGGCCATGTGGATGTTCCAACACAAACACTTCATGTCGTTTTGGTGCGTTCACTGAAAGCCATGAAAGGACGCCTTCCATTCGATCCTCAAGAGATTCAATCCATCCTCCTTTTGCTTGAGCCATAGCATCGTTCGTAACATGTACTTCAATGAAGTCGGCTTGACGCAGCGCAGTCTGAATCAATAATTGATGACCTGAGTGGAAGCGGTCGAAGGTCCCACCAATGAGGCATCGTCGATAGTGACGTTCCTCTTCCATGTTTGTTGGTGGAGCCATACGGCATTTGATGACATCGCTTCTTGAAAGGTAAAAAGTGAGAAATCAGCTGTGCCCCGACGCCTAACGGCCTTGTTCATAGTTTCCTCGAAGGCCTGACCCTCGGCATCAGGGCGTACTGTAGGGCCGGTTGGTTGTCTCGATATCATCCAGAAGTCCATCGAGGACCCATAGTCGGCCCGGGTTTCCGCTTTTGCACCGGAAGTCATTCCCCGAAAGGTCATTCCAGTCTTCGATAGCGGACCGTATCATTGGTATCAGAAATCATTGCAATTTTTCACAGTAGCTCAGCCTGATGTTGCACGTACGGCAAGCAACCCTCAAACCAAACCAATATGAAGCCATCGGTTTAGATTTCGATTCTATTAAGCATCGCCCTTCCAATGAGCAGTGCGCTTACATCTGAATCTCCCAAGAAAAGCTCATCTGTAGAGAAAGGAGGCCATGTGCTTACATCTCGAGCGAGCCAACCCACGAGAGGATGGATTCTTCCTTGGTGAACTTGGCGTTCCGATTCGAGTGATAGAATCATATCATAAACGTCCATGAGGGCTGCCTTTCCTTCACCTTCTGGAACCATGAGGAGATTGATCATCAATTCCTGATTCGGAAGGAAGCCAGAATGCAATCTTCCTACACCTGGTAGGCCAACTCGTTCCCCATTCGGTCGAGCCAGAAGACTTGGCCAACTCAACGGATGGGTTGCAAGCCATTCACGACCACTTGAAGTCGATAATTGAAGGCTCAACCAGTCAAAAGCCCATGCAGACCACCATTGAGAGGGTAGAACATTCATGCATGAACGGATGAGATCTAACGAGAGAGGAGTATCATCCCTCATTCGAACAACTGCGTTAGACCACGCCCACAAAACAGAGCCTCTCGGATGGACTTGACCCGCTTTGAGGTATTGTTCAAACAATAATTTCCGCTCCCTGGATAACTCAAGAGAAGGAGGGAATAAAACCATCAAAACATCTTCTGATCGATAAGGAGCGTCCAACCAGATTGAAGAAGCCTCACTGAGAAGGTTGTCTATATCTTCATCAAAAAACGGGCTCGTGGTAATTATTGTATGCGCTGCAATCGAACCAGATGACGGATCATCAAGCATCTTAGCAACATCAAGAAGCAATGAATTCTCATTTGACAAACGCATCATGAGGACAGAAAACGCCCGTTGCTTCCACTCAGAAGATGTTCTCGCCATACCGTTAATCAACGACTTGATGTCCATCGAATGAGGGTCAAGAAGGTCAACCCACCCTTGAGCCAGTATTGTATGGAGGCGTTGCCAACGAGAGTTACGTTCAGACATTGGGCTTGCAATCCATGAGGCCAATGGGTTTGTTCGCTCTATTGAATTTGAAAACGTTGAGTCTCCGTTTGGATACATCCTCATGGCTTTTCGCACGAGTGCGATGTACTGGGGTTCTTCCTGTGAAGTATCAGTAAGGGTCTGTTCATTCATACCACCTGAACCATGCCAATCGAGAAGTTCAGCAGCATCATTGGGGAGTAGTTGCCGACTCGTCTCAGGTTCAGTACGTACATTTGAACGGTCTAATTGGATGTTTAACTCCAAAAGATTGTGCAAACGATAGGAGACAACGGCGAGTTGAGGAGTCCCCTGCAATGTTGAGGTTTTGCTTGAGAGATTGAGAGGTTCACCTCTCGAAGTGATAAGCGCTCGGCATCGTCCAGAAGCGAGTAAACGGTCGAGCAAATGCTGTTCATTAGCCCCAGCCCATGGCCATTCAACAATACAATCGAGTGTTGTTGATTCCAAAAGCCACTCAATAATGCAGGCTGCTCCATTCTGAGATACGCCCTCGAGAAGAATCACATCAACCGCCTTGGAATGTTCTGACCAACTTCGATCACCGAAGTCAGCTAGAAGAGAGCGGCGAAGGTGAAGGTTCGGTTGCTGGCCTCTCCCAGAGAGCAGCCATCGCTTCAATGAACGAATGCGAGCATTGCGTTTTACGTTGGAGAGTCGAGGATGCCTCCGCCTCATCCACGTACTAACCAAGTCGACTGGAAGTGAACGGTCTTGTGCATAAGCGATGGATTCAGTCATTAATTGTGCCCGATCACCAAGTGAAGAGACCAGAAGATTACGATCAACTGCAGATGGCAAATGGGCATAGAGACCTCGTTCTGGAGAGACCTGATAGGAGGTACCTTGCACAGACCCGATACTATGCTCTCCAAGACGGAGTTGTGATGGACCTGTTTCGGAACGTATATTGAGTTCTATCCAAGCACCGTCAGGAACATTCCAAGCTTCAAATTGTTCAAGCAAGCGGAGACGAACAACACCTACGCTTTCCTTGCGGTTTACCCATGCAGTGAGCGTACCTTCCTGGGGTTCAGGAGGAGACGCTGTTGATTCAAAATGTTCTAAGTCAAACCAATGTATCTTCTCTCCACGTTGGACTGCCCAAAGGCCCCCTTCTTTTCCGATGGAAACATTTTCGATGTTGGATTTCAATAATTCCGTTCGTTTAGGTAATTGGAAGAGTCTCGATTCAGGATTTTGCAATATTCCCAGAACAATACTTGTTCCATCACTCGATAGAACAACAGCATTCTTTTCAGAGGGAATTTGGCGGGTGTATTTTTTTAATTTTCCAACGAGATCCATTAGGAGACGTTGAGCCCCATCCTCTGTCAAGCGATGTACTGCACCTCGGATGGATGCACCATCATCTCGTTGCACCGCTCCGGCTTCTCGCAGATTACGCATGGCCAGGGAAGCGTGAGGCATTGCAATTCCAAGAGATGTTGAAGCTTGACTCACCGTTCCTCCGCCATCGAGGAGCCAGTCTAGAATACGCCTCTGATAGCGGCTTCTGATGGTCGATGATGGCACAAGAGGTCACCTTTGCCCTTCCTAAACAGCAATGATTCTTAGAGATTACTATAAGCATCCTTAATTAGTTACATTTAGTTACTAATTTCCACTGCAAACGTGAGAAATCACTTACTGTAGGCTGCATTCCGTGTAAAAAATACACCTCACCCAGTCATGAACGGTAACAAACTCTTGCATTGATGGAGGAACGGTTATATGAGTGGCCTCGCTCCTTCGTTACAGCGACATCGCCCAATAGCGATTAGCGAAATCATAGGAGGACACAACAATGAAAACTGTACGTATACGAGAAAAAATCAAGAAATTTTTAGGAGACCGCCCGCGCAACACCGCTGAGATCCTAGAACACATCAACAGCACCATGCGTCACGGTACAACAAGCCAACAACTTGGTAACGTTCTCTCAAAGGACAAAGACATCGTAAAGGTCGGTTATATCAAGCGATCAGGCATTCTCTCCGGCGGATACGACATCTGCGAATGGGCAACCAGAATTTGGGTCCAAGACCACTGCCCTGGATGGTCGGAAGGCACTCCAATCATTATCGACCAACAAGGTAACATTACAATGGGCGATAGTCTAACCAAGAAGTGAAACCACCTTCACTCTGACCGATTCCTCTTAGAAATAAGTGGGTATTTACAATCAATAAGCGTAAGCTACGCTTGATGTATATTACAAAAATAACATTTTGTAGTTCGATTCAAATTTTGAATCTGAATTCTTCAAGCATTGTTGAAGATATCTAACGCATCATCAACCGAAGCGCCTTGACTGATGATCGCATGACAAGCAGCAGTCATTCGAACCGCTTCTTCTGTCGACTTTTGGTGAATGTTTCGGCCTGTTGCGGCTCCACGGCAACCGCTGACGTTAATTTGATCCCACAAGCGTTGCAAGAATTCCTGAGGAGGCAATGTTCCGCCTCCAGAGCAAATGATACCGCATCGACCAGCAGACTCAACTGCAATCTTCAGAGATTCTGGTTGGGTCATGCCATCCCATGCACGAGGATAGTTGACCTTTGCAAAGTCAGCACCAATACATGCTGCAACACCTGCTGCACCGGAAATTAGTTGTGGATCTTTTTCATCTGTTACTGCTTTTCCACGAGGATACATCCAAACAACTGCAATCATACCTTCTTCATGTGCTTGTCGAATGAATTGAGCTGCTTCTGTTAACATTTCATGCTCATATTCACTTCCTATGTAAATCGTATAACCGATTCCAACGACATTGATTCCATTTGAAACAAGAGACATGACGTCATCCATGTCCCACATTGCAAGACTAATTGGGTCACGTTGGTCGGTCTTTACCAAATGAGATTTCGAGTTGAGTTTTACCAGATACGGGACGTCTGGATGATCTTGAGCGTAAAGTGAAATCAATCCACCTTGTGCTGCAAGAACTCCAACGGTTCCTTCTCCATGAGCACGTGCTCCTATTTCGAAAAGATGACCTGGGTCGTTCGATGAAAGTGGAATCTTAACGCCACCATCATAGAAGTCGTCATTCAAGTGTTCAATTTTCTGATCACAAGCAAAGAGGTTCATTGCACCAGTGCCACATGTAGCTGCCATCAAGTTATCAAGATAGGTTTCAACTAAATCGTCAGGGACATCTCCCGGAACGCTATGATCTGCCATTTTGAATCACCCATTTTCATTGGCCAGTGAAGTTAGCAACACGCTTTTCGACGTATGCTGCAATTCCTTCCTTAGCGTCATTTGAGTTGAATAGAGATGCTTGAAGTTCTCTCTCAAGAGCAAGATGGTATTCGAATGGGATTTCAGGACCAGTCTGGCATGAACGCTTGATGTTTCCAACAGCCTTTGTTGCCTTGTTCGGCAAAGTGAATTGACTGCACCAGTCAAGGACATTTTGTCGGAATTCAGCAGCATCGCCTTCCCAGATGTGATTGATGAGGTTGTGGGAATGAGCATCCTCGAAGGACATTAATTCGCCAGTAACCATCATCTCGAGAGCCTTGGCCTTACCGATCAAACGAGTCAATCGAGCAGTACCACCAGTACCAGCAAGAACACCAAG
>QXYA01000092.1:10593-13023 GCA_009887135.1 Candidatus Poseidoniales archaeon
TCTGCAGCCATAGCGATTTCAAGACCTCCACCAACAGCGTGTCCATTGATTGCACAAACAACGAGTTTGGATGTTTGCTCAAATCGTGAAAGTGTTTCATTGGCGTGAAGACAGAAGTTGTACTTGAAGCCTGGAGTAACACTGTTTAGCATCTGAATGGATGCTCCAGCAGAGAAGAACGAACTACCATTTCCAGTCAAAACGATGACTGAAACATCATCATCAAAACGTGCCTTGATGACTGCTGTATCAATATCGCACATCATACCGTGCGTGTACGTGTTCGGAGAACGGTCGTTTGTTTCAGCTAGAGGTGCACCAGATGCGTCACTCGCTAGTTCGATGATTGCAATACCGTCAACGGCTGCATAGTTCACAAGTTTGTTCGGCATGGCTTCGAAGTTGAGTTCGCTCATGTCCGTTCCAAATCGAACCGCATTATGAACGAATCGCCCCAGTCATTCGCTCGAAATACTCCCTTCATCCGAATCATCAGCGAAGGATGTCTTACCCCCTGAACGACGTATTTCAGTCCACTGCGTCCCTATAGCAGATGCTTCTTCGGAGGGCTCCCACTTATCACGAGCCTTGGCTTTTCGAAATGGCATTCTTCGAACACCTCTACCCATTGATTTCGGATCTTTTCGCAGCATGAATGGTGTAACAAGGTGGTAGAGGAGTGACTTATACCAGCGTGGTCGGAACAAACCGCCAACCCACACAAGACCATCTCCACGCTTTGATTGACTTTTCATCCAATTCTTACACATACGCTTGAACGTACGATCACCGACCCGATTCATAAGCCAACGATTTGCAACACTGGTCCGAACATAAGGGAGAAGTTGTTTTCGAACCTCGGTCTCATAATCACATTCTCCAAGTATGTCACGAGCAGCAAGAACACCGGACCATACAGCCATTCGCATTCCAAAGCCCCACATGAAGTCTTGAAGACCTCCTGATTCGCCAATGTAATAACGACCGTCTTGCTTGTAGCGTTGATTTATCGTGAAATCACCTTTACCACCAACTCGCTTGATCGGTTTTCGATTAAGGCCAGGATAGTGCTTATCGTACCAAGCAATTGTTTCATTGAGGAAGCGCTCACTCTTCGATTGTTTCCTCCACAGACATGTACAGATTAATCCAACTCCATCGACGATAATAAGATACGAATAAGCACCTGGTGCTAATTTATCGTTTAACTGAAAGGCGATATGATTTGGATGATCTGTTTCAAAGATTTCTCCATAAGCGACTGCTGAAGTTCCTTTCGGACCACAAGCGATAATCGTACAATCTTCTTCCTTAACTCTTGATTTGTAATGGATTTGTGCACCTGCAGCAAGTGCTTGTTGCTTCATTCCTTGGTCAATAGCATGGTCTGAAGTGCCTCGCTCAACGATTCGATAAGCCACCTTGTCACTTTTCGGTTGGGTTATTTCATCATCGGGATGAATCAGATCAACGACATGGAATTCAGTCGTTCGGAATGTAGAGGCATCAAAGCCCCATTCTGCGAGTTGATCAAAGAAATCAACGTCCATTGACCAGTTTTCTAATGCCTGGAAATCACCATCAAAGCGAGCACCTGAATCAGCCCTAATATCGTGGACGTGAACTTCTTTTCCGGCCTTTGCAAGGATGGTTGCAGCAGCAAGTCCAGAGAGTCCTGCCCCCATAATATGAACGGGTTCGGAACCCCCTGATGCTGCGTCCATGGTTCGACAACGAGCCGTTAGCCTTGAATCATGCGCTCTACTCGCATCGTCATGAGGCGCAAGATTCACATCGAAGAAGCGCTTGATACCCTCGATCCAGATACGTTGAGAACTCAACTGGAAACGGATGGCTGCGGCGCAATTGTATCGTTTTTAGGAATCACTCGAGGCACAGAAGGAGATGCTGATGTCTATGCATTGGAATTCGATGCATGGCAAGAGCATCTCGGCGAAGTCCTCCATGCGTTAGCAACCCAAGCCTGTGATCGATTCGGGACAACCTCAGTAGCCATGGCTCATCGAACAGGCAGCGTTGGACCAGGTGAGTCCATTGTGAGCATTCATGTAGCAAGCCCACATAGAAAGGAAGCCTTCCAAGCATGCGAATGGCTCATCGATGAACTCAAGAAGCAGGCGCCTCTATGGAAGCGTGAAGTGACTTCTAAAGGATCGAATTGGAAAGCAGGATTAGGATGAATATGTCAAAAGAAATTCAAGGAATTGTCGAAATTGGAAACAAACCAATCGTCGAAAGAAAGGCTACTGCTACAGGATTACTCAACCTGCAAGAAGGTTCTAAGAAAGCCATTGTCGATAAAATGGTCAAGAAAGGAGATGTTCTCGAAGCATCGACGATTGCTGCAATTCAAGCGGTTAAGGACACGCCTCGCATTATTCCTCATTGCCATCCCATCCCTTTGGAAGG
>QXYA01000093.1:0-4108 GCA_009887135.1 Candidatus Poseidoniales archaeon
ATTCCGATAGGATTGTCTACTCTCGCAAAGTATTCCATTCCATCTTTCGAAAGCTGGCCCCAACCTCCATCGGGATAATCAGGCCCCAAATCGTCGCAAATCAGAACAAACGGCTGACCATTATCTACCATGACGTTCCATGAAGCCAAGTAATTCCAATGCGGCCCTGGATGATAGGCAATAAGTGGCCTATCTTCGACAATTGGAAATGGAATCGAAGTGAACATTTTGTTTCCTTTCCATAGCATCACAAACACCTCGGATATCCAACTGGTACGACTCTGAAGATTCTCTTCGTTTGTCTTTCAAGTCTTGAATAAGCACTTGCATCACAAACCCCTTCTCTGCTAGGATACTTTGCAGTGTCATAGATTGTCGAACCATGCATTGTAACAATGTGTGCAGTACACAATTTCCCATTCTCATCAGGGTCGCTTGGTGGGTCAACCGAATAGAAACTCAAAAAGAACAAATCGTTGAGTTGTTTCAATTCATCAATCAGGTAACCAATTCTTCTTTGATCATGGTTACAATATGCCAATTGCATTCCATATGGTTTGAGGGCTTCTGACCATGAATGAGGCGATTGGGAATTTGTAATCCCTTTGAAATCTTCAGGCGTAACATCTGCACCAGTTGCTCTTGCAACCATGCATAATGTTGTAGCTACACAAGAGGGGCCAATTTGTTTCAGATGTTCGAGTTCCAAATCAGAATAGAAGATTTCATTCCTTTCTCCTTTGGCGAGGTGCCAAAGTGGGGCACTTGCGTCAGGTCTCCAACTCATTCTTCTTCCTCCTTTCTTTGAAACCTTCTTATTCCGTTCACTCTGGTTGGATGACAAACAAGGCATGTTGTATCGAAACAAGGCCAAGAGTAATCATTTCCAATGAAGTCAACATATTTCTTGTCAACCATTTTTTGCCAAAATGGTCTCGAATGATCCCATGTATCGACCCAAATTGTCGCTTCTGGGAAGAATCTCCTGATTCTTGAAATCATTTTTGTTCCATGCCCTTTTCTCCTTTGTTGTTCATTGAACACAATGACATGATGGATTTCGATAATCGTCCAATCCTCATTGGGAATAATTGTGCATACTGCATTTGGGAAACTTCCTTGGAAAATCCACCATCCCTGCCTACTTTGATGTTCAATGAAATATCTTCTATTCGGTCTAAATTTACTTTTTTCTAATTGTATCATAATTCTCACGCTCATTGGTATTCATAATCTTCTGGCCTTCCTCCAGGCCATTCCCTTTCCATTCTCTGATTGTATTCGGCATTTCCTTGATCTTCTTTGAACTGAATTCTCCAAATCTCGCAATCATCGATGCATAAGAGAATGAGAGAAATCAATTCAGCAGGAAGGCTACCTGAAAGCCCTCTATGGAAACAGTACCACGAATCTGGTGTATGGACTGTTGATTTCCCTCCATAATCGGGAACGTGACTGGGACATGTCCAAAACGGTCCCAAGGAATGGTCGACTATGTCTCTATGATAGAAACAGCTTCTCATCGTCATCCAAGACTTCTGTTGCTTGTCTTGTTTCCATTCCTCGTATCTCTTGTTGTACTCAGCCATCGCTCCAGTGTTCACCCAACACCCATTTTCGATGCACAGGTCAAATGAGAAGGTATTCCCATGTTTGCCTTGTATGGCTATTGTGTATTCATCAAACGAAATATCCTCATTCTCATGAATCAATTGGAATAATGCAAGCCATTGCTTCCTTTCAGCTTTGATTTCATCAGTATCATCATCACCCTTGAAATGAAGTTCATCCTTCATTGATGTGAGACAGAGTTCCCAATCTGGCCAATTTGACCACAGTGTTCCTTCATCAGCTTCCTTCTGATTGTATGCAAAGAAAATCGACATAAGGCCCGATACGGTATCGAGATTTCCGTTATGATCAATCATTTCTTCTGGTTCTTTGTATTGTTTTGTCATATTTTTTTCTCCTGTTGTTTATTGAATGTGGCGGGGGTACCCGGAGTCGAACCGAGATCCTAGGATTCGAAATCCCAGATGCTATCCATTACACCATACCCCCAAGGTATGTTCAGATCCCAGAACGGAATTCATCCGTTCTTTACCGTCTTTTTATCGAATCGGACGGGATCTGAAATATCGGCGATGCCGATACTTCCAAGAATGTTTTTCTGTCATATTATTCCTCCGTCGCAAATAGTCTATATCGCTATACTTAATAAATGTTAAGTAAGAATGTGCCAAAAAACAGTCGAAACACTCGGTAATTTCAAACAAGACATGCGTGTGGGAGATTCATGCACATCGTGATGGTCTCAGCCGAATACCCTCCTCGTTGGGGTGGAATGGGCTCAGTTGTCTTCCACCTCGCAGGCCATCTTGCTCAACGTGGTCACAAGATTACAATTATCACAAGAAAGCACAAATCGATTCCTCCTACTCAACCAGGTGTAGAAGTAATCCCAGTTCGCTGGGCTCCATTGCCAATGGCATTTACGCGTTCGTTTGGTAAAAATGCCCTAAAGGCTCTCATTAAACTCAATCGTCGCCGATCGATTGATGTTGTGAACGCTCATCTTCCACTTGTTTCATGGTCTAAGGCTCAATTCAAAATGATAGAGAAGAACATCGCCCCAGTTGTTAGCACATTACACGGTTCTTGGGTTGGCGAAAAGGAAGGCGTACGACGTGCTGCAATGAATCGAGAGACAGCCACATGGCGCAATCCAAATGACCTCGCAATTCGTCTAACAAGTTGGTGGTACAAGCGCTACGAACGAAACGGTGTACTGGAATCTACATGCAGTGTTGCAGTATCAAGATCAACATTAGAAGAATTCCATGAATTTTACAAAATTCCTGACGAAACGGATATTGAAGTTATTCATTGGGGATGTGACCAGCGAGTATTCAGGCCTCCCGACAAGGATAATGAAGCAGAACAATTGAGCCACGAGCGAATTCGTAAGGCTTACGATTGTGCAGATGAAGAAGCCCTAAGCTACGGACCGAAAACTGAGACTCCAATGCTTCTAGCTGTGGGTCGCCTCGTCGCTCGTAAGGGATATATGTCTCTTTTACGAGCAATGCCATTGATCCTCAAGGAACACGAAAACACCCGATTGGTGATTATTGGAAGAGGGCACATGAAGAAAGCGCTCCTCAAGGCTGCTGAAGAATTAGGAGTCGCACATGCTGTATTCATCAAGAGCGGTATGGAATTTGAAGAACTTGCTCAACATTATCGCTCTGCTGACTTGGTTGTTTATCCGTCGTATTACGAAGGTCAAGGTTTGATTCCTCTTGAAGCGCTCGCTTCAGGAACTCCTGTTGTAACAGTTGACCAACCACCTTTGACTGAAATGGTTGACGATACTGTCGGAGGATTGTTTGACCGAGGCGATCATTCCGGTATGGCGAAAGCTGTCTGCGATGAATTGAATGGTTCCGTTCAACGAATCAAGAAGGCCAAGGCAGGTCGCAAGAGAGTGCTTGAATCGTTTACATGCGAAGGTAATGCAGAAGCCTACGAAGATATATTCCAACGCTCAGTCCAGAAACGACACTGGAGAGACAAGTGAACCTGCATATATAGCAACATATCATATGTGTGAGGTTTTTGGTTTAACCATGATGAGAAAACAGATTGTAATTTTCACTCTGATAATTTTTCTCTTTGCAGCTCCTTCCTATGCAACAGAATCCAAGGATACTGAACTGGTTGAGAAGTTTGGTGTTGGCTTTAATGAAGTCGTCATCGCAGACTCATCAGATTACCTCTCAGATCCGCGAGATTTAGAATTCCATCCTGGAAGAACAAACGAACTTTGGATTGCCAATCGGGCTTCTGATAGCATCACAATTGTTGAAGACACAGGAATGGAAACCCAAACATCCCAAAACAGAAAGGATTCAAACCGCAATCATTTCCTTGAAGAAGTCAGTGCAATTTCATTCGGAGCATATCACCCCGAATTTGACTGGCAATGGGGCTCTGCTCAAGAAACAGCAAATACATACTGCGGCCAAGCAACTCCAAACAACTTTATGGGTCCAACTTTGTGGCCGTCTTCATTAAATCACTTCGCTGTTGAAAACCAAAACAATGG
>QXYA01000093.1:4208-5346 GCA_009887135.1 Candidatus Poseidoniales archaeon
AACAGACCTTCAGGAATCGTAATCGATGATGGACAATTATTTGTTTCAGAAAATGGAAACGGGAAGATTGTTGCTTACGATCTTGCAACAGATGGAAAAAGCGGAGTTCAACTCGATAAAATTCAAACCTCAGCATCATCCATTATGGGTCTAGAAGTAGGACCAAATGGTCATCTGTATTACGTTGATAACGGCCAAGACAAGGTTCTACGAATCGATGCATACATGGACGAAGATGGTGATGGAATTGGCGATGAAGTTGACAATTGCCCTTACATCGCAAATCCACTCCAAGCGAATTTCGATAACGATACTCTAGGAGATATTTGTGACTACGACGATGATAATGATACGGTTCTAGACGTCGATGACCAATGCGCCCAAGGCTATCTTGATTGGACATCGACAGCACTGACAGACCATGATGGTGACGGATGTTTGGATGTATCCGAAGATACGGATGATGACAACGATGGAGTCGTCGATACCTCCGACTTGTGTGCCAAGGGAGCACTATCGTGGCAATCTTCTTCCTCAACAGACTATGATTCGGATGGATGTCAAGACGCAACAGAAGATCTTGACGACGATAACGATCGTATTTGCGATGGTACAGACTCGGACAACATCTGGGCTTGCACACCATCGACTGCAAGTGTTGACCTCTGCCCAACAAGTTCCCTTTCCTTCTTCTCGAACATTGAAAACGATGCAGACAGAGATGGTTGTGAAGATTCAACCGAAGATCTTGATGACGATAACGATGGATTCACAGATGATATTGATGCCTGTCCAAGAGATGCTGGAACAAGCTCGCTTGGTTTGGAACTCGGTTGTGATGATTACGACTTAGATGGATACAGTGATTCAACCGATGTATTCCCTACTGAGCCAACACAATGGCTTGATTCAGACCTAGATGGTTACGGAGACAATGTCAACGGTTTCCAAGGTGATGGATGTACTGATGTCGTTGGCGATTCAACAGAAGATCAGTTTGGTTGTCCTGATGCTGATTCGGATGGATGGTCTAATCTAAACGATGATTTCCCGAACGAACAAACACAACATTCCGATACTGATGGTGATGGATTTGGAGATTTAATCGATGGATTCCAAGGTGACGAATGCCTGAATG
>QXYA01000094.1 GCA_009887135.1 Candidatus Poseidoniales archaeon
TCGCGTCCGCCACTGAAGCCACCTCTTCGGTCGCCTCCACGTCCGCCACGATCTCCGCCGCCGTAGCCACCTCTTCGGTCGCCTCCACGTGAATCTCCTCCGCCAGAACTTCCTCCTGGCCGAGGTTTTCCACATTGGTTACACTCAGTTCTGAAAGAGAAGTTGTCATTCTTACATGAAGGACAAATCCAGTCATTTCGATTATGTTGTTCTTGGTTACGAGGTCTGCGATCGTCGCGTCCTCTTCCACCGCGATCGTCTCTGCGTCCGCCACGATCTCCGTTACGTCCGCCACGGTCGTTTCTGAAAGAGCTGCCACGTTCCTGAACGTTACCTCGCTTTGATTTCCCGCAACTATTGCATTCAGTTCTGAAAGCAAAATTATCGTTTCCGCAAGATGCACAAAGCCAATCGCTTCGTTCTTGGTCATTTCTACCACGGGAATTATTGTCTCTTCGATCGAATGAACGTTCTCGGTCACGACTAGGTCGCTCTTCTCTGAATTCACGACGAGGAGGACGATCTTCACGTTCCTTCTTTGCCCTTACAGTCACAGTTGAGCCAATGAATTGGTTATTCTCTTGTTTACGATCAAGGTGCGCAACATGAACGAGAGGTGACTCGGTTGAACCGAGTACAGAATCAACTTTTCCAATGTAGTGCCCGTCTTCTTCTCGAACAATAATTGAACCCAAAGCGGGCGACGATCCACTGAATGTCACCAGTAGACCTAATTCGTGACTCGCGCGGTCAACTACACCTCTAAACATGGCTCTCAACTCCAACCTGACGACACACTATGTTTGATACTGTTGGTCAGTCTTGACGTCGAGAGACCCATCCTGCAGCTACTAAACCAATGAGCATTGTGGCGATTAAGCCTGGTGCAGGTAAGATTCCTGAACTTTCTCCGTCATCATCGTCCGTATCCTCATTTCCACTGTTATCAACAGCACCAGCATTTGGATCTACAACTTGAATGGTAAGTGTTGTCGTATCTCCTGATTCATCAGTGGCCTTTACGTCAACAGTGTATGGTGATTGGACATCATTTTGGATACAATTTGCGATTGATACTTGAATTTCCCAAGCGAGGTTTTGTCGATCGAAATTTGTTGTTTGTCCATCACATATCACGAGGGTGAGAGTCACATCTTGGCCATCTGGATCAATGACATTTCCTGTGAGTGTAAACTTCAAACCATCGAGTTCCCATTCTGCTTGCTGCCCCTGAAGGTTTTCTTCAATGGAAATGGTTGGAGGTTTGTTTTCTTTTTCAAGGTCAAAGTCCATCACAAAGGTGAAATCAAGCATGCCTTGTCCAGTTGCTGTCCCCATAACCATAACTTCCCCTGGACTAATTCCGGTCAGAGATAAGTCCATGTCCGATCCTTGAGTATTGATGACTTCAGTAACTGAATTGCCCTCGTTGGCATCTTGGTGGGCATGTGCAGTTACAGTCAATGTAGAGACAAGGCTGGTTGCGCTAGGGGAGAAGGTAATCGTATCACCTTGAGCAGACAGTACTCCTGTTGCAGTTAGAACTCTCCCAAAAGTATAGTTTCGATGTTCAGATGTTTCTGCCCCATATGCATCGACTCCAGCACATTGAGCAGAGGCTGATTCTCCACCTGCGGTAACGAATAAAGAAGCATCCTCGTCCATGCGGACAGACCATCCATCGTATTGGTCAAGTGCACTGAAATTACATTGTAGGTTCCATCCACTTTCGTCAACAACCCATGTGCCTGTTTCAGTCGAAGCAAGTTCTTCCCCGTTGGTGATGCCCAGAGGGATGATGGTACCTTCAGCAGGTGCAAGTGAAGACCAAACAGGTACTTCATTGGTAAATGGGGCCTGTGTAGTGAAATCAATAAACAGATTTCGAATCATTGGGTAAGAGCCGAGTGGATAATCGACATCTGCTACAACTCGAAGGCGACCGTCTGGCAAGAACTCACTGATTGGAGTAGCAAGTTCGTCCTGCAATACACCGTCGTCATAGAATCCTAAATCTGCAACTCTGAGTCCTTGCTCAACAGGGAAGGTCAAGACGAGGCGAGCATCGGTGATATTTGTCACATTCATAGCCAGAGTAAAGTTTGAACTTCCCTGGTTTGGTAACTGGTCAAATCGGACATTGTGATTTTCACTCGCATCGGTAAGCAAATGAATTTCTAAATCGTCGGTTATGGTAACAGGGACTTCTTTACATCCTTGCCCAGAAAGTGCACTGCTGCAGGCACGCTCTTGAGGATGATCATCAGGAACAAGGTTTACCTCGTCTAGAGCAATTCCATCTTCAACGAATTCAAGATCGTTCCAGTCAACGCTTCCCCGGTGAGCGATACCTTCACGGATTCCAAGACGAGTTTCCATGTCTGCGATGCACTTCGGTCCAATTGAACGGACCGCTTCCCTCTCATCTGTTGACATCCAGTCATCATCGCCGCCAGGAACTCCTTCAAACAATCCATCGAGATTGTCACGTACAACTGCAGATTTGCTTCCATTTACCCATGCTTGCGCATCCATGGCACCGGTTGCCCAGTCGTCATTGATATCAAGGTTAAACAGGGCGAAGTCATACTCAAAGAGGTCTTCAAACGTATAGCCACTACAATCGACATCAAGGCTTCCTTGTCGTCCAGATGTCGCTTGTGTTTGGTCCTCATTTTCCAATGTTGAAGTCTCTATTGAAGGCGTGAGAATTGAAAGTAATAGCATCACGAGTACGGGAATCATGACATGACGAGTACGACTCTATTCAAGAAGTCTTGGTTAGAAAACATCACGGTACAAGGCCTTTGATACGTCGAGTAAACCATAATAGTGGAAAAAAGGTCCATGCTAATGCTGCTAAAACGGCTCCCGTCGGGGAAACACCTCTGTTCACATCCTCTAATCGAGTTTCAAGCAAATGATGGTACACTCCATTCGGAGAAAGGAGATCAAGGCGGCCCTCGAAAACAGAATACGACGCATCTTTTGATTCACCAACAGGAACGCCATTGAGAGCAGCAATGAGGGTCGTAAACAAGACCCACAACAAGGTGAAGAGGAACCAAAGTCCAATCGAGAATGCAATTGCAGAACCTTGTTCTTTGGCTAAACTTGAGGCGAGTAAGGCGAAGATGGTATACCACAGAAGAACAAGCCAAGCTGCCAAAACAAACACGATAGAATCGCCAGCGGAAATCCACATATCACTTCGATAACCAACGAGCCACATCGAAATGAGCATGAGGACAGTAACTGGTACTGCGATACTCGCCCAGTTTCCAATCACGAGAATCATTGATTGTCTCCATCGAGGCATTGGTTGAGATAATCGTAACTCAAGAACTCCGCTTTGTCTGTCTTTGCTAATGCCATCGTGCGCCAGTAAAACCGCAGCCATAGTTCCTGCAAAGACAATACCAATACTTGCCAAGAACATGGTCTCTGCAGCGGTTTCAGGAATCTGGTCAGCTGGTAGTTGGATGTTTGGATCTGAGAAGCCCCATGCCATACCAGGTATGAAGAGGAACAAAATTGGCAACATAATCATCATTCGTGTCGATAGGACCCGCTTACGAAATACACTCATGACGAGTTTCCACATTCGAGATGAAGGTGTCATT
>QXYA01000095.1 GCA_009887135.1 Candidatus Poseidoniales archaeon
TTTCCTACACGAGTGATGTATGCTTTTGTTATACCAATTACATCAGTCACGTGACCGGGGTGAATACCTGCACCGTGCGTAGCATTTCCTCTGGATGTTACAGATGAGGTGACAAATGGGAATGTCCCTTGATCAATATCGAGAAGACATCCTTGAGCTCCTTCAAGAATGATATGCTCATTGAGTTTCAGTGCGTTATCAAGCATTAATCCAGTGTTAGCGATACTTGATTCATAAATTCCATGAATCCATTGGACTTCATCCTGTAGGGACTGAGCCTCTAGGCGAACATCAGAGCCTGCTGATTCAAGTGAACTGTTCATTCGCTCGGTTGCTGATTGTGCCCAAGATGGGTCGTTTACAATTTCTCCAAGGTCTCCGAATCTCAGCCCGATTCGATTGATCTTATCAGAATAGGCCGGACCAATTCCGCGACCGGTTGTTCCAATTGTTTTGTCGAGGCTGTCCATTGCTCGATGGTAAGGGAGGATGATATGAGCGCGTTCAGATACAAACAGACGATTGCCCTTGGGATCATCCCCACCAGTTTCGATCCAATTTTCAAGTTCGGAATGAAGGACCCATGGATCGATTACCATGCCATCTCCGAGGATAAGTGAACAATCTTGGCGTGTAATCCCAGATGGGAGAAGATGGAACTTCAGGACACGATCACCAATAACAACAGTATGCCCGGCGTTGTTTCCACCTTGGAAACGAGCGACCCAAGAAGCTTGTTCTGCAAGTCTATCGACAAGTTTCCCTTTCCCTTCATCGCCCCATTGGGCTCCTAAAATCACTGTTGCTGGCATGTCAATCAAATGGATGTCAGTAAAGAACGTCCTTGAACTATACCCTCTGACTTCATCGACTGAGATGGGATATGAAGGGTAAATTGAACACACGTTCATATACTGTCGTTCAATCTTCCAAACATCGTCAATATAGTATGTATCATCCGGGACAAATGCGGTGTTACGGAGTTGTTTTATTGAGGCAACAGATACAAAACTATATATATGCGATGTCACTATTAGTAAACCCGAGGTTGAGAAGATGAGTGCAAGTTACAGAAACGACAAACGAAACAACACCAATGCAGAACGAAGAGTTCTCGAAGGACATACAAGCCCATGCGAGGAATGTGCAGCAGTAGACTGGAGTCTCGATATTTCACGAGGAGAAGTCACTTGCAACAGTTGTGGCCTCGTCGTGGAAGAAAACGTACCAGATCCAGGCGCTGAATGGACCAAGAGAGACAAAGGAGAAGACCGTTCTCGAGTTGGAGCTCCCATGACGTATACACTCGCTGACCGAGGGTTAAACACAACCATCGACATTAAGGATTTGAATTCAGGATCTGCAAGTCGATTGGGAATTTCAAGTCAAAGCCGTCGTGAGTGGCGCCGACGACGTATCATCGACGAACGGTCAAAGACACGCAAGAGTCGTGAACGAAATCTGGTAAAGGCTAATCAATTCATTAGGGACCGTTCTCAGTTACCAAAAGCCCTTCAGGAAGAAGTTGCCCGCCTGTATCGACGGCTTTCTGACAAAGGCTATGTCACAGGCCGTTCAATAGCAGGCGTATCTGCAGCATGCACATATCTTGTGGCTCGAGAGGAAAACATGCCACGTCAAATACCAGACGTTGCCGAACAATTTAGCATCGAAGAAAAGGAACTCTCACGTCTTATTCGACAAGTATCAAGAATGCTCAACATGCATTCAATCAGTTCACCTGACCAATACTTTGAGCCATTCATGTCTCAGTTAGACCTCCCACCTTCAATGAGAACACAAGTCCAACACCTCTGGTCTCTCATAAAGCCTCATGAAGATGTCTGGCAAGGTAAGAAACCAATGGGCGTAGCTGCTGCTCTGATTTACAAGACTGCCAACGAATCAGGTACTCCAAGAACACAATCAGACATTTGTTCCATAGCCAACGTATCAGAAGTAACCCTTCGTGGTTTGTTACGCTTGATTGAAGGATTGCTCACTCAACTTAGCAAAGGATCTCAACAATGAGAACCTAAAGTTGATGAATAGGCAATCATAGGGTCAAGCATGGGCTTCAAAGCACGTGCACGCAAGACAAAGGCTGATTCTGGTAAAGATGACAAAGCAAAGGCAAAGAAAAATGCAGGTGAAACACCCTGTGCGGTGAAGTCTTGCGAAAAATGGGCTGACAAGAATCTTGGAGGACGCTCACTCTCCTTTGACGATGCTACAGAAATGTGGGGCAATGGGAGTTTCTCTTCTTCAAAGGGACGTGTGAGGGTTTGCAAGTCATGCTACAGATCCTGGAAGAAGGAAACCAAGAATGATGACATGTACTGATGTTCACTTTCACTTTTCACTTACACCTATCATAAAGCAACTATACCGTCTGCACTCAGTAGCAAGGTATGCGTAACCAAAGAACACCCGTTCGAAGTCTGGTCACAAGCCAGGGAACTTGTATTGCAATGGACGATGGAATGATTGTTTGGGAAACCAAACAGAATAGGAAAACACTGCGTCTGCATTGCGTCGCAACTGTGATTCTAGGAATGCAAAATGATGATGGACATGTTGAACGAATGTTTGTTGGAGATGGGAAAGGACAACTTCATATTCTTACTGTACCAAACCTTGCTCTTGAGAAAACAGTGCCTATCGGCAACACTGCCCTACGGGCGATGTGCTCAGATTCGGAAGAGAGCCTCGCACTTTTAATCGCTGATGCAGATGGAAAGATATGGCGTTATGATGGAAGTTCTGAGACTCAACTCTTGTTTGAAACCAAGCGATCTATCTCTTCTATACGAAGTGAACGAAATTCAATTCGTATTCAATCGGGATGGGAACAATGCACGTTCAAACGAGATGGTCTTCTACAGAATTCCCATGATGCCTCCACATCCTTTGGGGAGAACACCATGTTACGAAGGCTTAGGGAAAGGAAAAAACTTGATGAGCAAAGAGAACAAGCAGAGGCACAAGTTCGTTTGATGGTTGGAGTCTAATCGCTCTGTTCTTTTTCGGTACGCGGCCAAGAAGGCACTGGATCTCGCCATAACGAAGTTGGAGCTGCTCGTGGCCAGGCTCTTGGAGAAACCCCATCATTTGCTGCAATGCCTTCCAAGACCTCACAATGATGTTGAATCGTTGAGAAGATGTGGTCTTTACCTTGTAAGATCGGTCCATGCATCGGCACGAGTTTTTCAGCACCAAGGTCTTGAATTCGCCTCAGACTTTCGATGGCTTGAATGAGATTACCAGTCGGCACGTCCCAGCGCAGAGGGCGATCTGCTCTTGGGAGCAGCGCACCTGCTATGACCGTCTTTGCAGAGGGAATGTGTATTGAGACATTATCTGAACTCGGACCAGGAGTTTCGAGTAATTCAATAACTGATTCATCCATCATAATGGGTTCTGAAAAGTCAATTGGTTCAGTAGATACAACTGGCATATCAGAATCATATCGATTCGCCCATGTTGTGAAAAAATCTCCACTCTCGAGGGACATTTGAGCTGCTTCATGGATGAAAACGGGTATTCCAAATGATTCTGAAAGGGCTTTACAGCCTCCGCTGAAAGGATATCTTCTCGAAGTAAGAATGATTTTAGTAAGTGTAATCGTATCTCCGAGTTGCCCTCTAATCCGTTCTTCCTGCAGTAACTGGTACCAAGCAGTACCAGAATCAACGAGTAGAGCAGATTCCTTGCCAATGAGAAGGGTTGCATTTGCATCATGATGAATGCCAGGCAACCTCACGATGCGCATAACCCTCGGATGGACTGATAGGGTTTCAAAGATGGCATCATGAAGTGTCAGATTAGGTGGTTGCGATTAAATAGAGGAAGTTGGTCGCCATGACATGGCTAGATTCCCTGAAGCAGAAGAGCGCTTGCTTCGCGTTAAGATTTGCATGAAGTGTAATGCTCGTAATGCTTGGAGAGCCACACGCTGCAGAAAGTGTAGCTACAAAGGGCTCCGAGCCAAAAATATGGAACGAAAGGGCGTTTGATCTAAGGTAGTAGTACTGGGATTACCAGTGCCATTGGATCACCAAACAACCACAACGGCAATATCGCTGGCCATAAGAAAAGTAACAAGGGTAGTTTCAAACTAACCCATACGTTTCCAACGCCCTCATTGTTCAACTTTTCAACATGAGATTTAACCTCATCATCTGTTGGAGATTGACGCGGTGCTCTTCTTCGATGGTAAATTTTCAATTCACCATTTGGTAATTCCATTGTATCTGTAAGAAGCCAAGCATGCCTGTCTTGAACTGTATTAAGTGGAACTGATAGAGCAATCCAAGCCATTGTTAAATCACTAAATGACCGAATATTTCCTGATGCCAAATTGCGAATAAGCAAGATGAAAGGAATAAGTAAGAAAAATAATCCTCCCCAGATAAGTAAACTTAACGATGGGGGAAGATGAAGAATCACTTCATCCATATACACTTCTGAATGTATAGGGAGTTCACCCCATGATGGGAACAATAGAGTGACCCACATCAGTGCCTTTGCATCTGCTCCACCATGAATGAAGCGCATTCTCCAACCTAAGTCTATCACAAAGAGAACAAAGAGAGCCCCTATGTAGGACCACCAAAGGGCTGCATCACCAGTCACATCGCCTAAGAGAACATCCAATGGATTGCTTGAAGAGAAGTGTACTGCACCTGCGACCAAACCAATAATCGAGATGAGATACCAACCAAGAACCATTTGATCCATTCGATTTCCAGCCCTTGCATCTTTCAAAGTAGGTCTACCTATGACTGAACCACTAGCATAAGCGATGATTGCGGAGGCAGTTAGCCAGATGCTCCAATGAGCTCCTTGCATCAATAAATCAAGCGTCCAAATGAAGATAACAGGTTTGGTCCAAACAATCCAATGGTCATTTGAAACTCTTCGCTCGTTATGGTCAAACCACGCAGCCCAACCCATACAGATGATGAGAACCCCTAGTCGTGCCCAACCGAGAATGATGTCAGAATCCACATCCATTGTATTGTCCATGTCGCCAATGAACTTAAAGACGGCCCACAACAAGACACGAGTAGAGCGGTTTTCCGTGGAGATGGCATTATGGACGTAGAAACACGACTACAACAAGTAGCGACTGTCATCAACCAAATTGATGACCCCAAGGTTCCAAGGAACATTCGTAAACAAGCAAAAGAAACATGTGAAAACTGGTTATTGAACAAAGGAAAGAAACTCGATGTTCGCATTGCTATGTCTCAATCTAAACTTGAAGAGTTGTACGAAGACCCAAATATTCCACCAGAGTTTGGAACCCTCATTCTCATGATCAATACTGAACTCGAGAAGATTCTAACAGAAATCCTCTGATTACTCTTCTTCATCTAGAGCATTCTTAATTCGCTCAAGAATGATACGATTATTCTTTGTCAGTCTGCCTGAGTCAATGTTAAAACTGTTCAACTGAAGACCATAACTATCGTCAGAGAGCATATCAGTTGCTGCTTCGACATAGGTGAATTGCTCCGGTGTGATTCTATTTCTTCGAAGGCTACGCTCGATTGCATGCTTTGCCCCTACTCTGGCCATTTCCCTATCGCTAAGCCCCAAAACACGTTGCAGTTCTTCAAGGGACCGACTTTCATGGTTCGAGATTCGACCATCCTTCATTGCCTCTTTCCAAGCCTCATCTATCGATGGAGCTCGTTCAGATAAGAGAATAGCAATCGGTCGTGTTGGCTCAATATTTTCAAGAACAATCTTGATGATAACAGTAAATGGTATAGCAAGAATCATCCCGATGATGCCCCATACCCAGAATGAAAAGGCAGTAACAAGAAGCAATAATACTGGAGAGAGATCCAAAGCACGGCCTGCCCATTTTGTTTCGATAATGTTTCCCCAAACTTGTTGATTGACCAACAATAATACAGTCATTAGAATGAGAGAAAAGGCTGATGGAGCAACGATAATACCGAGAATGATTGGAGGAATTGTGGCAATGAGCGATCCGATATATGGGACGTAGTTGAAAATGAAGGTAAGTAATGCCCATGTGAACCATAAATCAATATTAAAACTCCAAAGAATGACAGCCGTAATTACAGCGGTACCAATACCTACGCCGGTCTTGACTACGACGTATGTATTGATGCTCTCTTGAATTTGAATTTGAACATCTTGCACCTTACCAGAAACACCACCAGGCCATGCTCTTTCAATTCTTCCAGGAAGTAGATTCGCTTCAAAGATGATGAATATAAGGAAGAAGGACACTGTAAGGCTCGTTGCAAACAGTCCACCTACGCCTGCAACAGCATCACCAATTAAGTCCGATACCTGAGAATCTTTTGATAACAGACCCATTTCTGCCAAATCTTCAGACAAAGTTCCATTCGTTGAATTCAAAGATTCAGTTAATGAAGAACCAACTAATGGAGCCGCCTTTATCTTCTGCCATCGTTTGTTGAGTTTACTATTATACTCCTCAATCTTGTCATCATCATTCGCTAAATCACTTGCTTGATCGTATGCGACATACCCTGCAGATACAATGACTAAGAGCATCAGCATAACCATTGTGAGATAGGATAAACCAAGGGGGAATCCATTTTTTGAGAGATAATCAGAACCGGGTTTTAGAACAAAATAAATACCCAAGGCGATAAAAAATGGTTGAAGAACTCCTTCGAGTTCAATCATCCAAATCGTGAGCACTGTCAGTAAAATGACTGCAAATGTCAAGCCACCTAGTCGACGATGGAAGGTATTGTTGTCGAAGACAGCGAGTGTATCGTCCATACACGGCTCTCGACCATTACACGTTTGAATTTAACGTGATGGAATTTATTCCTCAGATTGCATCCATGAAGGTCGGAATGAAACGCGTAAAGACAAAAGGAATGCGCATAACATCAGAATTCCACAAAGATGGAAGGCTGTATGATAATCAAAGAAATCTGTCCGTCCCACTGTCTTTGTCCAAACTAATCCACCAGTGAGGGGGCCTAGAATTCGTGCAAATGAAGACAGTGATTCTTGAGCACCCATTACAGTCCCCAATTCATAGCCTTCTTGACGTGACATGGCAGTGAGCAAGGTACTTGATGAAGGTTGGAATAAGCCATTTCCAATCGCAATGCATCCCGTGATTGGGAAGAGCCACACCCACATATAATCCGCTTGTGAATAAGGAACCATTACAAGACCAATTCCCGTTAAAACCGCTCCGAATCGTAGAATAAAGACGCTGCCGTATTTTCTCGACAAAGGCCCAATCAAGCCACCCTGAGTGAATATACCGAGTACACCAATAAGTGCAAAGATTCTACCATTATCAGCTTCATTAAATCCTAATCCACCAGATGCAGGATCCATTTGTGTATAGAGAATGAAGACTGCGTGCATAATGGTAAAACCAAACATGAAGAGGAACGTCACCCACATTACTGAACCTATTTGTTTGGTTCCAATCATGGCCTTAACGTTGCTAAATGAACTCTTCATGGTCGCTTTCCAAGAACTTGATTTATCGATTACACGTCGGTTTTCTGGTAATGACTCGGGGAGGGATTTGAATGCAAAAAGAAGAGATACAATCGACAGAACGCTTGCTAAGACACAGGGTAACAAATAGGGATATGTTTCAAAAATAGTATCTTTGAACAAATCCCACCGTTCTGCAGGTGCAGAAAGTTCGCCACCAAGGAATGGACCAATGGTGAATCCAAGGCCAAATGCAGCACCAATCAGGCCCATACGTGTTGCAAGTTGTTGCGGAGAACTTACATCTCCAATGTATGCCCGAGCTACTGCGATGTTTCCGTTGAATACACCAGCAAGGAAACGGGCGATGAGAGCCATGATCAAGGTATTAGCGAGCCCAAACATTGTGAAAAATACGGTATTACCAACAAGTCCAATCATGAGGACTGGTCTGCGTCCAATACGGTCGGAGAGAGCACCCCATATTGGTGAAAACAGGAATTGTGCAGCAGAGTATGAGGTCATTAAGAGACCCACCCAAATCCCTATTGAGGCAGCATCTTGTTCACCTGCTAAATCTTCAACAAGATAGGTTAGAAACGGTATGACAATTCCGAACCCAATCATGTCGATCATGGTTACAAGAAAGAGAACAAACAAAGCGCCTTTACTCGCATCAATGCGATCGGCTGACGCTCCGTGTTCATCCATATCCAAGGCGAGGAAACCCTACCTATCAAATCGATGATAAGACCAGCGTTCTAAATCGAGGTTGTTGGGCCTGAGAGATCGGGTGTTAAACGATCAATAACGGCACCTAATCTATCAACGAGGCTCTGTTTCTGATCGTGAGTAATCAATGCATGCTCCATTACTTCATCGAGTGTATCGACTGCAATAACTTCCACGTTTCCTTCAAATTGCTCATCCAGGAGTACGTCTTGCATGTTTGCACGTGGAATGATTACAGTCTTGACACCTGAGCGAGCAGCTGCTTCAATCTTCGCAGTTACACCACCAATTGGCAACACTTCACCGCGAACGGAGAGTGAACCTGTCATGGCCAAATCTTGCCGGATCGGTATTGATTCAAGAGCCGATATAATCGCTGTTGCAATCGTAATTGAAGCTGAATCACCATCGACACCATGGGTATCTACAAACTGAATGTGGATATCATAATCTGAAATATCTTTTCCAGTTAGTTTCTTGATAACTGCACTTACGTTGGTTACACTTTCCTTGGCAAGATCACTCAAACCGCCAGTAGCGTGAATCTTTCCACCGCCACCTTGTGATGGTGTCACTAGAGCCTCAACTGGAAGCATAATACCCGAGAAATCAGAAAGACCTGAATTAGCACCAAGAACGGCTAAGCCGTTTACTCTTCCAATTCTGTTTCCAGAATTAACAATGAGAGCGTAATCTTGTCTGCGTTCAATCATTCGATCTGCAACTTGTTGTTCGAGGGGTTTTGCGATTGAACGTGCTGCAAGAACATGAGCATCAGTTACGTACGGAGCCCCATCTTCAGCTGCTAAATCACCAGCGATTCGGACCAATCCCCCGAGTTCACGCAATCGAAGTGAGAGTTTACCTCGTCGACCTGCCCGACGTTGAGCTTCTCGAAGAATCAAAGCCACTCCAGTCTTATCGAAGTGAGGAATTTCTCTTGAACTGCCAATGTCTCGTAGAACTTCTTGACCGATGAAGCGAATCAATCGCTTTCTGTTACGGTTTGTATCAGGCATCTCGGAATTTACGTAGACCTCATACCCATATCCACGGATACGGCTACGAAGAGCTGGGTGCATGCCTTGAATCGCATCAAGATTACCTGCTGCAATAAGAATGAAGTCACAAGGAACTGGTTCGGTCTTCGTCAATGCTCCAGATGAGCGTTCACTGCGTCCTGAGATTGGGAAGGCACGTTCTTGCATGGCTGTAAGAAGTGCTTGCTGCTCTTCTAAGCGAAGAAGATTAATCTCGTCAATGTAGAGGACCCCTTTGTTTGCTCGATGAATTGCCCCAGGTTCGACACGGTCATGAGCAGGCGTTTCCATTCCACCTGATTGGAAAGGATCGTGACGAACATCACCGAGGAGTGAACCTGAAAGTGTTGCAGTTGCGTCAACAAACGGGGGGAGTTCATCAGCATCATGCTTGACAAGGACCTTTGGAATTCTACCTTCATCACCAGAACCAAGTCTGCTACGGATGAACATATATCCAAACATAAGCAAGAACATTCCAAAAAGAAGAGTAAGAATATCCCCAGTTGGAATAGCCACGATAACGAGTAGGAATGCAACAGCACCGAACCCAATGAGAAGCATACGTTGTGCTTTCTCTTTTTGTTCACGGATTGCTTCCTTCTGGACACGGACAATGCGATCACCTCGACCAGCAGGGACTGAACGTACGCGAGGTTCGTTTTCGTCGTCCTCATTTGGATAGACAAGAACATCTTCCAGAGCGTCCCTTGGGAGTAGGTCTGTCATCGAACGAGCCAACATGGACTTCCCAGTACCTGGGTCACCAATCATGAGCATGTGACGACGTTGTTCAGCAGCTTTTCGAATAACGACTGAACCAGCCTCTTGTCCGATGACTTGATCGACCAGACGGTCAGGAATAGGAACATCTTCAGTCGTTTCGAAACTAACTGATTCAATCCACTTGTCGATGCTCAATGTGACGACTTCATCCGTTCCATTAGAAGGCTCAGGAGCCCAGATAGTGACCGTTTCTGGGTTGTCCTCAGTAACGTCCTCAATAGGAATGTCGCCATCTGCCATGAATATTCCTCACCTTCCTCCCCTTTAGGACTTTAGCATCCACCATAGATGCAAGAGAGACTCAAATTTGCATTGTGTCGAGGTATTGCTGACCGTAATATTGCCATTGTTCCATGGTCCATCCTGCTGGAAGACCGGTTACTGGCAATGGGGGTCCTGCCGGTACTTGTGGTACAGGCATTGGTTGAGCAACTGGTAGAGGCATTTGGGCAACTGGCTGAGGCATCTGTTGTTGGAAGAGCGGAGCAGCACCACCATACATTGAATTTGCAACTGTATCATGGATAGGAAGAGCACCATCTTGCCAAATAGGGCCATTATCGAAGACCTTCTCTTCATCATTTCGGCGCATGAGTAGGCCTATGCTTACTGCAAGGAAGAGGACACCGCCGACGATTGCTAGAATGAGCATCAGGTTTCCTGATTCTTCCGTTCCATCTCCACCAGTTCCAGATTGAGTGCCCTGTTCCGGACATGAAGATCGTGGATCTTCACATGCAGTTGAGAAAGAAGTCTCCTTTAGAGTGAGCATTTCTTCCACAGCAGTGATGTCTTCGCCATCTTCTGCCTGGTCAATTTGAAGTTTCAGAGCAGCGATCTCGGCCGTTAGAGAATCAATGTGTGATTGGAGCATTTCATCATCCATTTGATCAGGTGCTGGCAAATCCTCAAGGACATACCATTTCACACCGGTGAGCGTTTTGTAATCATCTCCATTCGCATCGATTGCAGTAACTGTAATTTGGTAATAATCCTTGTAAATAGAGCCAGCAGGACGTGCAAGTTCTCCTTCCATGAAGATAGAAGGAATGTCCAATACAGTACTCCATCCTACGAGGGAACGGGTAATATCCAGATCTTCCTCATACAAACCATCACAGGTTCCGGTTTCATCATTACAGATGTTCCATGTTGTTGTGATGGATGTGAATACAGGCGCAGAATCGGTCATAAACAAATTCGCAGTTGGGTATTGGCCAATGTACGTATCTTCCATGTCAACATAGAAGTGCCCACTACCATCGTTTTCCTTTGCCACAAAGAGTGGGTACGAATCGAATACGTCAACACTCATTGTGTAGGTATTTGTGTCGTATTGATCGATGGTGTTGATTGTAACAATGTGCATTCCTGATCTCTGGAAATTAAGCGTCATAGTTCCATCGATTGGATTGTATTTAGCCGCTCCTTGTTCATCAGATGTAACAGTCATGAATGCCTCATTTGTAGGATTATCAACGTCTGTGAGTATTGCCATGAGATTGATTGTTCGTTGTGTATCAATCTTCAAAGTGATTTCCTCAAGGCCAGTGAGGTCGAGACGAGGTGCATCATTGATAGGGTTGACCTTGATGAGAAGATCTTGGTCTGCGAATTGTTCTCCATCACTTGCACGAAGTGTCACGAGAACTTCTCCATTGACATCGTCATCAACTGTTTCAAAGACAAGGTTTGTCAAATCGAGGGAGACATCGAATACATCGTTGTTTGAGAGGCCCACAATTTCAAGTTGAAGCATTGAAGCTGAAACTGAATTTCCTACGTCATCTGTATCGGAGAGATAAGGGAGCAGACTGAACACGCCGACGGATGCTTCGTCAACGACTTGTGTTGGAAGTGCTTGCCATCGTGGCTGTCCGTTTTCGAGGACATTGAAGAGAAGGGTTCCGTATGGAAGTTGACCTTGGGCTGAGTAATCTGCCCCGTCATCCATACTGACCTCGATACCTTGTTGCCCGAGTGGACATCCTTGAGTAGGTGTCCAGGCAAAGAGAACTTCAATTTCTGTTGTTGTTGGATGCCAGGCTACAAAGGATGAATCACTGCTTGTAATGGATAATGAGCTCAGAGGCGTTTCAGGATCGACAATGATTCCTGTCATGTCAACCTTCGTTGAGATATCGCACGCAACTGGACTGACTTGGTTTGGAGTAATGCCAGGTGCTGCATTCATCAGATCAAATGCATTTGTTGTAGTCGACCATGAAGAGAGTTGTCCTCGTGCGTCAACAGCCCTTGAGCGAAGATCGTACTTTCCAGCAGCCATATCCATTGTCGGTAGAAGAGAGTATTCTCTTCCTTCGTTTGCAGAGCCGATGTAGAGGATGTTCTGTCCTCCTGTAACGGTGGAGTCAGACCAAAGGTTCTGCCCAGCAGGAGAGATTTCAACATCGAATGTCATTGAGTCAATGGTATCGACGTTATCGTTAGCATCACCCTTTGCTAGGACTGAAAAGTAATTTCCACGGCTGATATCGGTTGTTCCGAGTACCTGCGGGGATTTCGAGGTTGGTGGACGATCATGTTCCAAATCAGTGGTTCGGATATTGTTCGAGGTTACACTTTCTCCAGTAGTATCGAGTTCAACTCCGAATACAGTCTTCCAGGAATTTGATGGAAGTGAGGATGTATCGAACGATTGCTGTGCAGTCATTGTGCTCGAAGAACCAGTCGTTGTAATCGTGTTGATTGGTGTGTTTTGACCGATGTAGTTCTTTTGTCCATTGAGTACGTAATAGAACTTGACTGAACCACCGCTGGTGTAATCAAGGTCGCCTGAGTTAGCAACTGTTGCATCGAGTGTAATGACATCGCCACGAACATAGGAATCAGTGGTTGGGGAAGTAACGGTGAAACTTGGTATCGACAAATCCATCTTTGGACCCATTGTTGAGTCAATAGCGTGGTAAACGTGAGGGCTTGTTCCTCCAGCAGATACTTGGTTACCAGTCATCAAAACACCGATGACGATTGCTTTACTCAATCCACCGGGAACGACGGATGATGGAACACTAGACCACGATGTGGTTTGGGATGTTGCGGTTGGTGCAACGCTGGCGAATGAACTACCAGAACCAGAACTCTTCGATTTATAGGTATCACCAGCGGTTAGCCAAGCCATCCAACAGTTGTATCCGTGAGGGATTCCTGAAGAGTAGGAGTATCCTGTGCAGTCTTTGTCAACAAGAGCTGCATAGAGTTTCATGTTGCTGGCTGAACTACCAGAGCCTGTGTATTTGTATGTGATATCGATATCATACGTGCTTCCAGATTGGCTGATAGCAGCAGTCATACCGTAATCATTGACATTCGGGTGCATTCCTCCACCAGAAGAGAACAAGGAGTCATATGTGTCATAGTTGGATGAAGCGCCTCCTTGATTCTTGTCAGTTCGATCACCGAAGTAAGCATCAGGAGCACCTCCAGTGGACCAAGCCCAGTTGTATGGAGCAACGTTTCCTGCACGGCTTGTGTCTGTATCACCGTATGAAGCAGACATGTATGTCAGATATACATATTCATCAGGATGGAGTTGTTTTACTGCGTGGTGCGCATCAGAACCACCACCAGTTTTGGAGCAGTGCCCACAATTATCAGATGAGATATATTGTCCAAACACAACGTGTCCTGGACTTGTTGCTGATGAAGCGCCTTTCACATCTGTTTCATTTTCTAGAATTTTTGGTTCTTTTTCAACAGGGTTTGTAACAAAACCTGTTAATACACTTCCGACGAAAAGTATTACAATTGACAACGCGATTGTTTGCATTGAGAGTTTCATGTTCTTACGGAAGTATAGACCATATATAATCCTATTACTCTCCTGTCAGTGCCCCAATTTGTGATATTATTGAAAAAAAAACATAAAAAATTGGCCATTAGGAGAATTACTAAACGACTTCCATCGAAAAAACTGATGTTCTCCAACCACTCGGATTGGACATGGCAGACTCCGAATCGGTTGCGTTGATGGAAGAAAATGGCAAGATTCACATCGTGAGCATGATCGACAATACCATCAAAATCAAAGGTATTGGTGTCGTCAATCCACTGAAAGAATTTTCTCAGTTGAAAGACGGAGAAGAAACTCATATTGGATCCAAAATCCTTCTTAGACTTCCTACACGATTGCCCGAACTTATCTCGGGAATGAAACGAAGGGCCCAAACGATTGGTTCGAAAGATGCAGGCGTCCTTATTGCACGACATGGAATCGGAGCTGACGACATCGTGTTGGAAGCAGGATTGGGTTCCGGCGGACTTTCCATGCATTTAGCAAGAGTTATCGGACCAAGTGGTCATCTCATTACAGTCGAACCACGCGAGGAACATGCTCATGTCGGATTAGAAAATCTCCAGACCCTTTCACAATGTATGGTTGAATTCCCAAATCACAGTCATATCGATGGACGTATCGAAGATGTGGTTGAAGAAATCAAAAAGCATGCTGAACATGTTGATGCAATTCTTCTGGATTTACCCGAACATCCACCTGCGATTGAAGCTGTTGCCCCTTTGCTAAAGGTTGGAGCACGTATCTCCTGTTACTGCCCAGTAACCAGCCAACTCGAGAAAGCGTGGATTGCCTGTGAAGAGGCAGGATTACACGTTGAATGGGCTGGAGAGATCATCGAACGGGAATGGGGGAAGGCAAGCAGAGGCGGTGTACGCCCGGTGAATGGACCCTTTGGCCATACTGCGTTCTTATTGTTGGCTCAACGACGAAAGTGATTCAGAATTTCGGAGCAGATCCGTATTCAACCACTCGAATGTTGGACTCACACGTTGGACAATTGAATCTGAATGGAGGTTCGCTTCCACCAGGAACTGCAAGCCTCGCTTCACATGATGGGCAAGTAATTCGGCGATTGCTATCTATTCGACATTCATTGGGCCCCAATGCATATTCCTTCTCTTCCTCATCTTCCTTTTCTTCCTCTTCTCCTTCTTCATCAGAAGTCGGTTTGTTGGAAGGGGATCGGTATTTTATGACCAGTAGAGCAAGAGCGAACAACACATAACCTGCCGCCATAATCTTGAATGTTGCATCGCCTCCAATTTCAATTCCAAGAATTGTGATCCCTTCAGGAGGTTGAGCCTTTCCTTCCAAATCTACATCGATAACAGAAGATTCTGCATCGACACTGCTTCCATCGACTTGCACCAATGCTCGAACTTTCAACTCTGCTGATGTGGCTTGCGTTGATATTGCATTAAGGCGGACAACAAAGATTTCTGATGCTCCTGGGCTGAGTGTAAACAGGTCTGTCTTCTCACCAGCAGTATTGTTCCATTGAACATCGAAAACGCCGTCCCCTACACCGAGTAGAGTCAGACGTCCTGTAATGTCGATGTTGGCGAGATTTGTTACCGTGACTGAAGTAGATGAACCACCCATGTATGGGACATCAAGTGACGTAGCATCAACTGAAATTGACACAACTGATGCTGAATCCCAAGAGGCTTCGACATTGTAAGTGGCGACTTCACTGTACACGTAATCAGAACGTGCAGATGACACAACACGAAGACTGAATGCGTTTGTGCCTGCCAAGGCATCTTCTGAAACATCACATGTCCATGCAAGAGGAGAAGATGAAGCGCCCGGTGAAAGGGTGACGGATTCGGTAAGAGTACATGATAATCCAACCGAACTTATTGAAAATTGATCAGCACTGTTTCCTGTATTTGTAACAGAGACAGTACCATCGATTGTACCACCAGCTATTGAAGAATCGTCATTGACAAGAATGGTCAAGTCTGCACCCGCATCCATTGAAAAGAGGGTGATTATAACGAAGTCTGTCGCCTCTGAATCGAGAGTTGAAGTAACTTGTATGTTGATTGGAAGGCCTGTTTCGGGAGCGCCGGTGGAAGACTCACGTACTCCGAGAACGATTGTTTCTGATTGACCCACACCAAGAACAACCGAGGTTTGGGATAATGATAGTTCGAAATACGTCGAAGATTCACCGGATTCAAGTGAAAGAAGGAACGTGTCTTGCATTGTACCGATGTTGGTCACTTCAATGGTGACATTTGTGATTGCAGATGGGCCAGCAATGGCTTGATTGGTATTCGCATTAAGCTGAGCGAGGCTTCGATCGATAACTTGTAATTCAAGAGGAAGCAAGGAATCAGGCGCATCGGATACAAGACGTATACTCAACGAGTCAGTACGTGCGTTCATAGCAGCAGAGGCTGTAACATTCAACTGAGCAACATATAATTCACCAGATGCAAGTGTTATCGAAGATACATCGCTTAATTCAGCACTCACGCCTCCAGGCAATCCTGAGATGGTGAAGGTGGTGAGTGAAACATTGGATGTACCCACATTTTCAATGACAATGTCAATCGATGCTGATTGACCAGGTTGTACGACGATCCGACCATCGAGGGTACCTGATAATTCCAATTCTAGAACAGGTTGAACATCAAATGGCAACGTTGTGTTTAATGTTTGAAGCGAATCGTGAGTTACAGATACTGTTCGTTCGTTGAGTCCAAGTGAAGCGAAGGCGGCTATTGCGCTGAGTGTCCACGTAGCAGACTGCCCGGAAGCAACTGTCACGGAGGATGCTGTGTCCAAGGTCAGAGCAACATGAGCTGAGGCATTGCTTACGATTTGTAATGAGAACGTTTCAGTTTCGCTCCCTGTATTGAAAACTCGCACTTCAAGAGTTTCCTCTATTCCTGGAGTAAGAAGCATCGCTCCTGATGGACCCTGGACGGTGAAGTCAACCTTACGATCGACTTCAAAGGAGAAATCGCGAACGAAAGAAACTGAAGAATCTTCAGAGAGCGTGTTGATTATTCGAACCGAGCAAACGTCTCCTATATTCCCGCTACTTCCTACATCAACTGCAAACGGTATATCTGCGACCTCATCTATTGCAAACGTTGTCTCTGCTGTAAGTAATGCAACTGTGCAAGGGCCACTTAACACGGACAGTGAGTGCGAGTATGTTGATTCGGTTGTACCTTGATTTGTTATGGAAAGGGTGGTGTTGGTCTGCTCTCCTGGAATGAATTCATCTGTGCTAGCAAGGAAATCAACTTGCAGACCATATGTTGCTTGAACATCGATGACGATGAGGGTCGATGTTGAGAGATTACCCATCAAAGATCCAGCATGCAATCGTACGCCTGTTGCGCCGGGAAGTGCATCAGATGGTATTGAAATCCGTAGTGTAGAGGACTCTACATTTTGAGCGGATAGATTCTCGATTTGATCATCAAGCCATCGTACTTCCCAACCAGGCGGGAATGCTGAATGCTGATTCATTGGCTGAATCGCTCCTGAAGTTTCCCATGGGTAATCGTATTCAGATGAGCCATTGAAAACAACTTCAGCAGCGGTTTGTTGGAGTGTCAGTCGTAATGCAGCATCCATTGTAGTATTATCAGTCAATCCAACTGGGGAATCTCCTGTTAAAGCAGAAAACAAGACACATGCTGCGAGATAGGAACCCGACGTCGAAGGATGGCTTCCATCACTTTGGTACAGACCATAAAACGTCGAAGTAGGCGACTGCGGATTGCCACCAGATGCGATGATTGAATCGTGAATGTGTTTGAACGCTAATCCGACAGGTGCAATGTGGATATCAGCAGATGTCTGGGATGAAATGTTGTCTCTGTAATCGATGTAGCCTTGTTCAAGTCGGTCTTGCATTACAGTATAATTTGAGAACAATATCGGATTGGTTGGATCGCCACTTCGATAGCCCCAAGTCATCATTAGCATGGTTGATCCACCTTCTGTATCAACACGTTCTGCCAAATTTACGCTTGCATTTTTACTAGCAATCCAATCTGAATTAGAGCGCGAAAATCCAGGTATCTGAGATTGGTCTTGAAGAACGACTGTGTCCCAAACACCTGATGCTAATGAAAGATTTTGAGCGCTCGAAGAAGTGTTCACGCTCGACCAGTGCCCAGCAAGGGTTTGACCACCAGCAGTGAAATCAGATGTATTACTTGGACTCCCTGCACTCCTTAGCATTTCTTCGACCATCGATGAGAGGCCATTCTGAGAAGTATATGAATTTCCGAACATCAGAACATCACTGACAGACATCGACCATGAGGGGACTGAAGAGGTTGTATTGGAACCCGTAGTATTCGAGGTATAATTCGTCCACCATCCCGACAAATCAGGCTCTTCTTGTACGCTTAGAAGGTATGAGTCTGTCACTGAACCAAGATTTGAGACTGGTAATTGCAGATCGACTGATTGGCCAGGCTGAAGAGCAAGCAGACCATTGTCTCCTACACCACTTGCATCAATCGAAGGATGGTACACAAGAGCGACTGATACATATACGTCAATCGTCGAAGTTGCAACACCGCCAGTTTCGTTTACGATAAGCGTGAACATTCCGTTATCGGAAGGTGTTGCTGATTCAAGGAGTTGAACAACAATTGTCGTCGTCGCATTGTAAGTTGGCAGAACATGGGAAACAGTTGCAGCGGTTGGTGTTGCAGACCATACGTTGGACAACCCAGTTGTTGATGATTCCACCGAGTAAGTCTCAATGGACGAACCATTATTTTCGATAACCAGTGAGAGGTTGACCGATTCACCAGGAACAAGGATCATGTGCGGTGTGTCAACAGAGAGCACGATTGTTGAATCTGCTTTTGCTGTAAAGGCAAGTGGAGAAGCACTTGCTGCAAGCATCAAAAGGACCAAAACTACGGCACGCGAGTGAGTTTTCGACATGGGACCACTTCAAGCGAGGTGCCTTTAGCACTTGAGCGAATCGGCTACTGGGCGTTAAAAATCCTCAGAAGTTCGTGAGATTTTCAATTCGTGAAGCGTCAAGGCGTTCCCAAGGGAAATGGCCTTGATCTGTAGCATGGCGACCGAAATGACCGCCAGCAGCAGTTACTTTGTAAATCGGACGAAGTAAATCCAGGTCTTTGGCAATAGCAGCTGGTCTGAAATCAAAAGTACTCTTGACACGACGTGCGAGTTCTGAATCAGAAACGACACCCGTTCCAAACGAATCTACCATGAGACTGACTGGTTTTGCAACGCCAATCACGTAAGCAAGTTGAATTTCAAATCGTGTAGCTAGGCCTGCTGCAACAACATGTTTAGCAGCCCATCGCGCCGCATAAGCTGCACTCCGGTCTACTTTTGAGGGATCCTTGCCACTGAAGGCACCTCCGCCATGGCGTCCCATTCCACCGTACGTATCGACAATGATCTTTCGTCCAGTCAATCCAGCATCTGCATATGGGCCACCTGGGTCTGCAAAACGACCTGTTCCGTTGACGATGAGAGTATACTCTGAGGAGAGAAGCTCAGAAGGGATTACGTATTCTACAACGTGTTTTTTGATTTGTTCCCGTACATGTTGAAGTTCTTGCTCGACAGAACCATCGAATTGGTCTTTCAGATGTTTATCGTGTTGAATTGCAACAATGATCGTATCGACTCCAATGATTTCACCTTCCTCGTTGTAGGCTACCGAGACTTGTGATTTCCCATCGGGTCGAGCCCATGGTAGGATGTTTTCTTCACGTACTGTGGTCAGTCTTCGAGATAAACGTTGAGACAGTGCAGCAGAAAGAGGGAAATATCGTCCTTTTAATTCGTCATATTGTTCAGTTTCAGTGCAAGCAAAACCGAACATGAGACCTTGGTCACCTGCACCTTGGGAATCAAGTGTCTGCCGATCGACACCCTGATTGATGTAAGCAGACTGGGTGGTAACATAGACCAAAACATCACACAAATCTGGATTCGTAGCATCCATTCCAATGGCATGCGAATCATAACCGATGTTGGCTGCTGCTTGACGGGCAATAGCGTCATAATTAGGAGCGGGAGCGTCCAGAGACACTTCCCCTGCAAGGATGATTACGCTCTTGTCGTCCATCCCTTTGACGCAGGTTTCAACTGCAACGCGTGCATTTGAATCAAGCGCAAGACAAGCATCGACAATTGCATCTGAGATGGCATCACACAACTTATCTGGATGGCCACTGGTTACTGACTCTGAAGTGAAGATGTCATCTTCCATGAACTTCCGCTACTGTACTCATTATCAAAGGTTTGCCTGCTGAATCGAGCATGGATTTACAGCGATTCCTATTTGTACGGCACCATACAGGAATTCACATGGCTGACTGGCACCCCACCGCATATCGGACACATACTCTCGCTGAAATTCAACAAAAAGGGGCAGACCTTGTCGGCCAAGAAGTCACAGTCGCTGGATTCATGGAAGCAAACAGAGGCAAAGGTGCCATTTGTTTCGTCGATATGAGAGATGGAACTGGAACTTCACAAGTTTTCCTCAAAGGAGACATCATTGGAGACGAAAAACTCGATCTCGTTCAACGTATGACTCGTGAATCAACATTGCAGTTCACTGGTACTGTTGCTCAAAAACGCCCACCGAAATTGAAGGAAGGAGAAACTCCGCCCCCACCTGCCTATGAAATTGTAGCATCAGACGTTGTTGTTTTGACTCGGGCGAACGCACCGCTTCCGCTTGGAATTACTGATTCTGTAACCATTGGACTCGATACTCGTCTCGACAATCGTTTCCTCGATCTTCGCCGTGCCCATGTCAATGCTATGTTCACTCTTCGCTCAAAAGTACTGCAATATGGACGTGAACACCTCCTTACTGAAGGATTCAAAGAAATTAACACACCAAAAATCATTGCATCGGCTTCCGAAGGTGGAACAAATCTGTTCCCTATGATGTATTTCGATACTCCTGCATTCCTTTCACAGAGCCCTCAATTGTACAAGCAACTCACTATTCTTGGAGGAATGGAACGTGTGTTTGAGATTGGACCTGCTTTTCGTGCAGAAAACCATGATACATATCGCCACTTGAATGAATTCATTTCGTTCGATATTGAAGCAGCTTGGATGAATGATGATGACGTCATGGGTGTCCAAGAACGTATGATTCATCACATTTGGAAGACTGTAGCAGAAAACGATCAAGAACACATTGACACCATCAACGCCTTCAGAGAGAGTCAAGGTGATGATGCAATAACAGTAGATGTCCCTACAGTTCCCTTCCCACGCATCGAATATTGTGATGCAATTAAGATGATTCAAGATGCTGGCGAAGAGATTGCTTGGGGAGATGATATCGATTCTTCACATTGCGATATTATTGCAGCAAAATACCCCGGTTTCCATTTCCTACCGCGATGGCCTATGGAAATGAAACCATTCTACATCCATCATATTCCTGGTGAAGTAGGAGCAACTGGTGAACAACTCAGCCGAGGATTTGATCTCAATTATGGTCGGGACGAGATGACAAGTGGTGGTCAGAGAGAACATAATGTCGAGATTCTTGAAGAAAATCTACGTTCAAAAGGACTCAATCCTGAAGAGTTCTCTTTCTACACAGACGGTTTCAGGTTTGGAGCACCGCCACACGCTGGCTGGGGTCTTGGAGTTGCACGACTGCTCATGGCACTGACTGGTTCAAGAAACGTACGAGAAACAGTCTTGTTCCCTCGGGACAGACATCGAGTTACACCCTGAGTTGACCAAGATGCCTGTTGACCGAATGCAATGGGGTGCAGATACATGGCAGTTTGCAGATTTGCATATGCCTGATGAACCATCACCGTTCCAAAACGATCATGGCGTCCCATGCATTATGTTGATTCATGGTGGTTTTTGGAAGAAAGAGTACACGCTTGAATTGATGCAACCGATTGCCAATGCTCTCAGCGATGCTGGCGTTGCAGCATGGAATATTGAATTCAAGCGTTGGAATGATGGAGATGAAGGCGTATGGATGGATACTCTTTCAGATGTTCTTCGAGCATGGGGTCAACTTGCTTTGTTACCCGGAATTGACGTTACAAGAAGCATGGTCATGGGTCATTCTGCAGGAGGTCATCTTGCTTTGTTGATGGCTAGTAAAGCAGAACGCAAACCGTGGCTTGCTATCGCCCAAGCACCAATTACAGACTTGTTTGGTGCTGATGATGCGAAACTAAGTGACGATGGTGATGCAATCCGTCGTTGGATTGGTTGTGAACCGTACAATAATGAAGAGGTTTGGCGACGACTCAATCCCGTTGATTTACCTCCTAAATCGCCAGTCCTCCTTCTTCATGGAGAGAAGGATGATGAGGTTCCAATCGAGCAAAGCGAGACTTATGCTCGAATAATGGAGGCGAAAGGATCTCATGTCCAAAAGGTATGGTTAACCGGCGATCATTTGAGTATCATTGATGCTGCAAGCGATGATTGGCTTGTACAGCAAGATACAATTCTAGACTGGTTGTAAGTCAAGAACCACTAAGACCAGTAATGCTCTCGGCGAGTCATGAACCTCCTCGGCTCAGATGCAGTACTCGCTTCAAACGCTCTCTCTGGCAAAACGGCTCTCATCTGCGGAGCAAGTCGGGGCATCGGTGCTGCAACTGCACGGATTATGGCAGCAGCAGGGGCAAATGTCATTGTTTCAGCCCGAAACCAAGAACAACTAAATCACCTCGTTGAAGAACTGAATACTCTTGGTAACGGAAGCCATCAAACTCTTGTCATGGATTTAGAGGATACAAAGGGTATTTCCAGTAAAATCAATCCACTCCTCGATCAAAACCCAATCCACATCCTTGTCAACAATGCAGCAGGACCTCCTGGTGGACCGTTGCTCAACAGTACAGTCGAGGAACTAACCCAGCCATTTGGTAGACACTTGCACGCGGCTCATACCCTTGTTCAACTCCTTGTTCCAACAATGGAATCTGAGGGATATGGGCGAATTATTCAGATTGTCTCTACAAGCGTTCGTGAACCAATTCCAAATCTTGGCGTTTCTAATACACTACGAGGAGCAATGGCTTCTTGGGCAAAATCACTATCCAGAGAACTCGCTCCATGCATCACCATCAACAATGTGTTGCCTGGTTTCACAGATACTGAACGGCTAGGAAGTCTCGCCCAATCGATTCATGATCGAACTGGAAAATCGCTTGAATCAATTCATGATGGATGGATGAGTCAGGTTCCAATTGAAAGACTCATCGATCCACTTGAAACTGCCTCTGTCATTGCATTCCTTTCGACCCCAGCTGCTGGAGCAATACGTGGAGTTTCTCTTCCTGTCGATGGTGGCCGATTGAGAAGTATCTGATTTTGGCTTTCCGATATTCAACCTCAGGTTGCTAAAAACGACCATATCATGGGATAACGTCAATACACAAATGATGATGGATGAACTTATGGGACACTTAGAAGATGTCAATATGACGTATTTTGCACATATGAAAAGGGCATTCTCTCTCTCATTCCGGTATGGTTTGAGTGCAGTTCAACTCATGATCCATGGACTTTTACCATTCTTATTCATTGATGCTGGGAAAAAAGCAGCAGATTCCTATGAACGTGGTTGAACATTCTCTGCTTTATTTAGAGAAGTTAAAACGGGGCTTATTCTTCCTCAATCAATTCGAACGTGTTGAAGAATTCATCAATATCGATGACGCCATTTTCATCCAAATCTACATTGTGGAAAATGATTCTTGATTCGTCCGAAGTAAACGAGAACCCGAGCGCAGAAAGAGCATTTTGGAATTCTCGACAAGTCAAATGATTCTTGCCTCCAAAATCAGCCGCATGGAAAACTGAAAGTCTCTTCTCATGTTCCGTTTCCGATGTGAATTTAAATTGATTTTTGAATGTGCTAAGGGGTGTAGTTGAAACGGTAGCATGTTTCTTCCCATACAGATAGTACGTGATCGAGCCCACGAGGATTGCTACACCGCCTCCGATGAAGGCTTTCTGTCCAATGAATGTCAGCAAGAAAGCTCCTGCAACAACACCCCATATGTGCATGAATGGGTACAGGGGTCCTTTGTATGAAGGATTCCAATCGTGTTCTTTACTGGTTTGTCGTAGAATAATCACACATGTGTTGATCATTATGAAAATCATAATCTTGAATCCAGAAGCCACCTTAACGACGTCCTTCAACGGCACGAATAGAATCGCAAGACCCATGGCCACACCCGTGATGAGGATTGGGAAATGTGGAGTTTCAAATCGTGCGTTGACGTCTTCAAGTGCTTGAGGCAGAAGGTTGTCACGAGACATTGCAAAGAGGAATCGGGATGCTGCAAGGATTCCTGCAAGAGCCATGGAAATCATTGTTAGAACAGAAATAATTGCGGCAAAAATACCAAACTTCGTCCCAGCCACTTCCTCTGCAAATATGAATATAGGATTTTCAACGACTTCGCCATTCGGATCAAGCCACCATTCACCGGGTATAGCAGCCATCATGAGGAAGGCTATTGCTGAATACAACACTGTTGCAATCAAAAGAGACAGCATGATACCTGCTGGAAGATTCTTCTCTGGGTTTTTGACTTCTCCTCCAATCGCTGCAACTTTCGTAACACCTGCGTAAGCTACGAAGACAAACGCTGCAGCCTCTGCGAGAGACCAGACGTCTGTATTGAGTGCGCCATCAATTGGGCGGCTCATATTGAAATCATCAACAAAAAATGCTGCTGCACAGAGGAACATAAGGAGAGATACGGTTACGATAACGACTGGAGTTTGAATCGCTTTGACCTTTTTGACACCGAGTAGATTCACAATTGTAATCAGGACTAACGCGCTCAGTGATAACACCAATATGTCCAATTCAATGTCAAAGTATGTTGTTACAACAACAAAATATGCAGAGAATCCAATTAACGCAAATGCGGATTTCAAAAGAAAAGATGTCCAAAGCCCTAGTCCACTGATTGTACCAATAAGCGGTCCATATGTGCGTTCCATGTAAACGTATGAACCTCCACTTGATGGCATTCCCGAGGCTAATTCTGATTTGGAGATTGCAGCAGGTAAGACCACTGATGCTGCTAGAAGGAATGCGAGCCAAATCCCCGGACCCATGATTTCAGCGGCAAACGTTGGAGTAATGAAAATACCAGGAAGCATTGCAGAGAGGGAAATGATCACGACACCAGCCAAACCGATTGTTCGGCTTAGTGTATTCTTGATTCGCTCTGGAACTTTCTCAAGTAAAGCATCAACATGGGAATTAACAAGAACAGAACTTGGACGAATCGTTCCCATATGCATTACCCCCTGATTCCGACAATAAAAAGCGGTATGATTGACCTCAAGAGCACTCAGATTATATTTACTTGCCTTTATTTCAGATACATGTTACCGTATTACGGTAACTATATCTTGGCGATAACCTTCATTTCAACAGCGATAGGCGTTGGTAAGGCGCGAATGGCTAGAGTCGTCCTTGTTGGCCCATAGTGGCCAAGCGTTTCAGCCCAGACCTCATTGTAGCCTGCGAAATCTCGATCCATGTCTACTAAAAATGAAGTTACATCGACAATCTTGTCCATTGATGAACCTGCTTCTTCTAAGATTCGTGCGATGTTTTCTACAACTGCTCGTGTTTGCGCTTTGATATCATATTCGACAGGGTTTCCGTCATCATCTCGAATAGGACCGCCAGGGATTGCATTTGTACCAGGTTGCCGTGGACCAACACCTGAAAGATAGAGTAGATCTCCTACTTGACGAGCATGCGGATACATACCAACTGGTTTAGGGGCAGCTTTGCTGTTCACCGCACCTTGACTCTCAGGAGGTTCCCAAAGCGCAGGGCCTGTTTGAGGGGTCAATGGTTCATCAGATTCAGTGGAATGCTCTTCTGCATCGAGAACATTTCGCTCACCTCTGTAGTATTCAACATCGTCCTCATCGTATTCCTTATCGCCCATTCCAGTTGAGGTCGGATCGAGTTGGACAACAGCACCACCTGCTCCATGAAGTGCCTCGTAAGCAAGGACACGTCCTGTGAGATTGTTTCGGTTACCGTTCATTGCTGAGAGCCACCACATCGGTTTGAATGTGACAACTTTTTGAACGCGTATTTGTTGATGGATTGTTCTTGATAATTGAGCTACATCTTCGAGACGACCCTCTTCGAGGAACTCCAATACTTTACGATTCCATTCATCGTCCTTCAAGGAATGAATGCGATCATCAGATGGGTCGATAAATTCGGTAAACATCCGATTTGACATTGACATTGCAGTGACTGCCACGGCTTTACGCCCAGTCTTTTTGATAACATCGAGACATGCCTTTGCGAGAACAGTTGTTTCTGAACGATTCGCATAAACGTTTGATGATACGATGACAGCAGGAATAGCATTGTCAGGATTGAGGAGTTTAAGGGCTACAACAGACCCTACATCAATAGGAAAACCGTGGTATGCAACAGTTCTGCTTTGGAGACCACGATTGTGATTGGCTGCATTCCATGCTTCAGCAAATTCAGCATCGATATTGAATGAATAGTCCATCGACCCAAGATCATGGAAATCCTGATCCACGAGTGTCCATTGAGGATTAGGATCTGCTTGTATTTGATGACCTATGATGCTTGGCCAAGTTGTCGAATAGATGATGAGAAGATCTGCACCGCTTTCTTTGATTGCATCTCTGGCTTCATCAAAGGCAGCTCGAATTCGGCCCCACCCTTCGTTCTGTTCTGGGACAAGAAGTGGATGTGGATGAACTGGAACGACATAGGAACCAACAAGAGAACCGTTCATTGTGCATCACCCTCGTGTGCATAGCAAGGCCATTCAACAATCGCATTACCAGTTCCTATAATCGTTCCATAACCATGCAGGATAGCAGGGTAGTTAGGAACAGATAACGTACTGAGAAGCCACGTCAAGCCGCCCCCATCAGATTCTGCAATCGCTTGCTCAGTAAATTCAGGCATTTCATCAAGAATTCGCTGAGCCTGTCCAGTTCGCATGTAATCGATAATCCGCATGTCCCACAAATGCATTGCATGACTGGCAATGTGCTCTTTACTCATATCTTCTGGAACCTCAGATTCAGTGGTAAAATGACGGTGGGAAAGAGAATTAGAAGCAAGGATAACGGCTTTCTTACCGCTTTCTTCAATCGCTTCTCTGGTAACTCGTCCAAGTTCCATCATCATTTCTTGCATCACTTCAACCGAATAATAATGCGTCGAACGGTTTGATGAAATAACCACTAAGGGTTTGTCGAATGCTGGATTCACCATGTGTCCTGTGGTGATGGTACCGTAATCGACACGGAAATCTGGATTCTCCATCATCTTTACAGCAAGGCCCGAACCCTTTGCTTTGTCATGGATAGCCTGGCTCAATTCAACATCGATGTTCATATCGTAGTTGTAACGAAACAAATTTGGGAAAACAGGATCCACCGATAATCCTTCGAAATGAGGTATTCCAAGGAAATGTGTACCTACATATGTTTGCCAATGAGGAGAAAGCAGAACCAATACGTCATGATCAATATTCGAAAGAGATTCTCGAAGACGTTCATAACCCCAACGTAATTGCTCCCAACCTCCTTCAGAAGTTGGTTCGTTCTGCGGAGGGTTTTCTGCATATACGAGGTGAGGGGGGTGAGGGGCTAGACAGCCTGCTACAATCGAACCTTTCGCCATGAGTGTCGGTGCAAGTTCCGTCATATGGATGCATCGCTGCCAGATGCCAAGACTCAAACGAGGAAAGCATAACCACTACACATGGGAGAAGAAGACATGGATGCTTCTGAGTCTATTCTCGTCAATGAATCCGAGACCTCTCTGGTTGTTGAAGAGCATTCTACACCTGTATCAGAAAGTGAAATCTTCAAAGATATGCTTCGACATATGATGGCTCCGCTCATCCTTGGAATGCTCTTTGGGTCTATCTGGCAAATCGTGGTTATGCCGAAGATTGACTTTTTTCCTAATCCCGTCCACGGTTCGTTCATGATTTATCTTGTACTCTCGCCATTGATTTACAAATTCCTCGTTGGGCAAGAGATGAGACGTGCCAAAGAGTATGCACTCGGAGTTCTATCTGTTGCTATCGTGCTATCGGTGGTTTGGATTCTCCCCCAACAATCATCCTTGTACTGTGGCGTTTTTTTGACGGGAATCGCTTGGCTATGGTTGAGTTCATTCTGGTTACAGTTTGAATTCCCACCGTTCCGATACGGCTTATGGCATGCAATTGCAGTCAACATAGGAGCCTTTGGAGGAAGTGTCCTCACGTACATCTACATCTGATCAGGATGTATAAGATTCAGATTCGCTCGGGAAGTCGCCCGAACGAACATCATCGCAATACGAGCGAATTGCAGTATCAATATCCTCTGCAAGATTGAGATATCGGCGTAAGAAACGTGGCGAGAAATCCATTGTGATTCCAAGCAGATCGTGCAGAACGAGAACTTGTCCATCACAATGAGGCCCTGCGCCAATTCCAATCACTGGAATTGTCAATTCCTGTTGAACTCTTTGAGCCAAATCTTTCGGGATTTTTTCGAGAACAATGGCAAAGCAACCAGCCTTTTCCAATAACTTAGCATCTTCAATGAGTTTGTCTGCTTCCTCGTCTTCCTTTGCTCGCACTGAATAGGTACCAAACTTGTAGATGCTTTGTGGTGTAAGACCGAGATGACCCATGACCGGAATTCCAGCTGTAAGGATACGTTCAATCGATTCAACGATTTCAGAACCACCTTCGAGTTTGACAGCATGTCCTTCTGCTTCTTTCATAATTCGAACTGCTGAGTCAAGAGCGAGGCGGGAGTTTCCCTGATAAGAACCAAATGGCATATCTACAACGATAAGGGCTCGATCAACTGCTCGTTGAACACACTGAGCATGATAGATCATATGGTCGAGTGTCATTGGAACCGTTGTGACTTGTCCAGCCATGACATTTGATGCTGAATCACCAACAAGAATCACGTCGACACCTGCTCCATCAACAAGACGAGCAAGTGAATAATCATATGCAGTAAGCATAGTGATTGGTTCTTTGACTCGCTTCATTTCTTGTAAGGTATGTGTTGTTACCTTGGTTGCTTTTCCATGAATTGACATAGGTCTCCCTCATGTTTCCGATTGGCTTCTACGTTTCAAAGTCTCGCTATGAAATTAATCATGTTTAATGCAAACATTGAGCGGTACTGAGAAGAATCCAAGACTCCAGCGGCCACCTTCGCGACCAACTCCAGAATGTTTCACGCCACCGAATGGTGTTCGTAAATCTCGATGCAGCCATGTGTTAATCCAGATGATACCTGTATCGATTTTCTGGGCAATGGAATGTCCACGCTCTGTATCTCCAGTCCAGATAGATCCGGCTAAACCATAATCAGTCGCATTTGCCATCTCAATGGCTTCTTCATCTGATGAGAAACGATGGATGGTTACAACAGGACCAAAGATTTCTTCTCGAGCAGTCCTGGACAGATGAGACAAGCCTGAAATCAAGGTCGGTCGAAGAAACGCTCCTTCAGGTGTAGGGCCAGGAGGACCTGTCATTTCTCTTGTCCCTCCAGTTAGAATCGTTCCACCTTCTTGGATTGCCAAGTTGATGTACGATTCCACCTTCTCTACATGAGCCATATTGATCAAAGCCCCGACTTGAGTTTCCGGGTGGTTCGGATCACCACATTGCATTGAGGAGACCTGAGCGACGAGATGTTGTGTAAATTCCTCTGCAATCGATTCATGGACAAGGATTCTTGAACCACAAAGACAGACTTGTCCTGAGTTCGTGAAACCTGCACGGATTGCCCCTTGCACTGCTTGATTCATTTCAGCATCATCAAGAATGATTGTTGCATTTTTACCACCTAATTCCAATGACAATTTCTTGAACATTGGTGCGGCAGTTGCAGCAACATGCCGTCCTGTATCAGTGCCCCCCGTGAATGAAATGGCTTTGATACCTTCATGCTCAAGAATCTGTTGACCAACTTCTGGACCGTACCCATTGACGATGTTCAAGACACCATCTGGCAATCCAATCTCTTGACAGACTTCTGCAAGCAAATGTGCTGTTAACGGTGTCAATTCACTGGGTTTTGCTACAATGACATTTCCCATGAGAAGAGCGGGTGCTACTTTCCAACTCAGAAGATACAGAGGGAGATTCCATGGTGTAATCAAGCCCACAATACCGATTGGTCGTCGATGAACGATATTTGTCGCATCATCCATTTCGAAGACCAGATCTTCCTGTTCACGAGCAAATTCGGCAAAGAAACGAAAGTTCTCAACTGACCGCTTCGCATCAACCCTTTGTGCACGAGACCATGGTTTCCCCGTCTCCACCGCTTCTCTTTGTGCCAGTTCTTCGCTTCGAGATTCGAGAGCATCAGCGATGGCTTCCAGCCAATCTGCTCGGTCATCGAGTGTCAAATCAGCCCATTCATGCTGGGCGACACGCGCTGCAGCTACTGCGCGATACACATCGGGTTGTTTGGAACGAGGAATCGTTCCGATGAGTTGCCCCGTTGCTGGAGCAAGATTTTCAAGTGTCGTGTGATCAACAGCATCAACGAATTCTCCACCGATGAAATTCTGAACATTCATTCCTTCACCTCTGGGTCATAGATCCAGCGGTCTTGGTCGGGGTCCCATTCATCCCATGTAGGAATAGTTTCGAGAACAGAGTGGTATTTGTCAGGAACAATTCCTGGAACGATGAATGCTTTTTGTCGATGCAATGGATATGGATTACGTAGATCAATTCCAAGAACACCTAAGACAGCACGAGCAACGTACCATGTTGCTTGAGCATTCCAACCATGTGCAATTTTAACCACAATTCCAAGCCCCTTTGGATAATCTGGATGTTCAATGGCGAGACCAAGTAATCCATCCGCCCCTTCTTTTGCAATAACAGTACCTGCTCCTGCTTTGAGAATGGTTGAATCGAGTCGATTAAATCCACCGACAAGATCAGGATGCCGTACCATGGATTCCCAGATCCAATCAGCGTCTTTATCTCGCACAAGACCTGCATAAATCTGGGCTAATTCAGCAACAGTGTTGGAAACCGTGGGCAAGCCACATCCGTCTTTAGCGATACGCAATGGTGTCCAATCCTCGCCAAGAAATCTACGGATCTGTTCCATATAGGCTTCGAAAACAGGGTGATTTGGAAGCGTATATCCTGCACGGTTCCATCCCTTTTCTCGACAACCTCGAAGAATCGCTGCATGCTCTCCTGAGCAGGTGTGATACCAGCGGCGAGGACGACGGACTTGCCGGCCAAATTGAATCAAAGGAACATCTAATGGCGTCAACATAAGCGGCCATTCGGATTCCGAAAGTAGAGATTGTGCTGCTGCTACGTGTTCGGTATCGCCGTTATGACTTGCCACCGCTATCGCTTTTTGCTCCCAAGTGAAAGGCTCGAGTTCCTTAACGAAGGCTTTGAGCATGAACGGTTTCATCATCGAACGCCCGTAACAGAGAACATTTCCCCCAAACGAATGAATGACTTCATCACCATGCGCCCATGCTACTGCTCCATGAATGGTGGTTTCAGAAACACCATTTCGGCGATAGTCAACCAGGGGCTCCCAATCGACATCTCTCCCAGTTGGGATTCCATCGACTTGTTCCCCGAGAGGGGAATTTGGAAACAATCCGCTGCCAGGTTGACCTGGCTTTACTGCCGAGTGTGAGTGATGTTGAATTCCCATATTCATCCATCCTTGAGAAGTTCTTCAACGCGAGGAACAACTTTTTGCATGTATGCACGCATGTTACGACAAACACGATCACTATCATGATTGAAGAAATCAAACCATGCCATTACTCGATCTTGTGGGTGGAAACGTTCGACCAATTGTTGAGCAACATCTTCGACATTTCCGATAAGTGCGTTTTGAGCAGCATTTTGTACCTTTGTAGGATCGATTGTTCCTTCGAGGGCATTCCAATAAGCACCTAGAGACAAATCTGCTTCACTCTGTGCAGCTAATCGTTGTTCTTCAGAAGTTAATCCTTCCTCATCATTAACAAATACGAAACTGGTTCGAGGCATATCTGAACGCTTCCATTCACCACCATCTGAATGGAAACATTGACGCATACGCTCATGTGTTGCATCGATGACTTCGGGTTGTGTAATGGAGAGATTAAAGACACGAACTGGTAGATATTTATTGACAAAAACCTGGGCTTTCGGGTCATGAGTTCCTGCGACTAAGACCAATTGATTACGATCAAATTTGTTCGGAACAATTCGAATGTCTTCGAACACATATCTTCGATCGATGGTTATTGAATCATCTTTCGAACCGTGTGCATTCTGCACCTTTTCCCAATCGCCATCACTACGGAAATTATCACGCGTAAGTACTGTTGAGCGAATCTCATCGGAGTGAACTACATCTCCCCTGAGTAATCTCAAGAAGATTTCACTTGCTTCAAGGAAGATCTGTCCACGCAGAGCTGGCCAAGCGGCTTCTTCGGTTGGAGTCCTCGGAACGATTCCATATGGCCGGGCCATGAATTCAAATCGTCCTGCGGAGAACCCAACGTGGAGTTTCCTCGTGTCACCTTTGACAGCCAAAAGTTGCAATGTATTTGCGATACGTTCTGCTTGAGCAATCGGCCCACCTGATGCAAGGATTGACACAACTGCACTTCCGATTTCAATTCGGTTTGTCTGTCGGAAAGATTCCATCGCCAGTTGTGGGAAATCAGTACAGAGACCAACCTCTCCTTTCCAGTGTGGAACCACAGGTCTACTGTTTGATTTTTGAGTTTCAGTTGAAAGATGAGATTGTGCAATCCAGCCGACGCCAAATCCAAGTTCATCTGCAAGCGTAAGTTGCTGAAAGTAATTCTTGAACATGGTTTGCTCAGATGGGATATGCCCTTCATGGTCTGGAGTTTGACTGATGGAGAAGAAAATATCGTGTTCCATACCTCTCACCTGTTCTCTCCATGAAATCAAAGGACATAACCAGTTCGACGCTCGTCTGACCTATTTCTCAAGATTCGTTAATGCGTGTAGTCGCTCTTTCAAGAGGGGTGGAGTAGCGATTCCGAGTTGCATAAACAAGTGCATTGTGTCTGAAAGGAGGAGCAGGGCATCATCAAAGCGAGTCTCGATTTCTGCAAGATCTGCCAAACCCCAACTTGCAACAAGATGACCTGCTGGATGTTCCATTGATTTCGCAATATCAAGACTCTCTTGATACATTTCAGAGGCTGTTGCAAGTTCACCAAGACTTGCTTGTGCATGAGCAACATCTGCCATTGCTTCCATTTGGAGGATATCATTTTGATTGTTGACCGCTAGTTCTAGCCGTCGAGTATCGTGAATAATGGCTGTTTCCCAATCTTCATTCGCTCGAGCACAACGAGAAAGGACTGCTAATCCAAAGATGAGGCCTTCCTTATCCTCCAACTTTTCTCTCAATGTCAGTGAACGACGTACAGACGCCTGAGCGCCATCAATTTCGTCTATTGAAAGAAGCATGAGAGCGTGGTGATGAAGAACTCCAGCTGCAAGAGCCTCACCATTTTCAATCGATTCCGCTTTGAAAGCAAGTTCTGCTACATCATCGATGGACCCTTGATTTCGTTTCAACATCTCAAAATGCGCCCAACCTTTCTCAATATCGTCTTTAGCAACAACTCCAGCGTGTTCAACCAATTTATGGAGAAGTTCGAAATCTCCTATCGATTCAACGAGAGGAAGAATCCCAAGAGCAAGGGATGTGTTGATTGATTCCATGGCTCCTCCTTGAGTCAGCATTGAAACAATTTCTTGTGCTTGTTCGGGAGTAATCTCTTCTGCCATGACGTGGCCATAATCAACCGCGTCAAGAACCTATGGATTCTGCTGATAAAGGGCTGTATATTGATAATGTAGAGTCATCACAACAGACCATGGGTCGTTTTGACGGAGCACTACAAGGGGTTATGTTAGTGTCCCTTTTGTTACTGTTCCCCATCACCATTCAATTATTGGTCCAACAAGATGATAGCCCTCTGTGGCGAACTGTTGTAGTCGAAATTGAATCTGATGAAGAGGACAATGGTACTGATGCACGCGCCGAATCATTATCTCGGGAAGATGTTGCCCGTATTGCTACATTTAACATCAAAGTATTCGGTGAAACAAAGATGGGTAAAGCAGAGGTTGTCGCAGAATTAGTCGAAATCGTTCATCGCTATGACATGGTTGTTGTCCAAGAGATCAAGGATATTGATTCAACAGTCCCCTATGATTTCCTTGATGCCATTAATCAATATGGAAATGAGACATATGCTATGGTTCTAAGTGAACGTTCTGGACTCCAGGAAGATGATAGTGGAAGCCAAGAACAATATGCATTTTATTACAGAGAGTCGGTATTTGTTCCAAACGAGGCATGGTTGCACAATGATTCTCAAGAGGATGCATTCCAACGTGAACCCTTCATTGCAAACTTTGGAATGATGAATTTAAACAACTCTATCACAGAAAATATGACCTTTATTACTGTACATGCCAAACCTTCCGAAGCAGTGAATGAAACCTCGGCTTTGCATGATGTTGTTGAAACGTATTTAGAAAATCGTACACAAGAGAACATCATTTTGCTTGGTGATTTCAATGCCGATTGTAGTTATGCTTCAACATATGAATTGAATCAACTTTCACTTCGACAGCCACAATATCTGTGGGTGGTGCCAGATACTGCGGATACAGCATATTCCTCAAACAGCCATTGTGCATATGATCGAGTTGTGATGACCGGTGATATCGATGGTCGATTCTTTGGGCGATGGGGCGTAGATCGGGATATGTCTAGTTCAAATGTATCGGACCATTATCCTGTTTGGTTTGATCTCGAACGCATCGAGTAAGGCGGGAAGAGGATGCATCGAATTGCTTCAATTCCAGCCCGTATCAATATCATAGGCGAGCATACGGATTATGCAGGAGGCCTCTCCTTTGCATTTGCAGCACCTCAACGCCTGACCCTCAAAGCAAGAGCAATTTCTGAGGGATTTGAAGGCGAGAGTACGATTGTTTCTCTGTGGAAAGAAGCGAAAGGATGGCCGGCTCAACTGACTGTAACAAGCGAAATTCCAATAGGAGCAGGGATGTCATCTTCAGCTGCACTATGTTTAGCAATTGTTCTGTGCATTAACAAGGACATTGAAGCATTTCAAGCTTGTCAAGAAGCACAACGAATCGAACATGTCGTACTTGGAACAGAGTGCGGTTTACTCGATCAAATCGCAATGATGTTTTCCAAACCCAATCATGCGACATTAATTGATTTTTCAACGAATACGACAACACAACACCCCCTACCAGAATCTCATGTGTTCAAACTTATTGATTCAGGAATTCACAGAACATTGGGGGAAATGGACTATCGAACATCTGTCGATGAACAAACAAAGAACATCCATGTCCAAGAAGAGAATCAACGTGTAAAAGAAGCGATTCGAGCCTCGCCCAATCAATTAGGATTGCTGCTCAACGCCGCTCATGAATCATTACGAACCATCGGGGTAAGTATAGAAGAGATCGATCAACAAGTGATGGTCCTTCAAAATACACCAGGAGTCTTGGGCGCTCGTATGATGGGTGGTGGCTTTGGTGGGATGATTCTCGTTCTTGTTGAACATGAGGGGATCTTACCTCAAACTGCTGTTGTCCACCCCTCAGAGGCTGGTTTTGTTCAGGAATTCCGCTAACCGTTCCAAACGTTCAGGTGTCCCCATGTCCCAAAACTTCGTATTATCCAAATATGCTGAGGCTTTCATTGACATTTCGGGATAGACTGTTTCTTCCCAACTCCATTTTCCATCTTTACCGTGTTCGAGGAGAACCCTTTTCTCTACAACACTGGTTCCAGATTCATAGCCATTGAATTCAGATGGAGGTGATGTACTTTTATCGTATTGAGCGATTTTCCCATCAACATGTAGAAGATTCATCTCACCATGTTCAGTCGTTACAGTAAGGGTTAACGGAGAGGATTCTTGTTCATGATAAGCGACAAGTTCGCTATAATCGATTGGATGGAAATCATCCCCCCAAAGTAAGATGAATCGATCTTGAATCAGGTGCCGTGCATTCCACAGAGCACCTCCTGTCCCAAGTGGTTCGGATTCTTGATGAAACGTAAGCGCCATTCCTTCATGTCGGAAACCATCGAATTGCTCACCCAAATGCCCTGTTAGAATCAAAGCCTCCATACACCCTTGAGCGCCAGCCCAATCAAGAATGTGAGAAAGGATAGGTTTTCCGGACACGTTAATGAGAGATTTTGGCATCTGTTTCGTCCGTTCACCGAGACGAGTTCCCAATCCACCAGCCAAGATAACGACTTGTGGAACGCGGTGTGCTTTGACAATCTCTGAATACAAAGCGCCGCTTTCTTTTAGTGTTCGTTCTTTGGTTTCAAAATCGACATGATAGAGGCCAAATCGTTGATCATAGCCTTCAGCCCATTCGAAATTATCCATAAGACTCCAATGATAAAATCCACGTATATCCATCCCATCTGCAATGGCTTCACCGGTTATCTGCAAGTGACGTCGGATATGTTCAGGACGCATGTCATCATCGTCATCTGCAACTCCGTTTTCAGTGACAATAATTGGAAGATTAAGGCATGAAACCATATCAAAAGCACGGCGTAATCCTTCAGCATACATAGGATATCTGAAATCAGTTCGTTGTTCCCATGGACGAATCAATGGATCGATATCGACTTTAGTTGGCATGAACGGAGTGGCAAGAAGATGAGTGTAGTAGTTGACCCCAATGAAATCACTGCTTCCTTTAAGTCCTGGAATTTCCTTTGAACGAAGAGCTGAAGGCGCCTTGAATCGTCCTGTCATCAATCCTTTAATCCAACAAAGATTGAACATTCCATCGAGAAGTCGTGCTTGCAATCGGTGCAATGGATTCCAACGACGGTATGGATCGAAGAGATTGATATTCTTCACCAATCCGATATGAGCACGCTTACCATGCTCCATGGATTTCAGGGTTTGATAGCAACGGGCGTGAGCTCTCATAAGATTGGTTGAAACGATTCTTGTTTTCTTAAATGAGCGCTCACCTGGTGGAAACTCTCCCAAGACATATCCCATCGAAGCAAAAACTGCAGGTTCGTTGATGGTACACCACCAGTCTATGCGGTCACTCAAAACGTCAAACATTTTTACACAGAAGCGAATCCAATCATCAATATTGTTTTCGTTCTCAAAGCCTCCTTTTTCATCCCACCAGAGAGGATGTGTGAAATGATGGAGAGTAGCCATCGGTTGGATGCCTTTGTCCAGAAGTTGGTCAACAAGGTCCGAATACCATTGAACTGCATCCTCATCCCAGATACCTTGTTGTGGTTCAATACGACTCCATTCGATTGAAAATCTGTAGTGTGAAACATTCAGGTCCTTGATCAGTTGAATATCTTCTTCCTTTCGATTCCAATGATCGCATGCGTTACCACTGAGTTGACCACTTTTTGAACGTGGCTCAAAAGCAGACCAATTATTGGTATTTCCACCTTCGATTTGATGAGATGCAGTAGCAACACCCCACATGAAATTCGGTGGGAAAAGATTCCCCGATAGAAGGTTTGTATAGTCCACTGAGTCCCAATTACGATGTTCTTCAATCCCCATATTGGCACCACCAAAGCGATAAAAATTCACTGGAGTCGAGACCAGGAACCATCGGAACCAACATCCCATTGTTGTAATTCAGTACTCGCATCAACATACCAACCTGTTTCTCCTTGATTGGTTCCAGGCGCCGCTTGCATAACTCCAATTTGAGTGGCCTTCACTGCGAGTTCATCCCTCAAAGCATCTTCAATAACAGGTGCTGAGTCAACAGAAACTTGTGGTGGAGGCGATTTAGACTCCTGCTCTACAGGAGCGATGGATTCAGAGGAGACCGCGTCTTCTTCGCCATCTTCTTCATCATCATCCTCATACTCATCATCGTATTCATCCCATTCTTCTTCTTTGGAATTACCTCGGCGAATGAGTACGATAAGAACTGCAAAAATCATCAGTAAGAAGATGAGACCAATGGTCATGGCGGTATTTGTTGAACCAAGAGCACCTCCTAATAGGACAGATTCAACATCGTAAAACTGTTGCGAGATAAGGCCCTGCCATGCAACGGTGCAAGAGCGATCTGTACCTGCTTCTTCGAGTTCGATTTCCCATGTATCCGATTTCACGTGACTGGCTTTTCCGGATGAACATGTGATACTGGTTTTGTCTGGAACGACTTCAACTCGATTCCCTTGGCTGTCCTCAGCCCAAACCTTGAGCAAGGTGACTTCACCTTGACTCAACGATTCGTTACTCACTGAAGTGAGAACACGTACTGGATCTCCTGGTAGAATTGTTAATGGAAGAATGACTGAAGCATTTCCTTGTTGAAGTTCAATATCATACGTCCCAGATATGACACCATCAAGTTGCCAATAGCCACGTCCTGTTGCAGAGGGTTCGATTGAAACGAAACCAGACTCCACCAATTGAATCTCTTCAGCAGGAGCAACGTTTCCGTGTACATCAACGATTTCTACATAGAGGTCGCTAGAGACACCTGCTGTAATTGTCATCACCTCACCAGCATCTGTAGCAAGCGTATTTTCTGAACCCGTGATTACATTGATACGGACTGCAGCAAATACTCCATCAGCGTTTGCTCGTATCTCATGTTCTCCCACTTCGGTGGGATACCATTTACCACCTGACATGAGTAAATCGAGTGTTGAATCAACGCCATCGATGGTCCAATTGACTGCAACAAATGGAATAATATTTCCATATGAATCTGTGAAATCTGGATCAAATTGCAAGAATGAATCTGCTGGAACCTCTGTTCCTGTTTCTGGCAAGATGATGAACGCCAATCGACCCGGTTCAACCATCTCTTGGTATTCACTTTGGTGTAAAATACCAGTGTAATTATCGAAATATGTTGCTGAAAATCGAATGCTCTCAGTGAGTTTTGGAGTAAATGTGGCATAGGAGGAGAATATTTCAGATGAAGATTGGTCATTACTTGTTTTCGTAATATTACCATCAACTTGCCATATATTTCCAAAAGCATCAGTCGCTTCATGGACCAAAGCGACTTGCAAACCTGCGTTTAATCGAGGTAAACTTGGAACAAGTTGTGTAAAAACTGCAGCGCCATGAACCACTGAGACTGTCTTTGAGGCAACAATGTCGGAATCAATGACTTCCATTGTCAAGGAACCCTCTTTACCGGGAGTCCAATGGATTTCATCGCCTACTTGGGCTACAGCACCATTACCAACGGTCCAATTTCCTATTGGAACTGGAACTGGAGAAGTATAGCCAGATGAATCGGTACGTACTGCGTCTAATCGATACACCTCTCCTGACTGGTAGGTCGTTTCCTCAGGTATAATTTGAATCGAAACAATAGCTGCATCAGCAGGAATGACTCTGATGGTTCCATTACCATAGACAGACCCTGCACGGATGCTGAGATTCCAAACTCCTGGTGCAGAGGCAAAGAAGTAACCTTGGGTGGTAATACTTCCATTCTCGGCGGTCCAGACTTTCGTCCCCGCCAATGTATCATTCATCTGTTGACCAAATGAATCAACCAGTGCAGGAGTGAGTTTGACGCCAAATCCGCTACGAATCACAAGATTCTCCTCAAAGATAAATTCGAAGGGGTCTCCCGCTATCGCTTCCATTGATACTTGTTGTTCCATTTGATCAAAACGGGCAACGACTTCATAGAGGCCCAGAGTTGGAGGCGTCCACAATGGCTGCCCTTGCCCAACATATTCTCCATCAACACTCCATACTACACCAAGTCCAGTTCGAGGATTGCCGTGTGAATCAAGGAGATTGGCTTGAAGTTGGAATGGCTGTTTAGACTTCGGAGAAGTGGTGGTATCGATCTCAATTGACTGACCCCAACCTGCCTCAACAGTCACCACAACAGTATCGTTGAAGCCTGCATGTTCAGCTCGAATGGTTACTTGACCTGCCGACCAAGGAAAGAAGAGACCACCATCTTCGACTGTACCGTTTGTAGAAGACCACATGATCTCGCCTTCGACAACGTTGTTTAAGGCGTCGTAGATTGTAGCATCTAATTGCAGGACACCATCAGAAGAAATCGATGTTGAAGGCGTTGTGATAACGACTTGGGCAGCAGGACCTGCTGCCGTTACTGGAAGGCTCGTCAACGGAACGAACATCAACAGAATGCACAAAAAGAATGCAGACTGTTTCGAACTCATTCAATCACCTAATCTTCCCAGACAGCCCAATCGGTTTGACCCGGTTCTCTGTAGTACCATGTCTCATCTTCATTTTGAGCCCATTCAGTTCCATCGTCATCGACCCGATGTTCGACCATCCAACTCGTATCCTCTTTTTCTTCGGCTTCGGGTGGAGGGTTGGATGGACCAGTTCCAGGTGCAGGACCACTCGGACCAGTTCCAGGCGCAGGACCACTCGGACCACTCGGGCCAGTTCCAGGCGCAGGACCACTTGGGCCTCGAGTTGCTGGGGCTGAATCCTCATCGTCTTCGTCATAGTCATCATCCCAGTCATCATCACCTCTTCCTGAACGGAGAGCCATGACGAGGAGAACAAGTAAAACAACAGCGATTAAGCCAATCAGAACGGCTCCGACGTAATACAAGGCTCCACCTGCTGCGAAGAATCCACCAAAGGTTCCAGTTACTTCAATCTCCAGAGATTCACTAACTTGACCCGCTGTAACAGTAATTGTTTGACCTCCACTATCGAGCGTTGTTACTCGCCATTGACCTGGTCCAAGTTCCTTGACAGTTCCTCGGCCAGTTGAATCAACACGCGCACTGCTTGGAACAGGAATCGGATTGTAGAACATATCCTTTGCTTCAACAGTGACATCAATCGATGCTTGTTGATCCACAGTTGTTGCAGACAAAACAACTTCTAGATACGCAACCACCATTTGAGGCTGTATTGAAAGTTCGAACGTGTTGGTTGCCCCTGGTGTGGAGTAGATCATAACATGCTCACCAGCAACGGATGCCTGATAGGTATAGGCTCCAATATTGGCACGTGGAACGATTCGAGATGATGTGGTTCCATCTTCAGTCCATTCAACGTCTTGCGGGAATGTATTACCATCGCTATCCGTACCAGTGATGACAATGTCAATTGATTCACCTGCATCTTCACTCAACGTATCGAGCGTGTGTTCAAGCGAGACTGCAATACCATGGTAAACTGAAATGTCAACTTGTTTCGAGTAATTGAACCCATCTGCATTAACAACGAATGCAGTTACTCTGTAGGATCCTACTGAGGTTGCTTCCCAATGATAAGCATCGGATTCGAACGTTGAAGTCATGTCAATTACAGAACCTGAAACCAAATCTTCGAACAACCAAGTGAGTCTCGAAGCATCTAAAGGATTCAAATCTCCATCGCTAAGACTTACAGAGAAGTCGAGGTATTGATCTGCACTGATATTGTATGCAGTTGATGAATCTCCCGTGGAAGCGATTGAACTCATGGTAAATATCTGTAACATACCTTCGGATACAGTAGCTGAAACAGATTCACTAAAGACAACGCCTCCAAATGTATATTCTGCATTGATCATGTACGGGATTTCTGAAGCCAACTGTGGCATGAATTCGGTTTCATCAGAGAGTGTATAGAGAAGCACGGACTGATCGGTCCAACTTGGATGAGACATGGTCCAATTTACGTCAATTGTCCATCGGTTTCCTTTCGCATCAGTAGCCTTTGCCTTCACTTGCAATGTCTCATCTGCAGTCAAACTGTAGGATTGATCATTTGCATCAGCCGAATCTACAATCAGTGCCATACCAGTCATTGCACCCTTGGTGACGTTGACTGTAATTGATGATGAAATTGTTTCGTACTGTGCTGTTATCACACGGCCACCAAGCCCGGTTGGAATCCATTGCACTGGATGATTGAATGTGACATTCACTGCACCATCGCTCACAAACGTCCAGTTTGCTAACGGCAAGGAAACTGGTAATCTGTTTCCTTGAATATCGATTCTTGTTGTGTTCATGAAGATGACTTCATCGGCTGTCAAGTCCCATGCCGAAGGAACAATTTCTAGTGAATCCATTGCTCCATGCCCGGTGGTAATCGTGATTGAATCCGACAAGCCAATTCCAGAAGTCAAAGAGAATTGCCATGTACCAACTTGGTCAGCGAAATACATGCTGGTCGCTTCACTGTAGAGTCCATCGGTGACTGAATAGGTCAATGCACCTGCTTCAGACAATGGTATGATGTTTCCGAATTGGTCATACAGAGTTGTAGTGATTTCACATTCTGTTCCTGCAGGAGTGACGCCTTCACATCCAACCAAGACGATCTCGGAAGGTGCACCAAGTTCAACTTGAACATTGACAATCACGGTGATTGTCGTCCATGTAACTGATACTGTTTGGCCTCCAGTGGAGTAGGGCTGGAATACATCACCAAATGTACCAATCATTGAACCATTACTTGGGGTAAAGGAGATGCTTTCACCTGAGACAATATTGCCAAATTGATCGACAACATCTGCTGTTAATTGGAGCGTATCATCCGCAGTAATGGTCGCAGTAAGAGGAGTTACAATCAGATTAACCGGTGCTCCCGGGGTAACTGTCACTGTTTCATCAGCACAAATGACACCAAAGCAAGCGGTGATTGTGTGAACTCCTGTTGTTGAAGGAGTGTAAACACCAGTTGAAGCATCAATTTGACCACTTGAAGCAGACCAAACAATTGGGACTGTTGCAACCAGAGAATTGTAATCAAACGTTGAAGCACTGAATGTTACAGATGTATCAGCATCTGTGGTTGTTGCAGTTGGTGAGATGGTTACTGAATCAATGTCAGTATAGTTCATTTGCATCAGTGGTCTTAGATTGCTGGTTGAATCACTGTTATCAGCAAATTCGACTGTCATCCATCCTTGGTTAACGGTTGCGATAATGACCCATCCATGTGTGCCATCAATGAAGAGAGAACGATGTCCGAGGCTCATTTGTACCCATTGATTGGTCGCTTGAGAATTACTCACAAAGAAGGTATCGAGTGGTGTAGAATCATAATCCACACCAGGTTGAAGACCAGGAGCACCCCAAGTTGCAGCGCCGGTTCCGTTCCATGTTACGGAGGTTTCACCCCAACCAGTTGTCAGGACTTTGTGAACAGAGAGTGTCATTCCAGTTGCGCCTGCACCAAAGTCAAGATCGGTAAGGTACAAACTCAAATCAACAGAATGAACGTTCATGTTTGGATTGAATGGTATTTGACCGAAATCAGTGGAGACGAGCATTCGATACTCATCTTGACCTGAATCGATACCAATCATGCTGGAATCGCCATCCAAGTTAGCGTCTGCTGTTCCGCTGTAGACTGAAGCATCTTCCACATTGGTGTGAGCCATCTCTTGAATTTCGTTTCCAGTTTGGAATTCATACGTCCATGTATGATCGAAGTTATCTTGTGTTGCTGGGTCACCAATACCGACAATCCATCGTGATGAAGATGGACCTGGAATTGAACCATTGACTGCCTGAACCCACCACTCAAAGGTTGACCCTGGGGAGAGAGAACTACTGAAAACAAAGTTTGTTCCTGTGATTTGACTTGAAATTCCAGATTTGAAATTGTATTGTCCAGAGGAATCGCGAATAGTAACGATGTATCCTGTCGCTCCAGTAACGGGATTCCAAGAAAGTGTTGGCTTGTCCAATGGTTCAAGCAGAGTTGTTGTTGTATTGTACAGTACAGTTCCATCTACAGGTGAGATAAGGACGGGTTGTGCCGGTGGGATAACACCTGCAATGTTATCGACATAATCGACGCGAAGGACAGGACGCAAGGCTATCGAGGAAGATTCACCCGAATGGAATGAATGTAAACTACTCGCTGTTCCAACAGCTGATAGCTTGATGGTCATTGAAAGATTTCCATTGGCAATGTTTGATTGAGCCAGTGAGGTAATATCCCATTCCAACCAACCATTTGGTGGCGTTACTGAAAGAGTAGAACGAGTTACCTCGGTCGTACTGCATGTAGGAGATTGCAGCGCTGTGACAAACCCTTCATTGAACGTTGAACAAGCGTGAGCACTCACAGTTATTGGGGAGACCCCTGTTACTTGTGTTCGATACATACGCAGCATTACAGAGGTTGGCGTAATTGCACTAGGCCAAGGCATCTGAGACAAATCATATTCGATGTACACTTCATGATCACCTGAGGTACCAGAACCAAGTAATAACGAAGCACTTGAGCCGTAGTTGGAATTAAATGATGACGATGAAGTATAGGTGTCAGGAGCAGCAGGGAGTAAACCCGTGCTTGTAAAAATGGACCCACTTGAGAGGTTTACAGTATGGTTTCCTAAACCGTCATCGTACCCTTGTGCATCAGGAATACGGTATTTGTTAACTTGAGAATATTCTCCAATTCTGTAGTAATCTTCGATTAGTTGGTATGACAGAACGCGCCAATATTGCCATTCGTCTCCAGATGTAGCATTTGTATTCGCAAGGGTGGTAGTCGATGGATCCCAAGTGAGGTTGGACTCAGAGAGAGAAGTGGTATCAGTCGACAAAATACAAGCAAGATCGTAAATCATTCGAGCATCAGATGCAGAACAAATCTGGTATCCTGTTTCGTTGGAAGACGGAGGAGTCCATGAATGGTTTACATGATCGACTCCAGCTGGACGGGGAGCGGACATATTCCATAGGGTCGAACTGTCAACAGGGAGGAGATTTGATGGACTTGAAGCAACGTATGGATTTGATGCTCGATACGTCAAGTTCAGACTTGGACGCAAACTTGTAGAGGCTTCATCACTCGAGAAGAAATCCATTCTACCATCGACACTGCTGAAATTCTCTTCAGGTTGAACAAGAATGTGAATTGTGTTCACTCCCTGAGCAAGAGCTTGTTGAATGACTTCCGTGATATTTCCAAAGATCATTGAATCTTCTGAGTCAACAAGACCAGCCCCGTTCATTGGAACAGAAGTATCGGTTGAATGATAAGCACCAGGTGCATTCCAAGTCGTTGAGCTTGTCGCATTATTCCAATTTGCATCTGCATCGAATGACGTGAGAACCTTCGATTGGCTAATCCATACTTCTCCATTCGAACCTGATTCTGTGGCAAGGTAGAGTTCTGCAGACATCACTTCAAAGGAATTCCCAAGCGGTAATTTCGAGATATCTATTGAGAAGAGAACCGAAGAACGAGCTGATGTACTGGTTGTGAAGGAGGAACGGCCGATACTGAGAACGCTATCACCTGAAAGATCTTGATTTGGAGAACCCGAATCGAGTCCAATGTCTTGGATGAAACCAGATGGCTCGTTGAGAGATGGCAAGAAGCCTCCTTCTGAAATGTTGAGGTATCCCCATGTACTGTTAATCTCTTGACCAATGTCATGAGGTATATGGAATACTGAACTGGTAGAACGTGGACCGAGCATGCTGTTGTTCACGGGTTGAACGAACCAGCGAACACTTTGATTTGTGCTAAGATCGGTCGAAGGTTGGAAGGTTAGACTTTGCAAATCGAACATTGAAGAATCAACACGTGAATCGTATGTTGTGAATCCTTCCATGATGTCAGAAGCATCATTTTGGAGGAAGACTTTCCAATCATCGATATTCGCAGAATTGGAGTGTGTCCAACTCAACACTGGACGTGTGTCAGGTTCTGGAACGTGTGTTGACAGATTCCATGACATGTCCCCATCAGCAGGTAAGGTGTTTGCACCAGCCACTGTTGGAATTGTTGAAGTTCCTTCAGTCCATGTGAGATTAAGCCATGGACGTTGTGTCAAGAGTCCTTCTGTGCTTGCAAATGTAATCAGAGAGTCAGATGAGTCACTCGTCATTAGAGCAACTGAGAGGTAGGAATCACCGTTTGCAAGTGCTGCTTGCACAAGTTCTGTAACATCCCAATCCATCCAATCTGCACTTGCAGAAGTACTCAAATCACTGAGTTGACCAACATCGTTTCCGATGGAACGGCCGCCATCTAATGTCCATGAATTCGTACCATCATAGGTTGAATTGTTGAGGTCAGTCGTCCAAGTTTGCAATACTGGTCGAACTGCAATTTCTGTATTCGTATCAGAACCTACAAGAGCCCACAGATTCAATTCTGCGTTTGTCACACGAGCATTCGAAGGTGAAGGAATCTGATCGAGAGGGATCTTCAGGAGTGCTGTCGATTGGTACCCACTGCCGAGTTCCCCAACCTTCATCGAGGTGGATGTGGAGTGGTTTTGTTGCCCTTCTATGCCTCCTTCGGCCAACCAAGTGTCAATGAAATGCGGCAGTCCCAAATCAGGCATAGCTTCCGCATGGCGAATCTCAACTGCTGCGCTGGTTGAGGACAGATTCCATGTTGTTAATGATGGAATGTTGAAGTGGAACGTTTGCGACCAATTTCCAAGTTGATTTGTTGTCGAGATTGTACGTACACGCCAGTACCAAGTTTCACCAACTGTCAAATCGTTTTGTGGAGTAAAGGTTTTCCCATTTACATCGAAACCTGCGTTTGACCATGAAGTCTCAATGCTCATGTCACTGCTGTCAAAGGCGTCGGTTGTATCGACCTGAACGGCATAACCACCAACGCTGATTGCACTGGAATGTGTCCAATTAAGCATAGGTCGAAGAACTGGCTCAGGATTAATTCCAGGCTGAATGCTCCATGAACCATTCAATGGATTTACTGGAACCGGCTCAACCGGTATGGCGTTTGAACCTGGAACATATACGAAACTGAGCTCAGGACGTTTTGCATCTACTGCGCTTCCAGTATGGAAAAGAGCATCTCTAATTTGACCTGATCCAGCACCAATAATGCCGAGAATAAAGTCTGCAGAATGATTGTCTCGCATAGCATTTTGCATTGCGAGTGTAACATTCCAAGTCACAGACGAACTCGAAGTGAAGCCACTGCCGATACTTACTGAATCAAGCAATGATGAACGTTCAGATCCCTTTGCGCCAACGGTGCCCCACGTGTTTGACCCATCATAAGTCGCCCAAGTAGCGCCGTCTTCAGTCCAGTTATGCTGGGTGCTTTCCCAAGCCCCAACGACTGGTGAACCGAATGGGAAATCACTGAGGTACACTTCTAAATTTGCGGATTCAACTGCATAACCATTTGGAAGGAATGTGCTCGAAAGGTCACATCCAAACAAAATTGTTGTTTCTGATGGTATCGTGTTGTAAGAAACTTGGAGTTCAGTTTCTTGACCGTAGTTCGAACTTGGCATACCTGAGTCAATGTAGGAATCCGCACAAGCTGGATGGAGTCCATCCGAACTTGCATTGCCTTGCTTGAGCCTAAACTCATAGCGGTCCCCACCAAGCCATGTTGAATCCATGTTACTGATCAGGAATGTCGAATACGTCCAATCACCATGACGTCCATCGGAATCGATGTGGAGCATCCTCCAATTGTACATGTGTCCGGCTTCAAGGCTATTGGCACCAGTGAATGAAAAGTCTCCGTCACTTGGTAAGAAATCGGAATCAACACGAGTGTCGACATAAGCGATACGATCATGGTATTGACCGTCTGTTGACAATTCAAAAATCATATCATATGAACCGGATGTGCTAGCAGACCACGTCAAAGTAGGAGTCGTATTTCCAGTGAAGTTGTGTCCTGATTGATTCCAAAGGGTTTCTCCATCGTAAGGAGAAGTGAGAGAAGGTGCAACGGTTACTGGTGTACCCCATTCATATGTGATGTAGAGATATGGTTTGTCAGATTCAGAAGTTGCATCGGAGGAATAGAAGGTTACAGAATCAATTCCAGCATTTGCAGAATAAGCACCATTTTCTGAGCGCGTTGTCATTGCCAAATCGATTACACCCGTGTTTCCATTATCCAAGTGTTGTTGTAATGTAGGGGTCAAGTCAAACGAAAAGTCATCACTGATCTGTGAACCAAAAATGCCCGTATCTGTCGCATGACTAATCAATCCTCGGCCTCCGCTTCTCCACAATTGACTGGTTTTCTTTCGCAGCCATGTAAGTTCATCTTCATTCCATGCATCATCATTGTCCATTTCATGTAATGCCAGCGTTGCTGAACCGCTTGAAGTGGATCGGGTAAGATTCAATGAAGCCTCAAGAATTGTTGCATTTGAATGCATTCCTAACGCATCGAATGCCAATCTGAAATGAGGAATGGTCTCTTTGTTTGAAGATAATGTAGCATCCAATGTAGTGGAGGACCCATAATTGGTATTCTTGTTATTCTCATCTGCGACCGCATCTTCGATGAAATTCAGGTCTGTTGATAGATCATTAATGTCGACTGCAATTGTAGCTGTCCCATCTCCGTTATCGATGATGTCGTGTTCAGGGAGGAAGAAGGAACCTGTTTCCCATGAACCGAGAATTCCTGTTGTATCCATTGAACGCATTCGATAATGCATGTAGGTTCCGTTCTCAAAAGCAGCAGAGGAAGGGATGGCAAGAGAACCTGTAGTTCCTGCCAAGGTGAATAAGCTCGTGTGAATATCTGAATTATAAAGCCAGGCGTAATCGTCTTCCGTGCTCTTGAAACTGGAATCGAGTGAAACTTGAACTTCAGCGAGAATACCGGAAAACGCATTCCACGTCATCGACGGGTTCAAATCTGCTGAAAGGATGAAATCTCCAGTCATTAATGGCGCACCATCAGAAACGAAATCGGGAGTGATTTGGCCCCCAGTACCAGCAGTTGAGGCTGAAGAGTCAACGATCATTGCTGGCCTGTTAGCGACATTGAGGGTTTCATTGAGTTCACAATCATATTGTGCTTCATGAGCAGAAATTACCAGGTCGAGAGAACTCTGGCTCGAAGCTACTGCAGCCTGAGTCAAAGCAGTGACATTGAGTTCGACTGTAGAGGAACCACCGCCAATATTGAGTGGGGCTGTAAGATGGAATGGTTCCCATCCATCACGATCGGCTGTGCCATCCACACCAGGTTGAGCCCATGCAAGAACTCCATTTCTCGAATTCCAAGTTGCACTCTCGTTCCATGATGCGCTTGTTGCCGCGGGATAAACAGCCAAACCATTCGAAGCATCACTACTGCTGCACACGAGGTCAACTCGTGAGGAATGAATCGTATCTGTCGATGCATAATTCAAAGGGAATGAAATCAAGATTCGGCTATCGCTTGTTCCTGAAACACCTAGCAATCCAGTGTCATCGCTGGAAAAGTCATCGTTTGGAAAATCTGAATCGATGTATGTGTCTGTTGTAGGATTAAGGGTCGAAGTAACATGGAGAACCGTTTGCTCCTCCTCAAGTTGTTCGGGAGCAGGGAAGGCTGATGGGACGAACACATCGGCGAGTAAAAACATCAAAACCATGATTATGGCTGCTGAAAGATTTCGGGGATTGGTGGTAGTTCTCATGGCGCTCGCTTCGGCTAAGATGTGGAAGGTTATGACTGATTCGCTCTACGCCCCCCATAGGGGGGCGCTCAATATAGTCAATTCAAATCCAACCGAATGTTGAAGGAGGCTCGGCATTCTCTTGACGATATGAGCGAGTTATGGGTTGAGCGCCATCGGCCACAAAGTGTCTCTGAAATACGTGGCCAATCCTCCGTAGTAAGTCGATTAAAGGTCTATGCAGAACACAAAGAATTCCCACACTTGCTTTTTGCAGGCCCACCCGGGACAGGAAAGACCACCGCAGCAATGGCACTAACCAAAGACGTCTATGGGAAAAATTTCCGTGACAATCTTCTTGAAATGAACGCATCCGACGAGAGAGGATTGGATAAAATACGTTCAAAGGTCAAACAATTTGCACGAACTCAGCCATATGGCGATGCGAAATTCAAAATTATTTTCCTTGATGAATCCGATGCTCTAACAAACGATGCTCAAGGAGCACTTCGCCGTATAATGGAGCAATATGCCGAGACATGTCGATTCATTCTATCTTGCAACTATTCTTCAAAGGTGATTGAACCAATTCAATCACGGTGTGCAGTATTTCGATTTCGCCCCCTCGCTGATTCAGATGTACTGGCTCAAGTAAAGTACGTCGCCAAAGAGGAGAAGGTAACTCTCGAAGATGATGCTGCAGAAGCATTGGCTCGAATTGCCCAAGGTGATTTGAGAAGGGCAATCACTGCCCTACAAGTTTCAGCTGCAATCAGCAACACTATTTCCAGATCGGTTGTTTATGAAACATCAGCAACGGCTCCACCTGAAGCATTGCATCAATACATCATGGCATGTCGGGAGGATGGATTTCACGTTGCACGAAGAAGGTTACAAGAACTTCTCGACAGATATGGTTTGGCAGGGACTGATTTTGTCGGCCAACTTCATCGAGAATTATACGGTGTTGATTTTATCTCGGAAACCGACAAATTAGATTTGACTGAGGTCATGGCTGAAGTTGATTATCGTCTTGTTGAGGGCGGTGGCGAGCGCATACAACTCGATGCTATGACCGCTCGATTGGTATCCATGCTCAAACCCTGATTCTTTCACTTTCACTTTCACATTTACTGCCTGAAGAAAGTAACAGTATCTTTGAACTGACGCAGGAACATGAACCAATCAACTCGAATCATTTTTGACGCCCTATCTTGGACACCTCTTGCCCCTTTGGTCAGGACATATCGACGTAAACAAGTCGAAACGATGACAGCGGAATTACGAGTAACAATCGAAATCGATTCGTTGTTCGACCAAATTTTGATGAATCATTCTGATATGCTGTCCTGATAAAATGGGGAGGCGTTGATTATTTCTAGCGTCCAAGTGTAGGTCTGAACATTTTCCCAAGGATCTCCTTCTTCCGTAATCACCACTTTGATTGTATGAGTTCCTTCGCCCAAATCAGTTCCTAAAAAGATTGCAAAGGGTTGATCTTGGTCTCCATGAGGAGTCAAGTTTGGTGAACTCTTATTCGAGCTTGAAGTACCATTCTTAATCGCCTCAGCATTATCATACCAGTATGATTCATTCACTTCCCTAGTTGATACATTTGCTTGATATTCCCGAGTCACTTCAACTGAAGCCCCATCTGAATTTTTGTTATCCATTAGACCGAATAAAAGCCATGCGTCCCCTTGCAGAGTAGTTGTTCCGTTGGTGTGCCAAGTAAGTGTCGTCCCTTTGGTAGAAACATCAAACGGATATTCAATTGCTTCACCATCGTCTGCAATTACAGTCCAAGATTTCGCTAACTCAGGGGCTGCAATATCTCCAAATGGTGGGTTAACAAGCAAGAAAGATAATGCTAGGAACGTGAAGGTGTGAAGGAACGCAGCCTTGAACCAAGTGCCACCGCCGTAATGCTCAACAAAGCGTTCTGGCATAACTGTTCGATGAAGAGTCGGAATAAGGAAGATACATGTCAAAGGGAGAATGTACAGAATTTTTGAGTTCTCTGGATCGGTTACGCCCATCAAGACATATCTCATGAGGAGAGTAACCAAAAGTGCGAATCCTAAAACCAGCCACATCGAGGCCATATCTGCCTTCTCTTTAGCGACGTGCTTTACTGGGTCGAACGGTTCGATTCCAAGGTTGCGGCCAGTCCGACGTACCTTCTTTTCCTTACCATCTCCTGGCGCTCGTTGTCGACGCTCACCTTGCGCCGCCGTCATCGCTGTGGAGAGGTCGACCATACCCCTGCGGATGAGTGAAAGCGAATGAAGGATGCGGTCAGATTCCTTCGAATACAACCCGCATTATTCAAATGGGGGTTTTCGCAGGCGAGGTTAGGCCGGGGTGGCGTAGTTGGTAGCGCGTCGGACTCATAGGGCAGCCTGAAGGCGATCGTATGACGTGCAAACCCCCTTGTGGTGTCTGAGACATCCGAAGGTCGCGGGTTCGAGCCCCGCTCCCGGCACCACCATCGTAGCGTTGAAGGGCTTGGCTGTGCAGCAACCATCATGGCTGAAGCACCTTCTGTAGGTTCGAGAGTAAAACTGCGACTCGAAACGCTCTCTGGAGATACCATTGTAGAAGGCGTCATTTTACCGCCTGCGGTTGAGCAACACGTCACTGTTAAATTACCAAATGGCTACAATCTGAGCCATCCACTTACCCAAACGCATGTCATAGAGTCTGAGATAAAGGAAGCTCAGCCTTCTACACAAGCGTCCCAACCGGCTCACAATCCGGACCTACCATCCATTCGAATCATCCACACAGGTGGAACAATCGCTTCTAAGGTAGATTATGTTACAGGAGCAGTTACTGCTCAATTCGAGCCCTCTGAACTAGTACATCACGTTCCTGAATTGCAACGAATTGCAAACATTGACGCTCACAAAATAGGCAATATGTTCAGCGAAGATATTCGCCCAATGCATTGGAATCAAATCATCGATGCTACTGAGAAAGCATTCCAACAAGGATGTGATGGGGTCGTCGTCACACATGGGACTGACACACTCCATATCTCATCATCCGCAGTAGCATATGCATGGTGTGGAGAAGGAAAGAACACACCTGGACGAATTGCTTTTGTTGGGTCCCAACGATCGAGTGACCGTGCTTCATCAGATGCTGCTCAGAACCTCATCGCAGCAGTAACTTGGGCTGCTCAAGGCCCAACGCCGAACGGGAATCTATCTGATTGTGTCGTCGTTGCCATGCATCGAACAAGTGATGATGGAGCATGTTCAATTCACGCTGCAACAGGTGTTCGAAAACTCCACTCGAGTCGTCGTGACGCGTTCAGACCGGTAAACACCCAACCACTCGCAACAGTAACAATCGATGAAGGGATCATTGAAATTCAACTCAGCGAACATTATCAGAAGAACAGAATGGAACATCCAGTACGTGAAAGAGCAACTGCAGCATCACGATTCAAACCTGATCTATCGATTCGCCAATTCATGGCTGGACCTTGGTTACTCTCCGCTGAGATTAACGAGGCAATAGAATCGAATGTTGATGCCTTAGTCTTCCACGGCACTGGACTTGGTCACGTACCAATCGAAAATCCAAATGAAGATGCACCTCAGAACCTCGAATTACGCTCGTCAATTCAGAAGGCGATTGATAACAACATCCCCGTCATGATCGTGAACCAATGCATCCATGGCCCAGTGGATATGAATGTCTACTCCAAAGGAAGAATCCAACAAGAAATAGGCATGTTAGGGCACGGAATCACGACATCACCTGAAGCTGCAATTGTAAAGTTACATTATGCCCTCTCAACGGACAAAAATGTCCGCGAAATTCTCGCAACCAATCTCTTTGGAGAAGAAATCTATCAGATAAGAGATTAAGCGATTCGATGAAGAACCTCATCGACCCTCATCTGTCCATGGCGACTCCTACTGGTGACCCCGTTAGCGAACTTCGCTCACGTCGAGAAAGTGCTCGATTAGGGGGCGGATTGAAGGCACAGGAAGCCATCCGAGCAGGAGGAAGAGGAACTGCAAGAGACCGTATCGGGATGCTATTAGATCCCGATTCATTCATTGAAGTTGATACATTTGTCACGCATCGAACAACTGACCACAATATGTTCCTTCATGAAACACTTGGAGACGGAGTAATTACAGGACATGGAACCATTGATGGCCGTAGAGTTCACTGCTTTGCCCAGGACTTCAGCGTTCATGGGGGTTCAATGGGAGAAATGCATGCAAAGAAGATCGCTAAAGTCGTTGAAATGGCTGAGCGGACAAAAACACCACTCGTATGTGTCTGGGATGGAGGGGGCCAACGTGCTCATGATGGGCTCGATGCACTTGCTGGAACTGGAGAACTCCTCGATCGACTTGTCCAATGCAGTGGTAGAATTCCAGTCCTCAGCCTTGTCCTTGGACCTGTCGTTGGTGTTTCCGCACTGGCTGCAAGTCTGTCTGATTTCACAATACTTGGAGAAGAGCATGGGCAGTTATTCCTATCCTCTCCACTCGAAACTCCTGAAGTGCAACAAGGTGAAGTTGACGCATCTGGACTTGGAGGCGCATCACTTCATGCGTCAAGGTCGGGAATTGCTTGTTTGGTAGCAGATGACGAAGAAGATGCATGTTTCCTCGTTCACGAGATACTATCTTATCTTCCAGACCACAACGATGCTGAACCTCCATTCGTAGCGACTGAAGATCCAATAACCCGTCTCAATGAAGAATTAGAAACACTCGTTCCTGACAATCCCAATCGTCCCTATGACATGGTGAAGGTTGTCGAAGAAGTTGTTGATGATGGAGAATTCTTAGAACTCTTCACAAATTACGCAGAAAACATCATCATTGGATTCGCTCGACTTAACGGACGTACAATCGGTATTGTCGGCAATCAACCAAATGTTCTCGCAGGCTGCTTAGATATTGACGCATCGATCAAGGCCGCTCGATTCATTCGCCTATGTGATGCATTCAACATCCCTCTTGTAACGTTCGAAGATGTTCCAGGATTCCTTCCAGGTGTTGTTCAAGAATGGGGTGGAATCATTCGACATGGAGCAAAACTCCTCTTCGCCTATGCTGAAGCAACAGTCCCCAAACTTACACTCATCACGAGAAAAGCATACGGTGGAGCCTACTTGGCAATGTCATGTAAGCATTTACAGAGTGATTACAATGTCGCTTGGCCAACTGCTGAACTTGCAGTAATGGGGGCAGAAGGAGCGGTTAACATCATTCATCGAAGAGAAATCAACGCAGTTGAACCAGAACAACAAGAAGACGTTCGTCTTCGACTCGTCGATGAATACAAAGCCAAATTTGGTGATCCATACGTTGCAGCAAGAAATGGTTGGCTTGATGATGTCATCGAACCTTCAGAAAGCAGATTGCGTCTTTGCAGAGCACTGAATATTCTACGCTCAAAGCGAGAATGGAGCCCACCTAAGAAACACGGCAACATTCCTCTATGATTCGTTTATTTTCCGCTCTGCTCGAGCCAGTAAGCCGCCTGATTGATCATCAGGCTCAGGTTGCTGAGGAGGCTTTCGAACCTGGAACAGCATCCACCCAACAAGTGCAACGAGTGGCACAATGATCACAGCAGCAATGAGGGATGAGCTTCCACTTGATGTATCATCCGAATCTGCAGAAGGAGTCTCTGGCTCAACTGGAACCGTGTACTGAAGGCGCAATGAAACATCTGCAAAGGCTGGATCTCTTGCAATGATATCAAACTGTAGAATCGAACCTTGGACCAATTCTCCAGTGAAAAGTTGAGTACACCAAGAAGTGATTAATGAAGAATCACAATTCATTATTCCACTTTGAAGTACACCGTCAAGATTTATGATGACATCCATTTGTGAATCAGGATCTGTATCGCTCCAAAGCCATTGCAACAGAAGTGTGTTTTCAGAGGTCTTTGTGATTGACCCATTCGATAGAACAGGACGATCCGGTTCAGCACTTATCGTCAAGGTAATTCTCTTTTCGAAGATAATCTCACCATCAGTGACATTCAGCCACCATCCATTGTCAATTCCATTTGCATCAATCAATGCAGAAATGAGCAACTCTTGACCAGATATCGCCATTTGCGACTTCGTTGAACCATCTGATTCTAATTCCCATACCAACGCATCTCCATCGGCATCAACAGCAAAATCAAGAAGGCTTACGAGAAGTGTCTCCTCCTCCCCTAGAGCAATATTCCATGACGATTCAGTAACATCAAATGCATCGTTCATTGCATTTACTCTGAACGGTACATCAAGTGAAAGAGGTGTATTGAATCCATCAGAGGCAGTTAGCGTGAACACTTCTGCGCCGTTAGCATTGGACAAAGGAGTAAATCGAATCGTGTCATTTGAAGGTTCAACGAACCATGAAAGCAACTCACCTTCTCCTTGAGTCAATCCGTTAATTTCCATTGCCAAAGGAGCCCCTTCAGGGTCAGTGATGTATTGAGACGCATCAAACCAAACAGCAGGACCATCTTCGTCAACCACTTGTTGTACCACCGTAGAGAGTTGAATAAGCGGGTCATTGATTGGAAGAATACTGCCGTTTAGGGTGACGTTCAACAGATCAAGGATAGCCCCACCTGCTTTCAGTTCCAACGCGACTTTCGTAGTCCCCTCCCATTCTTCATCAAGTGGATGTGAAAGTGTGAATCCCAATAAATCGGCATCGATAATGATATTGAAATGTGATTCATTATCAAGAAGTGTGGCGTTGATGATTTCAATTGCTTGGCCATCAGGGTCGATGGCAATCTCAGAAGAATCGAGATGAACATATCCCCGTTGTGGAACAAGTAGTTCTGGGTAGGGATCAATCAATCCGATTGGATCATTTGTTCTGTTAAAGTCGAACGTAATGTATCCGGAACCGCCTTCTACAAAGACCTTCAATTTGATTTGATGAGCTCCCGGAGAGACACCACTCATTGGCACAACGCACCGAGCCTCATCATTGATGATGACTCCTGAAAACACAGTAGAATTATCAAGAACACATTTTGTTGAAACGGTCCAATTTGAAGGGATATCGTCGTATTGATCACCGTTTCGCATAGACCATGATGCTAAGAAAACTGCTTCATCAGTTGGACTGAATAAGGTCCCATTCAAACTGATAGGTGTTGTAAGAGGAATAAGTTGCGCCTCATCGAAGTCTTCATCCACATACCCATTCGAATCGACCACTGTATCGACATCATTCGGACGGTTGAACGCCTCACGGAAGGACGAATGGTCTCCACGCAATGTTAAGTCAAGATAAGGAAGAACATGCTCCATTGCATGGTCGAGTTGTTCCTCTTGAGTGAGTGAAGCATCTCCATCATTGAAGTCTTCAAGGAAGGAAGATGAATCTTGATACTGGTAATGATTTGCTCCAAGTGAGTGGAGTATTTGCCACGCGAACCCATCTACGTTTTCCAGTACTGGAAGAACGTGTTCTGTTGCTGGTGCTACTTCATCAGCACTTCCTGTTATGAACAGACCAATATTTGGAGCAGGTGCTTGTATCGTCAGTGGCTCGTTTACTTCCTCAACTTCAAGAGCAAGTCCAACAATAGCTCTCGGCGGTTGGACGGTTTGATTTGTTGCAAGTGTAAGCCAATTGATGTATCCATTGGTTGCGATAACAGCTCCTACGCCGTGTCCAATGAGGCCCCAATGAGCTTCATCTACGGAACCAAACATTCCAAGCACTGCCTCATTCGACTGGTTCGCATTATACATCCATGCTTGAATTTCCTCTAAATCGGAGATCAGATCATTGATTTCAACACTGGTTTGCCATGACGGAATGTACACCATCGTACCCGTTTGTGCAATTCGTGAGCAGAGAAGCATGTAGTTTTCTGGAGTTTCATTTTCATCAACGATGAGAACCATCCATGGGAATGGACCGTTCCCTGCAACTTCACTGTCCTCTCCTGAAACCATTGCTGGATAGACGAGGCGATGATCTTGCCCAGGAGGTCCTTGTTGATTCACTGAAAAATCAATCCATCCGACTGGGAAATCTGGCCCTGAGTGAGGCGATTGGAAATTAGAATCCTCTTCTGGAAATGCTTGCACTCCCGAAAAGGTTGCTAAGACAAGCAACCCACACATCACCAAGGAGCGTGCGCTCATAGGGTTGGCTGGCTCTTCGGACATTTCATTCTTCCATTGATTTGCTTCTCGAAATGGCCAGTTCAAATTCACAATCAGACAGCCATGACATGAGTTGGGCAAGTGTGGGCAAATGTTCAGCACTTTGCGGAGCCCACAGACGACGCCATGATTCAAGATGCTGTCCAGCCAGCATCCATCTTCCATCGATTGTAGAGTTCTTTGAATCGAGGATGGAGTCCCTTTCTAGAAGTGAACCGTTCAAGGGAAGATAATCTGGCGTAAGCGTTCTCTTTACGGCGAGATGTTGATCGTACGTACCATCAAAATCGATGAGCAGGTCAAGTTGTTTCACATCTGCTAACTTTTTGGTAATCAGAGACGCATCGATTTTCCTTCGTCCACCAAGCGAAACAACATGGCCTCCCGACTCAAGCCAAGCATCTGCGATTGAACGGGCAGAACCGCCGCCCCCATGCAGACCAAGGATCGCTCCAGAAGCAACATCAATTCCGTGGTGAATTGCAACATCAACCACACCTGCACCATCTGTTGTAGCACAATACCAACCGTGGCCAGTCCATCGCAGCGTATTAACTGAGAGAATATCCATTCCTTTGTCAACAGGCGTGAAAGCCATACTTTGCAACTGATGCTTCAATGGTGAGGTAAGATTCAACCAAACCTCTTCACCGTGATACTGCGATGGAAGATGATGTGAGGCTGGCGGACGTTTTCGTGATGGTTCGACTCCTTCAAATGAAGGGCGTATATCTCGGGTTAGAACTTCCCCCACAAGTCTTGTAAGTTGTACCGAGTTCTTGTTGAGTCGACTTCCGAGTAGAGCCCAATCCGGATTATGTTCATCATGCTCGATATATCCCCATCCTAACACCTCATCCACGTGCACAGATTCAATCAGTCGTAACGATCGAGGAATTAGATTCGGAATCTGGTTCTTTTTCTTTAAGTGATGGAATACCAGATGAAACAGCATTGGAGAGAGTGAATGCGATATGGGCGAGCCTCCCACCGCATATCGTACCTCGCCCATGTACCCTCCATGGAACTCTTTATTGATGAACATCTGTCCCCAAAAACACGAGATTTTGTTTATTTCCGTCGGCATCGGATTCAAGAGGAAGGAGTGCATAGCATTACCATGGCGGCAGCAGAACGTGGTTCATTTCTCTGGTTTATGTTCGGAATTACTCAATTTTTCCTATCGATTAAACTCATGGGAGAGGTAGAGGGATGGGTTACAACCCTGTTTGGAGGTGGGGCTGCTGCTGCAATAATGCTCGCCATCGTTGTGTTCCGCATGGAGCAAAAGGAATTACTATTGAATCCACTCAAACTCAATCGTGAAGTCAATGAAGATGCAATCAAGAATCAAGGCAAGGGCGTTGGTTTCGGTGTCATAACCTGGGTTGTTTCCCTAATTACCCTCATCTTCTTCGTCGACTTTTGATATCGATTACTATGGTTTCCCCAGACATCACGACCTTTCGAACCATTGATGATGGTGCTGAAGAATTGTTTGGTGGATTTTGGCCGTTTTTGAAACGTACACTCCTAATTTTTTTGCCACTATGGACATGGCTTCTGTGCTGGAGTGCTGGATTCAACAACATCGTATCGGCAACTCTAGCAGGACTCTCCATATCAGTCATTGTTGGCATCGAACGGTACAAATTAAGCCGAACTCCCAGTAAAGACAATTAAGGCCAACCTTGGATTGAGAATTATGAGTATCTTTGAATGGCTTGCAGACCTAGCAGGAATCGAAGCACCAACCTTACTAGAAGTCATCTTCGTTAGTTGTGCTATTTTGGGAGGAATCCTTTTCTTCATCATGATGATTTTAATGCTCGTTGGAGACATTATTGGAGGAGTTGGAGAAGCGGTTGGTTTTGACGCAGACATTGGAACAGATCTCGGATTCGAAATGTTAAGCATTCAAGGGCTTTCAGTAGCTGTGATGATGTTTGGACTCACTGGTATGTTTGGCCTATCGGCGACAGGCAGCGACGTAGCTGCCGTATTGTTCGGAGGAGCAGGTGCGGCCGGTGGAATGTACGGCATGGCTCAAATGATGAGAGGAATAAGCCACCTGCAAGCAGATGGTACTATGAATTACGATGATGCTATTGGCCAAAGAGGCCAAGTATACTCTCGAATCCGACCAAATGAATCTGGAGAAGTTCAGATTCCACTCGGTGGATCACTCAAGAACGTCATAGCACGTGCAAAAGATAAGGCCATGCTCATTCCTAGTGGAGAATTCATCAAAGTTATTGACCGTATTGGATCAACAATGATTGTTATCCCGCTTGAGGATGCTTCCGAAGAATAAGCGTCACCAAGGGTTTACGGACGTAGGCAAAGCAGTTAATAGGATGGGTTCTGTAAAACTAATATGGCGGACGCATCGACCTGGGCAGTTTTCATAATTTTTGCAGTATTAGCAGTTGGAGCATTTGGATTTATCCTTCTTGTAACTCGTTACAAGCGATGTGCTTCTGACGAAATCTTGGTTGTCTATGGACGTATCAAGGGGGGTGCAGCATCACGTTGTATCCATGGAGGTGCCGTCATGGTTTGGCCTCTTGTCCAAGAATACAAGAAAATCTCACTTACTCCAATGACAATTTCTATCCCATTGGATAACGCCCTTTCTCTGCAAAATATTCGTATCAACGTACCCTCCACATTCACTGTTGGTGTAAGTACAAACCCATTGATTATGGCTAACGCAGCAGAACGTCTTCTGCACCTTACCAAGGACGCTATTGAAGCAATGGCACAAGAAATCATCTTGGGTCAACTCCGACTTACCGTTGCAAGTCTTACAATTGAACAGATTAACCAAGACAGAGATTCATTCCTCGAACTCATTCGAGACAACGTAGGTGCTGAACTACACAAGCTCGGTCTTTACCTCATCAACGTCAACATCATCGATATTACTGACGAATCAAACTACATCGAAAGCATCGGTAAGAAAGCTGCATCTGGTGCAGTTAACAAGGCGCTTGTCGACGTAGCAAACGCAGAACGTGATGGTGCAATCGGTAAGGCAAACGCTGACCGAGACAGAGAAGTTCAAGTCGCAAACAACGTTGCTGAATCTCAGAAGGGACAGAAGACTGCTGAAGTTGATCGACGTGTTTACATTCAACAACAAGAAGCACTTGGTGTTCAAGGAGAAAACTTGTCCCGTGCAGAAATCGCATCGTACCAGGCGGATCTCGATGAAAAGGAAGCACATGCTATGCAGCGTGCTGAAGTTGCTCGAAGAACTGCTGAGATGGAAGTTCAAAAGGCACAGTATATGCTCGAACAAGAGCGTCTACGTGCTGAAGAGATTGTAAAGGAAGAGATTTCTAAGACTCAAATCGAGATTGCATCCGAAGCTGAAGCAGAACGTCTACGACGTATCGCTCGTGGTGAAGCAGATGCTGTACTTGCTCGTTACAATGCTGAAGCGGAAGGTACCAAAGCGGTTCTTGAAGCAAAGGCAAATGGATACAAGCAACTCGTTGCAAGTGCAGGTGGCGATGTAAAGGCTGCTGCGACCCTCCTCATGGTTGAGAAGATTGAAGAAATCGTTGCTCGACAAACAGAAGCAATCGCAAACCTACAAATCGACAAGATCACAGTTTGGGATTCTGGTGCAGGTGGAAGCGAAGGAGGAAGCACAGCAAACTTTGTTTCTTCTCTCATCCGTTCCTTGCCTCCAGTTCATGATGTAGCCAAGATGGCTGGTGTTGATTTGCCAGATTATCTCGGTTCCATGAAAGAAGAGTGATTCGGTTTAGCCGAAGAACCGCTAAATTGGACGGTTTATCCTCTGAATAGGGGTTTCTTTGAAAGCCAAACTGCTTTGCATAGAAATTATGGCCAGTGATTTAGAGATTGCAAGGAAGGCTGAATTAGAACCTATTGAAGCGATTGCTTGGAAGTTAGGTATTCCGTCAAGTGATTTGATTGCCTATGGGTCGAGTATGGCTAAGATTTCCTGGGATGGGATGAAACAGCGCTTTTCTTCATCTAAAGGAAACCTGATTCTTGTCACATCTGTAAACCCGACTCCGTTTGGAGAAGGCAAAACTGTAACGACCATTGGACTCACTCAATCCCTCTGCCGAATTGGAAAGAATGCAACATGTGTTATTCGAGAACCATCCATGGGCCCTGTTTTTGGAATCAAAGGTGGAGCTGCTGGTGGAGGTAATTCACAAGTACTTCCAATGGAGGAGATTAACCTCCACTTTACAGGAGATCTCCATGCAGTAACTTCTGCACATAATCTTCTTTCATCTTTAATTGACAATCATATCAAACACGGTAATGCCTGTAAAATTGATACGAACAGAGTCTTTTGGCCAAGAGTTGTTGATCTTAACGATCGTTCTCTCCGTGATGTTGTGGTTGGCCTAGGAGGTCCTGCAAACGGGAACGTTCGCCAAGATCGGTTTGATATAACAGCCGCTTCTGAAATCATGGCTATTCTTGTTCTTGCTAAGGATTACAGTGACCTTCGACATCGTTTAGGAGAGATTGTAATCGCTCAATCCATCGAAGGGCATCCAATTAAGGCTGAGCATATCGAAGCTGCTGGATCAATGGCCTTGCTCCTTCGCAATGCCTTTTTACCAAACCTCGTACAAACCTTAGAAGGAAATCCAGCATTTATTCACGGTGGACCATTTGCAAATATTGCTCATGGAAATTCATCAATTGTAGCTGATAGAATCGCACTCTCTTGTGCAGATTATGTTGTGACAGAAGCAGGTTTCGGAAGTGACATGGGGGCTGAGAAATTCATGCACATTAAGGCTGCAACCTCTGGAAAGGCTCCAGATTGCGTTGTAATGAATGTCACAGTTCGATCTATGAAACTTCATGGAAAGGCCTTTGGAGAACGCGGAGGATACAGACCGTCGAAGGAAGAACTTGAAACTGAGAATGTAACTGCTGTTGTGGCTGGAGCAACATCGAATCTTGATCGACACATCAAGAATATGCTTCGTTTTGGAATTCCTGTTGTCGTTTCAATCAATCGCTTTGCAAGTGATACCGATGCTGAACTCGAAGCAATTGAAGAAGCATCACGAGCAAGTGGTGCAAGCAGAGTCTGTCGAACAGAAGTTCACTCAAAGGGTGGAGAAGGCGGAGAGGCACTTGCGAATGCTGTGGTGGATTCCATACACGATCACGTTGCTGCAGGACGGCCCTTTTTGCCCCTTGTTAGCCCTGATGATACAATCGAAAAGAAGGTTGAAGCCATCGCAACTCGAATGTATGGAGCATCGAATGTAATCTTCGAAGCACCTGCACTACGTCAATTGAAGAAAATCCAAGAATGGGGATATGGTAATCTCCCTGTTTGTATGGCAAAGACTCAGTACTCTTTTTCACACGATGCTGGAATGCTTGGAGCTCCATCTGGCTTTGAATTACCAGTTCGTGAATTTAGATTAAATGCAGGAGCAGGTTTCGTAGTTGCAATTCTTGGTTCAATAATGACCATGCCAGGACTACCTAAGCGACCTGCTGCAAATGATATGGACATGGATGAGGATGGAAATCTCGTTGGTGTTTTCGGGTGATCCTGAATGCAACTGCTAAAGCAAAGCGAGCAACATTGGAAACTTCGGATTGATTCTGAAGATGACTTATGGGTACTTGCAAGGTTTGCGATTTCAGGAAGAAGCCTTGCAATGCTTGGTGAACGTAGAGATACAACAACTGCAGAATCGGGAGATCGGGCTAAGGCTGCTGAGCGAAAAAAGATGTGGATTCAACTCAGAATTATCACCACTGAATACAAAACCTACTCCAATATCCTACGAGTGCATGGCACAATTGAACAAGCCCCAATAGACGTTGGTTCACACCATACACATCTTATCGAAGTGGGAGATGAAATTGAGCTTCATTCACTACGTGGATTTCCTGAATACGACAGACTCTTGCTTGAGGAAACCATGAACTCCGATAAGAAGAGTACTATATCGATCATCGTTGTTGAAAATGATGAAATTATTCTTTTTGAAGTTACACGGCGAGGATTGCGAGAAGGTGCTACGTGGACAATGCGCGGTGGAGGGAAGCGTGGTGATATTCGAACAAGTGAATCCGTTGCTAAATCGTTCCAACAACAAGTTGCAAAGGAGATTCTCGCTGCTACTTCAACAAATAAACCTATGATCTTGTGTGGGCCAGGTCATGCGAGAGAACGATTACGTAATGTGATTATCACTCAAGACCCACAACGAACCATCCGGCTTGTATCCACATCCATGGCAGGTCGCTCAGGAGCGAATGAAATTATTCGTGAAGGATTAGCAGATGAACTCCTCTCCCAATATGCAATTAGTAAAGAAATAAAATTACTGGAAGAGGTCTGGCTTCGTTTAAGTAAGAATGGAGCTGTGGCCTATGGTGAAAAAGAATTATCGAGAGCAATGAATGAAGGGGCAATAGAAACGTTACTCATTTCAGCGGACACACTTCGAGACCCTGAAGCAATGATTGATGGCACACCTGTTTCTTCTTGGGTAGAAGCAATTAGTGACATAGGTGCTGAACTGGTTCAATGTTCATCTGACCATGATTCAGGTGAACAACTCAACAACATGGGTGGAATCATTGCATTATTGAGATATCGGATGGTGTGAATGTGAAAATCCTGTACTTCTCAGAATTAGGAACTAACCTTCGAGAAGAAATGAGTGGAGCACGTTGGTTGCTGATGTCAAGTACAGATTTACAATCCGCAACCGGAGCGCTAATGTTTGCAGAATTGGATGGAATCCTTATCGGAGTTGACCACAGAGGAGAAGAAATAACTCCTGGACTATGGCAGCGAGCAGTCCATTTGATGCTCGTTTCGGAACAGATCGATGCTGATGAATTCGCTAAAAAAAGTGGAATCACAAAGGTGATTGCAGACGATGTTGGTCATCTTGTAGATTATACCTGGTAATGGGTCCGGAGGGAATTGAACCCTCGATCTTCGCCTTGTAAGGGCGACGTCATAAACCCCTAGACCACAGACCCAGCCTTCCGTGTACAGAGATGTATTTGAAACAAGAGGTATCCAATAACCTCAAATTAGATGCCAAACCGCGTTTAGACAATGGACGAGGAAGCACAAGCTACTGCAGCAAGGCTAGTACGTCGACTCAAAGGCGGCTACACCGTCACAATTGCAGAATCCTGTACGGGCGGTTTACTCGCGAGCACCCTCACCGATATTGCTGGTGCAAGTGCATGGTTTAACCAGTCATGGGTCACATATTCATACGAGGCTAAAATTCAGGAACTGAATGTTAGTCGAGAATTGCTCGAAAAGAAAGGAGCAGTTTCAGCAGAGGTCGCAATTCAAATGGCTCAAGGAGCACTTGCCCGTGCAAATGCCGACATTGCTATTTCAATAACAGGAATTGCAGGTCCAGGAAATGATGGTACCTCAAAGAAAGTTGGTTATGTGTATGTTGGCATTGCATCAAAGACATGGGCAATAGCAGAAGCGACTCAAATCGGTGGAAACCGTCAGGAAAACAAAGAAGGATTTGTGCACTTCGCTTTGCTCACTGCAATCAGACATTGGGATCAAGCGATGGAGTTAGCAGAAGAGAACAGATTGAAAGATCTTGAAGAACGTGAAACGAAAGCTCGGGAAAATGCTCTTGCCGAAATTGAACGCAACAAACGGGCAGCAGCTGCTGCGCAAGAAACCGCTTGGCAATCTCAAACATGGTCTGAAAAAAATCGAGATACTGAAGGCAAGGATATGGGAATTGACGTCCACTGGGACGATGAATCACAAGAAGATTGAACATCAACCCTTTTGGAGGGTCGACCCCTCTAAGCAAATATGTCTGCGGAGTGGGGGTCGATTTCGCAGGAATTAATGAGTAAAGGAATACTCGTTACCGCGGGTGTGAAAGAAATTTTACTTGCACAATCTAAGCCAATTGAGATTCTCAAACAGGGAGAGAAAATAGGATTCCAGCGTGGGATGCTGACAGTATCTATTCTTGACCAGATGATTGCTGAGTTCGAGAAACTAAAACAACCAATTCCTGACAAGATGACTCAATCTATCGGTAGGACTATTGCACCAATTAAGGAAACAGAGCCCGTAAAAATTCAGTATAGGAATAATCTTCCTGACTGGAGGGAACAGGACTTTTCAGGACTAGCTACGGATGTGGATCTCGATATTTTTGTTCATTATGACATCACTGGGAACAGTACGACTGAAGGGAAGATGGGAGATATTCAGGCATGTTTTAACGATCGTCTAGACAGTATTCGAAAGATGATTGTTACAAATTCTCGATTACCAAGAAAACCTCAAGAAATTGGTAGATTGAATGTTGAATATCGACGATATCAAGGATATGAAAATTTGGCAGTTGCAATAGGACTTGTCAATGAGCCTAGGCATACAAAGAACGGACACCTTATGTTTGGCTTAGAGGATGAAACTGGTGAAATGAATTGTTTACTGACAATTCGACAGGGCGATGATAGAGACCGTATGCATGAGCAAGTTGTAGAAGCTGGCCTCATGCCGGATGACGTATTGGGCGTAAGCGGTTCGTTTTCCCAAACCGGAGACATATTCTATGTCGATGATTTATTCTTCCCTATGAAAGATAAACACGACAAGGTAAGTGCTAATGTTGGAGTCAGTGTTGCATTCCTATCAGATATACACGTAGGATCAAAGACGTTTTTAGAAGCACAATGGCACAAAATGGTTCGCTGGTTTCACACAGATCCATTGGCTAAGACAATCAAGTATCTTGTCTTAAGTGGAGACTGTGTCGATGGGGTAGGAATTTATCCAGGACAAGATAAGGAACTTGCCATACCTGATTTATTTGGCCAGTATACTGAATTCGCACGATTGCTCGAACTCTTACCCGATTGGGTTGAATGCATTATGCTTCCAGGCAATCACGATGCAGTCCGACCTGCAGAACCTCAACCTACGTTCGAAAAAGACATTCAGCAGGATTACAATAAAACCACATTTGTTGGAAATCCCTGTGATTTTTCACTCCATGATGTCCGACTACTTTCTTACCATGGAAAATCAATTGACGATTTTGTTGCAGGTCTTCGAACTGTAACATATGCTGAACCGGTGGAAGCAATGCGTCAGATGTTAAGAAGACGACATTTAGCCCCTCAGTGGGGGGGTAAAACTCCATTATCACCAGAACTTGAAGATGGCCTTGTTATCAGAGAGGTACCTGATATATTTGTCACAGGACACGTACATGGGCATGAGTGTATAGATTTCAGAGGAACGACTCTGGTTTGTTCCTCTACATGGCAGGATCAAACATCTTACCAGAAGATGCTCGGATTCCAACCAAAACCATGTATGTTGACGGTTATCAATTTACAATCCCATAAATCAACATCAATTCCCTTCGCTTGAAGGAAGTTCAATGAAATCTAGAATCTTCATGAGATTCTTCTCGTAGATAATTGGAACATTGGATTTTTCGAAGGCTTTGATAGACGAGTCTCGACTAGGATTAAACCCAATGAAATGACTTCCATCGATCATCATGGAGAGATCCATCTCAGAATCGCCGACTGAGAGCACGTTTTTGGGTTCAAATCCATGCATTTCAATGAGTCGTTGAATGATATCTCCTTTACCACTCGCATGAAGTCGGCAAATTCCATTATCAGTCAAGTAATCTCCATCATCGAATTCAAACCCATTCGCAATCCAGTCATCAACTTTGAGCAAAGCTGCAATACTGCTGACAAATATGTCAA
>QXYA01000096.1 GCA_009887135.1 Candidatus Poseidoniales archaeon
GTACATCCAGCAAGCATCATTGTGCAGGCAAGCAAAAGAGCAATTTTCTTCATGATTATCTGTCGATTCCGTAGGATATAATCCTTTTCAATCAACGATGTTCATTCAGATGAACAACCGAAACCTCGAGTCGTTCGTGCGTTGGATGAACTTCAACCATAAGAACCGGAACTGAGAGAATTTCAGCAAGATCTTCTGCAACACTCACTGGCATCTCAATGCGTTGCGTTTGAGCATCATAACGAAGCCATGCAGAATCAATGGCAAGTGTTTCCCGTAATTCTTCTACGTCATCACGAGCATCCTCAGGTTCGGTTGGAATCGCTCCAAACAGAATCGTATCATCTTCTGACAATTGTTCATAGGGTCGGAGTGTAGCCTCGCCTCGACGACGGAAACGTGCCCTTAGTTGCCCAGCATCCTTGTATGAAGCTGTACAGAATTTGAGATGATACGGTTTGTCTTTTGAAGCCTCTTTCAAGCGAAGGCCAAGTTCGAGTGAACCTTCTGCAGCAGCAGATAACCCACTGGAGAGATTGAATCCACGCACATCCATGTTTTCTTGATTTCCAATGGTAATTTCAAGTTCATTGAGATTGATAAATTGAATGGGGAGTTCTGCAAGTTGATCGAGAAGTAGGAACAAAGACTCTTCTTTGTCTGGTTCACAAGGCAACTCAATTCCAACGTTAATGCCTGCTTCATGTGAGGAACGAATGACGTCCTCATATTGACGAGTCGTTCCATCAAGTAGGTGGAAACGGAGTTCATCCAAACCAGCCTCTGCAAGTTTTCCAACCCATTCTTCCTTGAATGGGATTGATGTGTAAAGATGAATGTGATGTTCAGGCCCAAAGGCGTTCTTGAGTTGAGACACGGCCTCCACTGAACGTTCAGGATCAAGCATTGGATCGCCTCCAGTGATGCCAGTACCAGTTGCTTTCATGGCATTTGCTTCTTCGATTACTTCGTCCCAAGTGCTGCAACGACGTTCGTTGGCAAACATGTCAGGAGACTCTCTACGATTCTCAGAAAGTGGACAATAGTCGCAACCCCAATGGCATTTACCAGTTACAAAAAGAACGAGTTTACGGCCCTGTTGGCATTGTATACAGCCTTCAGCCTCACCTTCTTCAGCAGGCAAAACCTCTGAAATCATTGGAAGATGAACGACCATGTGTAATCCCTCTAGCCCCTTGTTGTTCAATTCGTCGGTACTTGATTCACTATTTGTTGCAGAAGCCAAGTATGGAAGCGTCGGTCACCTGTCAGTTCTGGATGAAACGTCACAGCACATTTAGAGCCGTCAATGACACCAACAATTTCATCTCCAAAGCGAGCAATGACATTGCAATTGACGGATTCCGAATCAAAACGAGGGGCACGGATAAACACACCTGGGAACGATGTTGATTCTCCATCATTTAGCATAGGGGCAACGGCCAAGGGCGTATGCCCAAATTCATCCGCTGTTCGAGTCACCTTTACATTTGAGGATTCGTGAAGAGGTAAGTCAACCTCTACTGAGGCTTCGAAAGATTGGCGTTGACGACCCCAAGCATTTCGAGAAATACCCGCTTGAATGAACGGTGGGCGCCCTCCATCGGGCATGGCCAATAAGATCGCTCCTGCACAGGTTCCAAGGACAGGCCTGCTCACATGATCCTCCATCCACGAATAGATTCCATCGAGAAGTCCTTCAGAGGTTGAGGCTTTCCTCATGGCGGTTGATTCACCACCGGGAAGAACAAGTGCATCGATTGTATCATCAACATCGTTTGCTGAACGGAGATAGACGATTTCGACATCAAGTTTCAAGTCCGTTGCTGAAGCAAGGAGAGCCTCTTCATGCTCATGTCGGGCACCCTGCAACATAGCAAGACCAATCCGCAACATGAAACGCCCTAGAACTTCTCTTCTTTAGGACATAGCATCCTCGCAAATTCCATCTTCTTGCTAAAATCATAGATGTTGTTCAAAAACCGACCGCGTCTGGATTCAATTATGACCCACGAAGGAGACTGTTTTCTTGTCCCCGGCCCTGTGCGTATGAGCGATGCCTGTTTGCAGGCAATGGCTACTCCAGTGATAACTGCAAGAGGACCAGAATTTCGTGATGTCATGGCAGATCTGAATGCAGGATTACGTTCCGCATTCAATCTCACACCATCAGAACGAACCCGTGGAACACAATCATGGGCTGGTGAGGATGGATACAAAGTCGTCGCTGTATCTGGAAGTGGCACTGCTGCAATGGAGATGGTGATTGCGAATCGATTCCGTCCAAACGACCGAGTCCTTGTTCCAACCAATGGAAAATTTGGGGAACGTGTCGCTCAAATATGTAAGCAATATTGCCAAGTGAAACACATCGCTTATGATTGGGGACGCAGTTTTGATTTCGTGGAATTAGAAGAACAACTCGGCCGTGGAACGTACGAAGCAGTTCTTATTTGCCATAATGAAACAAGTACTGGAATTACTCAAGATGCTGCATCCTTGGCACAGATGTGTAAGGAATACAATGTAGCATTCATCCTTGACGGAATCACCTCTGTCGGAGGCGCACCGGTACATCCTGCTGAGTGGGAAGCTGAAGCAGTGGTAATGGGGGCTCAGAAATGTACTGCAGGGCCGAGTGGTATTGCTGCAATTGCGATCAATGAACATTTTATCGAACGATTGGAAACCATTCGTAAGCAAGGTGATTCAAATCCCGTCTACTATCTTGATCTTATATCAGCACTCAAGAAAGGAGATGATGACCAAACGCCATGGACACCTGCCATCAATTTGGCAATGGGTTGGGCTGCAGCTCTTCGTGAATTAGAAGAAGAAGGTCTCGAGAATCGCTGGAAGCGATGCCAAACACTTGCAAACGGTGTACGAAACCTGTTCACCGACCTCGGCTTCTTGCTTCTTGCAGATGGGGGACAGCAAAGTGATACGGTTACAGCCATCATGTATCCAGAAGGAATTGATGATTCTTGGCGAAGCATGCTCAAAGAAAAGTATGACACGCAAGTAATCGGTGCACAAGACCACTTGAAAGGTAAGATGTTCAGAGTTGGAAGTATGGGCACAACCACTGTCGATGAGATGGTTGAAGGCTGTAAGCGAATGATTGCTTGTTTCAATGAAATGGGACTATCGCTTCCAAACGTTGATGTTGCACCGTACTTTGCCTAAAACATGGCGAAAGGAATTGTTCTCGGACGGTTCCAACCATTCCATAATGGCCATGAACATCTTGTTCTTGAAGCATTAAAGGATTTTCAAGACGTTACAATTGCAATAGGATCATCTCAAGAAGAATGGACAACAAACAACCCGTTTTCTTTTCAAGAACGGCAATCAATGATTGAGGCATGGGTGACTGAAAAGGATTTGAAGGAACGTATTACCATAGTTGGCATTGAAGATATCAACGACCCACCGAACTGGGTTGAACATGCATCAAAGTCACATGGTATTGGAACGTTAGTTACCTCTGATACGACTACGAAGGACCTCTATGAAGCAGCAGATGGTTCAGTTCATTGGATTGATTTGCATCAACGCGAGCAATTTGAAGGGTGGAGAGTCCGTCAGTCTTGCATGATGCTTTCCACTGTTTACGATGATGATGCTACACGGTCTGTGCTCACACCTAGCGTACCAAGTGCAGTCATTGAATGGTTGATTACGAACGATGCACTTTACCGCTTTTTACAATTAAATGCAGGCCCGCATGCAGGCTGATCACTCTGTTGCTACAACAACTCGAGCAGCGCTTAATACACGCTCTTTGTACATGTAACCAGGTTCCAGAACGTCAATGACAAGGCCTGCTGGGAATTGTTCAGAGGCGGGTAAAGTCGTAATCGCTTCCATTTTGGAAGGGTCGAATGCTAAGCCTTTCGCTTCAATAGCCTTGATTCCATCAGATTCCAACTCTCTCCACAACTTGTTTCGAAGAAGGCGCAATCCTTGAGCAACAGGAGATTCATCACCTTCTTCCACTTGTTGGAGTGCTCGATCTACATCGTTAAGGATTGGAATCATTCGACGTGCAAGACCCATTCCACCGTATTGAATGAGTGTCGACTTTTCTGCCATAAGGCGCTTACGTACATTTTGGATTTCAGCTTCCTTGTACGCAATTTCTTTTTCCGCTTTATCAGCACGCTGAGTCGCTTCTTCCAAAGGATCGAGGGGTTCAACGTGTTCAGACAAATCAATCTGTTCAGAGACATCCTCGAATTCAGGTGTTTCGTCATCATGATGTTCAGGAATGTCTTCCTGCGGTATCTCTTCATCGTTCGACATAAATCATCCCAAACAGAAGTGGTCTTTCAACCCGACGCTGTTGTATCGTCAGGAAGACCATGTACCAGAACAGTGGAAACATTCCACTGTCCAGTCCCCCACTTTCGTGCTTCAAGATGGTCCCTGCCAATTATTGCAACAATATCTGATTCTGAATTCCAACGATTCATCGTGTAGACAAGGCTCTTTGCAGCCCGATTATGGGCTTCATACGTTGGAACTATTCGAGCATCTTCTTTTTCATCAAGAGTTTCTCCCAATCCTTTTCTTCGCTCCATCCAGTCCATACAGACCTTCTCAGCATATTCTGATTCTGGAAGACCCGACAATTCCTTCCTAACCTCATCCCATGTCTGACCTCCATAGAGAATATCCTCTCCGTCGATGACGGTATTTAGTGCAACATCAAGATACAGGTATGCCCTGCCCTCCCATACTTCCCAAGCGCCGGGACTTGCCCATTTCATTGCAAGAAGAAGGCCCTTTTCGCCATCAGTTGATTCATCGAGCAGTTGGAGGAAGGACTTGCCCTCGTCCTTACCCCAAGGCTGAGCATCCATCCAATCGAGTAATTCTGCTTCTGCATCAATATCAAACAAGACCTTCAGGCGGGAGTCTTGAACGGGGCGAGTGTTGCGCAGCGTCCGCTTTTCAAGACCATCATAGAGAGTATTCCACGCCAAGTCCAATGTCAATTTAAGGCGAGAAGCATCGACTAAGAGAACGATGATTTCAAGCCCCATGGGTCAAACCAATCATAACTCTTCTTTGAGGCATTCGGCTTCTCTACAGGCTTCGACTTTTCAATAAATTGAGCCTCATGAGCAAGAGCATTGAAGAACAGCGGTCTTGCCATTGCGAATGAGGCGTTAAGATGGCGACGATTAAGGAGCAAATCGATTTGATTCGCGCCGAGATCGATAAGACCCAAAAAAACAAGGCAACAAACGCCCACATTGGGAAATTGAAAGCCAAAATCGCTCAATTAAAACTCAAGGAAGAAAAGGCTACTGCTCACTCGAAAGCCAGTGGTGGTGGAAAGGGATTCGAAGTTCGAAAATCAGGGGATGCAACAGTATCGCTCGTTGGATTCCCATCAGTCGGTAAGTCCACATTAATATCCAAAGTAACAGATGTTGCTTCAGAAATAGGTGGCTATGCATTTACAACATTGACGTGTATTCCTGGTGTCATGGAACACAGAGGGGCAAAAATCCAGATTCTGGATTTGCCAGGATTGATTAAGGGTGCTGCAGAAGGGAAAGGAAGAGGTAAAGAAATCCTCAACGTGATTCGTTCTTCAGACATGGTCCTTTACATTGTAGATCCGTTTCAAGATGGCCACTTTAAGGTCCTACATCGAGAATTACATAACTCAGGATTACGGCTTAATGAACAGCGGCCTCCTGTCTTTATCAAACGCACAGACAAAGGTGGAATCGATGTCCGTACAACAGTTGAGCAGACATATCTCACACCAGAGGAGATGGGTGATATCATCAGATCTTTTGGATTCACATCAGCCATTGTTACGTTACGACAGAATACGACTGCCGAGCAGATTGTTGATTGTTTAGCAGGTAACATCATTTACGAAAAAGCTGTTATTGCAATCAACAAAATTGACATCGCAACTCCAGAAGATATTGCTCGAGCAAAAATCGGATTACCAGAAGACTGGCCAATTATGGAGATCTCTGCATTCAAGGATATTGGACTTGATGAATTGAAGGATTTCATTTATGATAATCTTGGATTCATGCGAGTGTATCTCAAACCACAGGGACAAGAAGCCGATATGGAAGAACCTCTGATTGTGAAGGATGATTCGACAGTCAGAACAATTTGTAGCAAACTGCACCGCGACTTTGTACGCAAGTTCAGATTTGCTCGAATCAAGGGCCCATCTGCAAAATTCGATTGGCAGCGGGTTGGTTTAGACCATCTTCTACAAGACGGAGATATCTTGACAATCGTGGTGAAGCGATGAAGGCGTTATGGTCGTATCATCGTGACGTGCTAGCAATTGGACTCGGGTGCTTTTTCACCTATGTTGGAATTCTCCATTTCATTGACCCTAAATGGTTTACTGCAATCGTACCCGACATGCTCCCCGGTTCTGATGTGTTCTGGGTCATCATCAGTGGAATTCCAGAAGTCCTCTGTGGAATCGGGTTAATCGTTCCGAAAACACGCATTATGGCTGCACGAGCAACGGTTGTACTCCTGATCATCTTATACTGGGCAAATCTAAACATGTGGATTTATGATATCGAATTAGATGGAAATTCATTCCCTCTATGGGCACACATTCTAAGAGGCCTAGCCCAAGTGGCAATGGTGCTTATTGCCGCTTATTTGGGTAAATGGATTCTTAATCCAAGTACGGAAGATGAATAATCACGTCCATTCGTCATCACCGGACTCTCCTTTTCTTACTCGTATGAAGGCAATGAGAATAAGAAGAACGGCAACAAGACCGCCAATTTGCATCATTGCTGATGAACTCAAAGAGGATTTATCCTCATCAACAGGGTCATCAGTATCATCCGCAGGATCCACTGGATCAATGACAGTTGAAACATCAACTGTGAATGAAAGGGTACTGGAATTCATATTACCAGAAGCATCTGAACTCTTGACTAAGAGTGTCCAATCTCCATTTGAAAGAGGTTCTGAGACATATTCATGGTTCTTCTTGGTTGCGAATTGATTAGAAAATACAAGAGTATCATCCAAGAAGATCTCTTCAGTCGAACTTTCGGATGTATACCAACTGATTCGAGCTTTTCCATCATCGAGTACCTCGACTTCCAAATTGAGTAAATCAGGGGGTGTCAGGTCAACTATGTTACTTGTCGTGAATGTTACCAGAACATCGGCTGTATCATTAGCCCTAATATAGGCCCAATACGATGTATTGACTTCAAGCCCAGTTAACGTAATGGCATGATCAGTTCCAAGTTCTGTCCATTGATTTTGCAACATAGGATCTGTAGGCTCGTTTTCAGAAGTTGTATATTGAATTGATGTTGCGTCAGCAACTGTAGTTGACCAAGTGAGTACTGCTGAATTTGAAGTCACTGTATCGACTGATGCTCCAAAAATCTGTTGAGGAACCTCTGGCATCTCAAATCCAGTCAATTGTGCGTATACATGTCCATCCACATCATAGGAAGAGAGCATGGTTTCTTGCCCGTCACCATCAAGAACAATATCGATGACGTTTGGATCGTAATCGATTCCATCATCGAGAGCTGGATTTGAACCACCGCCAAGAGTCCATGTGCTTGCAGTTGCATCAACATCCCTCCACTTCCCTGTTCCAAATCCATCCTGGCTGCCAACCACAACGATGTAGCGATAGTTCGGAATGTCATCTCCAATGACATCTTTGCTGACTGTGAAAGTGATTGTCTTCGTAGCGGCATCCCCCGAAACATCAACACCACGGGAGGAAGTGCTTCCAGTCAAGGATTGAACAGCCATGACAGCACCTGGTTCACCAGTTCCGCTCACAGCAACTTCCCAAGCCCAATCGGGGTGAATCTCGGCGTTAGCTCCATCGAGCATGTCGGTTGAACCATAGGAAGTATTTCCTTGATCGACATAAATTTGAACAATTTGATGACTAAATCCATTTGAAAGACCCCATATATCGGTCATTTCACCCATCTCAAGTATAAATTGCGCATTCCATGCACTTTGTCGAATCGTTAATTTTTGAGCGTCCCAAAGACCTCCATTATTCGGAGTTACAAAATCGCTTGAAAGCGGATATGTGTAGTCACCATCTCCAGTCTCATCACCTATTGTATCATTTAAGACCAACAAAGTGACCCATTCCTCAAGATCTGGAAGCACGAGTTCAGCAGGTGCGGGTGGAGCAATTTCCATATCGATACCATCTCCATAGGCGAGTGATTCAGCCCATGCTGAAACAACCTTGACCCGTGTAGAATAACGAGGAGATAGGCCGATTTCAGACCAAGGAATCATGAATTCATAGACGTCATCAACTGCACAGTCGCCCAGAGAGGAACTTCCACTGAGAACCCATTGTTCTTGCTCGCCAGTTTTTCCTTTAGCAGTGAAAAGATTCCACTTTGCACGACCATCGTCTCGTAGCGTATCAAAATCAAATGCAACCATATATTTCGATGGGAATCCAAGTATTTGATTTCCGTAATAGGTTCGGAAATTCGTCTCAGCTTCATTAAAATTCACGGCATTGGGTTGCATGAAGTAGATTGCAAGATCTGGTGCATCTCCATTTGAAGATTGGGTCTCAAAGTCTGTAGGAGTATCAGCATCAATTCGAACAAATACATTTGATGAATCATAACCTATGAAAAATTGGTCAATATCAAAGGTACCTCCAGATACAGGAGCATCATATTGTGCAGAGCCATCCCATTCACCGGGCAATGCTACACCATCGATCATCGGCTCAATAATACCAGATGCTGGGGTCGTGGGGATGGCTGGGTTTGTCCACAAATCTTGCAAGTACGGTGGCAATTCAAGATTTACTGCTCTGTAGATATTTGAGAGATGTACCTTGAATAAAACATCCCAATTTTCATCGTATCCACTATCTTGATCCAGTCCATACCACCAATACCAGTCGCTTCCTTCAGCAATGTAGAGTGATTCCCAAGCAGCAGTAAGGCCTGGATGATTTGGATTCACTTCCTCGAATGCAACCAATTCTTGTCGAGCCTCAATCAAACGTTGCCATCCAAGACTCTCCTCTTCTTCTCCAGCCCAAGTCCTTAGGGTTCCATCAATCCATGAACCCGTTCCAATTGCTTGAATTTCAGGTAATGTCGTATTCTTTTCTAGAAACTCTGATGGAGTCGTTGTGACGATTGTTGGATGATCTGCAAGACGGCCATACCATTCAGCCATGAACGGCCTTGCATTGTCATGATGCTGAAATTCCGACATGAACATCCAGTTTTCACCGTCCAGAGCGACTGTTAGCAGATGTTCAGATGGGTCTTCGCCTTCGTCGAGAAGTTGTTGACGGACATTATCGATGTATGCAATGAAATCAGAAACTGCAGCCTCAGGCGTCATTGTCCCATATTGGAAAGCAATTCGGTCTGAAATAACTCGATCTCTGAAAATCACAGAAATCTCTCCTCCGTCTTCACCTGTAACCGTCCAAGGGGTTGCAAGATTCGATGCAGATTCTACATTGATCAGATTGCCGTTTACATCCGTGGATTGCTTCAGTAGTTCTTCATCAGTAACCATCCATTCAACCCCTACATCGGTGACTGGTTGAACCATTGCAGGTGAAACTGCTTGTTCGCTTGGCCACATTCCGACTGGCCGATATCCAAGCTCTTCCTCAAAGAGATTCATTCCTGTAACAAGATGATTTTGAACGTCTTCAGGCCAAGCATCTTTATTGACTCTGATACCATCTTCCATTGTCCATCCATCCATCATCAACAATGGCATAATTGGATGATAATACGGCGTTGTTGTCAGTTCAACTTGACCATTATTTGCCAATTCACTATACATGGGTAGAATGTTTCCCATGTGTGCGTGTTGTGCATCTAAAACATAGTTCAAGTCATCCAAATCAAAATTCCCATTCTGCATAAACAAATCGATGAGACCTTGATCACGATGGCTTTGGTTGTATTCGCCTAGTACGTAATCTGGAGAGAACTGATAGAGATACCACAAGACTTGCAAGTCAAGGAAGTCGGCTGCAGGAAGTAAATCGTCATCCATAATCGTTGCAGGCTTGAGATTGTGTAATGTCTCATCATACAGTTCCTTGTACCGAGAACTGGAAGGATAAAGCCATCCAAGCTTCGTGTCCTCTTGAGTCACGTTGTAAATCCAACCACTGTTCCAAAACGACTGAAATTGCATCGTATGAAGTTCGAGATCTGTAGCATTTGGATATCCTCCGTTTGCCCAAGACCGTTTTGCGATATCCGTATGGACGTCAAGAGTTTCATTTCTGTGATAATCAACCAATTGCTCAATAAATGACGGGACTAAATTGTATGTTACTTTCGTTCCTGTTTGTGAAAGAATACCTGGTGAATCGACATATTCGGTCATCCCATGGACTCGGACCCAAGGCATCTCATACATTCCTGTCAGTTTGTTCTTGTAGTAAGGTTGATGTTGATGAAATACAATTGCGAGATTTAATGCATCATCCACTTTACCAATCGATTCAGGTTCGATCACTGGTAATTGTTGAGGGATGGATGGGTCATTTACATCATTGATTCTCCAAGCATGAGTAAAGGTTTCTGCACCGTTATTTGAGGCGGAATTTTGACTTGGAAACGAAGCCCAAACATTTCCTTCATCTTGCCATTGTGCATATACGATGACATCCACCTGGGTTGGTGAACCTAGAGCGTTCCAAGGCAGGGATATCTCAGTAAATGGATTACCACTCCAACCAGTATAAACATCCACTGAAGTGGATTGATCAACCCAAGAACTGCCATCATGACTTATGTGACTGAAGTAGGAGTCATCTTCCAAAACAAATCCATGGTTGGCTTCAAATGGTAATGTATGGGAAAAGCCCCATTCTTTACTCAGAACTGAACCACCTACTGATGTATTGAGATATACGAAAAAGTCCGCTCCTTCAAAGGTCGATTTCCAATCAGTTCCATTCCAACCAATGAAAAGGTTGGAGGAATTCCATGTCATGAAAAGATCAATTCCGTTAAGGTTAGATTCCATCAGAGAATCTGTTGGCCAATCGGTCATATCACCGTCAATGGTGATATCATCAGGAGTTGTGGCCGTGACCATTGAACAAAAAGAAGAGGCAATAAAAATCGCACACAGCATAATCGCCTTTGTCCGCATGAGATAACGTCAGAGTGATAAATAAAAAGGCTTTATCGCTCATTTGATGCTATGTCCAAAGGCCGTGGTGTGCTGTGTCACATTACTTCTCTCCCTTCTGGAGACATTTCCAGCGGCCCTCGTTTCATAGACTGGCTTTCAAAAAAAGGATTTGATGTGTGGCAAATACTCCCGCTTACTCCTCCCGACCGATTTGGCTCACCTTATGCTTCTCCATCTGCATTTGCTGGCTGGTCAAAACTGAACCATGAAGAAAGGATTTGTGATTTATCGCAAGAAAGTTACTGGCTTGAAGACTGGGCACTTTACTCTGCTATCAAGAAATCTCAAAATGGCTTGCCTTGGTATGAATGGCCAGTAGAATTACGAGATCGATATCCTGAAGCCTTGACTTCTTGGAGAGAACATATCTCAGATCACATAGAGGATCAAGAACAATTTCAGTCAAGCTGGAACAATCTCAAGGACTATGCAAACGCGAACAATATCCAGATTATAGGAGATTGCCCAATCTTTGTCTCACATGACTCTGCTGATGTCTGGGCTCATAGGGAATTATTTCTTCTCGATGAAAATGGACATCCAGAGTTTGTAGCAGGTGTCCCTCCTGATTATTTTAGCGAAGATGGACAACGATGGGGAACTGTGTTGTATGACTGGAGTGCTCATGAAAAAGAGAATTGGACGTGGTGGAAAGAACGAATTAAGCGAATGCTACGGCTTTATGATAACGTTCGAATTGACCATTTTCGAGGGTTTCACTCAAGTTGGGCAATACCTCGTAGCGACGATCATGCCAGAAACGGATTTTGGCAAGACGGACCAAAAGACAAACTATTGGAGGCATTACTTGAGTGTACCACTGCTCCAAATCAAATTATTGCCGAAGATTTGGGTATAATCCCTCAGGATGTCATCAACCTGCGTAAGAGATACGAACTTCATGGAATGGCAGTTCTACAGTTTGGTTTTGAAGGCGATTTAAAGAAGAATCCTCATCACCCTCGAAACATCGTATCTGATCAAGTTGTCTACACAGGTACACACGACAATGATACAACCATTGGTTGGTATGAGGAAGCAAGTGCTGAGGTCAAATCCAACCTTTCCGACATGGCTCTAGAAGGCGAAAAACCGCTTCAAACAATGCTCCGACTTGCTCAGTCAACAAATGCAAACACGTGCATTATTCCGATACAAGACCTACTTGGACTCGATTCATCATCACGAATGAACGCACCCGGCACTATCGAAGGAAATTGGGAATGGAGATTTGATTGGACTGATTTACTTGTCTAGTTAAGCCTCCGCATATCTCATAATCCCATTGGTTAACGGCAGGATATGACAGCAATAGGGTATTTCACTGCTGAGATTGGCCTCTGGTCCGAATTGCACACATATTCAGGAGGATTAGGAGTTCTTGCTGGAGACCATGTCAAATCAGCAGCCGATGCAGGTATACCTCTGGTTGCAGTAACACTCCTTTACCATCAAGGATATGCACGACAACATATTGACGATGCTGGAATCCAAACCGAAACATTTCCTGAACTCGATATGAACCACCTTCTCACCAAAACAGACATCGTTCTCGACCTCGAACTTGATGGAAAACCACTGCTTGCTTATGTTTGGATGGCTGAAATCCTTGGCCAATCAGGCCACATGGTTCCCGTTTATTTCATGGACACGCGACATCCGGAAAACGCAATCCAGCACCAAGATCTCTCATCAAGATTGTATGGAGGTGATGATGGTGTGCGAATTCGACAAGAATACGTACTCGGTGTTGGAGGCGTTCAATTGTTTGATCATTTGGAGGTCGAACTGAATGGACTTCATTTGAATGAAGGCCATTGCACATTCGCAATGCTTGAGCTGTTGAATCGGGGTTGGAGCCGTGAACAATTAGCACAACGCAGCCTGTTTACAACACACACACCTGTTCCAGCAGGACACGACCGATTCGATTGGTCATTGGTTGAGGAAGTCATTGGGGACTTGTTGCCGACTGATTCGAAGGAATTGGTGAGAAGTGCAGGCGATCCAGAAGATGCAAGTCGCTGTTCAATGTCACATCTTGCTGTTTCACTTTCAACCACCGTGAATGCTGTTTCCAAATTAAACGCTGATGTTGCAATGACGATGTTTGATCAAAAGATCCAACCCATCACGAATGGGGTCCATCACATCACTTGGACAGCACCAGCGATGGCATCGTTTTTTGATGAGCATCTAAACGGATGGAAGATGAGCCCAATGGAGCTTGAACATGCATCCTCAACGCCAACAACCAATCTTCTTCAAGCAAGGGCTCAGGCACGTCAAGAGTTACGTGATTACGTACGTTCAACAACAGGTGTTGAACTTGAATCAAACCGATTGACTATCGGATTTGCACGACGGTTTGCAACCTATAAGCGAGCAAATCTCGTGTTCAGAGATCTCAAGCGATTGCAGGCGATTGGTGCTGGAAAAATTCAATTCGTATTCTCAGGGAAAGCACATCCAAGAGATCAGGGTGGTAAGCAATTGATTCGTGATATTTTCGCTTCTGCCGAACAAATTGAAGACGATATTCCAGTAGCTTTCATTGAAAATTATGACATGAAAACCGGTTTGATGATGACAAGTGGGGTTGACATTTGGTTAAACAATCCGATCCGACCAATGGAAGCATCAGGAACATCGGGCATGAAAGCAGCCATGAATGGAGTTCCAAATTGTTCGATTCTTGATGGATGGTGGCCTGAAGCCTGTGTTCATGGCGTGAATGGATGGGCGATTGGTGAAGGTGAAGACGATCGGGATGATGAGCGAGATGCAAACAACATCTACAACGTGCTTGAACATGAGGTCATACCGCTATGGGAAAATGACCAAGATGGATGGGCTGAGATGATGAAAGCAAGTATTGTCGCATCAACAGGCTTTAGTGGACAGCGTATGATTCAAGATTATCTTGAATTTTACAATCAATTTTCTTGATCGTTTGATTCTAAATTGAACGTGTCTTCATCTTGAAAATTACTTCTCTTCCTTGTAGATACGAGAACGATTGCTGCAAGAATAATGCCTCCAATCAACAGTGATTGTGTTAATACAATAGTGGAAGATTTCGATTCACTTCCCTGTGAATCTTCACACGTCGAACAAGCCGGAATTGGACATGGTTCATCGATAGTAACCTCGAATGTATCCCCACAACACCCTTCGCACGTTTTCATTTCATCAGAAACTGATTGATTCCCGTTCGTTTCGTTGGTTGAATCGGGCAATTGTGTTTCATTGTTTGAACTTGTTTGATTTGTAGTAGTTGTTTGGTTATTTTCACTGGGCTCCTGACAACTTGGACAACATTCGCCCTCCTCGGCTGGCAGCGTTATCCATCCATCAGGGCATACATCACAGAATACATTGGCGCATTGGTCAACGGGGTCAGTTTCATACTGGCAATTGCCATCATCTTGGGTCGCCTCAGCGTCAAAATTTGTTGCTGTGCTATCAGTACAACCGAGGATTGGTTCAGGAGGATATTCGCAGGAGCCATCGTCTTCAGTAGCAGATGAGTCAAAGTTCGTTGCTGTTAAATCTGTACAACCGTAGGCAGGAGCCACAATAACATCAGCATCGATTTCGATAACGGTCACAGAATGTGCCCCCACCGAGAGTGTACCATCGAGCATTTCTGATTCACCAAAGCGAACAACATCGTTACTCTCAAAGCCATCAATAGACGTCGGAGCACCACGATTGAGAACAATGGACATGACCTGGTCATCATGTGTCATATTGTAGACCAAAAGATTCGTCATTGCTAATCTTGTACTGTATTCACCACGTTGTAATGCGATCGATTCGGAGCGTAATTTACCAAGTTCTGAAATGTTCTCAAACAATTGCGTTTCCATTGTACTCCACAAACTTTCATTTCGATACATATGTCGATTATCAGGATCTGCGCCTCCGTATTCCCCGTATTCATCTCCGTAGTAGAGAAGTGGAGCCCCTGGTGTTGTCAACAACCAGCCATATGCTTGCATGGCTGCATTGTAGGCAGAGATATCACCAGGTTGACCAGGAAGCCCATCTTCTGCCCATTGATTGAAAGCATCATTGGTTCCAGTATCTGCTCGGCTCGTTAATCGAGGCACATCATGACTACCAACATATGGAACCATAATTGAGCCATTGAGATATTGATCTTGACTTCGGTTGGTCCAATAATCGAGATGCATGTAATTCTCATTACCAGAAACGAAAACATTGTCGACAACTGCATGATAGAGAACAAAGTCGGCTTGACCGTCCAACCCATCTTCACCCATGTACGCATTGATTGTTCCATATTGGTCTTGATTGTCTTGGAGAGAGTGACCTTCCCAACCCATCGCTGTTTCACCCTTGAGATAGTAATCCGTTCCAACCGTCTCAAATCGTTCGTTGATTTGGGCTACTAAATTTCTCGTGGCCAAATCTTCGACGTGTTTAACTGCATCAATTCGCAGGCCATCAAGATCATAGGTTTCAAGCCACCAGAGTGCATCATCAATGAATTGTTCAGAAGCATTACGGATCTTCCAATTGACATCAGGCATGTACGATGTGAATTGGCAATCCAAGCGATGCTCGGTCCAATCACAGTCTGCAGAACCACAAATGCAACCAGCATTGAACCATTCTGGATGCTCTTCATGGTAGGTATGTTGCTCATGAACATGGTTGACAACAAAATCCATCATGACACGAATGTCACGGTCGTGGGCTGCTTCAACAAGTGCATGGAGTTCTTCTTCAGTTCCAAGTTTGGGTTCAATGCCTCGTGGTTCCGTTGGCCAATAGCCATGGAAAGCCGATACATCATGAACGCCATCCCCAGCTTTTCCAGTTCCGTTAGCCGCCGTATTGAAGGGAGAAAGCCAAAGAGCTCCGACGCCTAATTCATCGAAATAACCGGATTCAATCATCTGAGTTACCCCAGCAAAGTCCCCACCTTGCCAATCAGCCCCTTGTGCTGCACCAACCATGGGTTCATCGTTCGATGAATTCCCATTAACAAATCGGTCGGTCATGACCATGTAGATGAGCGCGTCTTGCCATTCGAAATCAGTACTCGGACCTGTCCAGAATGGTACGAGCAAGTCATAAGCAGGATTTCCATCAACATCGAAACCGTCGATGTTCAGCGTATGTTTACCAGCGGTCAATCCACTTACAGCATACGTCCACGTCATCTCTTGAGCATCCCAAACAGCACCGGAAATATCCGTTGGTGTACCATCAAAATCTGCACCTGATGAACCAGGATGATAGGTTACAACAAGCGATTGGTCAATCAATTCAGCAGTAAATTGGGGACGTGTATGATCACGAACACGAACAAGCGAATTTTCAAGTTCTCCACAATAGGAACGCTCTGAATTCATTGGATCAAAGATGAACTCTCCATCAACGATGAATTTGTAGCAATACAGTCCTTCCTGCAGTTCAACATCAACTGTCCAAATCCCATTCTGTTCAGCCATTGGGATATGGTCGCTCCAATTCCATTCGCCAGCAACAAAGACCTCGCTTGCAAAGCCCTTGAACGAGAATGTGGTCATCGTTGAGGGGGTATGTCCAGAAGCCTGTGCATCGTTGGATGAGAGAGGAGAAAACACAACGATGAGCATCATCAAGATTAAGAAACGGGCGACAAATTTCATTCGTTTTCCTCCCCTGGTTTCTTGAACAATGCATTTGCTGTATCAACCAATTCATCGATGTGTTTGCAAAGGAACGAACGAACGAAATCATTTGCAGGATTATGGTAAGCCTCCATTGGAGCACAATGTTGTTGCAACTCACCTTTGTCGAGAATAGCAATACGGTCGGCTAATGTCATTGCTTCGATTTGATCGTGTGTAACATAGATTGTTGTCGTGCCAAGTGTATCGTGGAGCCTACGAATCTCTTTACGCATTTGATGACGAAGTTCGGCATCTAGATTTGAAAGGGGTTCATCCATCAGGAGAACTTTCGGACGTCTCACCAATGCCCGTCCCAAAGCAACTCTCTGGCGCTGCCCACCACTCAATTCCTTGGGTTTTTTCTCAAGATGATCTGATAATTCTAATACCTCAGAAATCTCTTGTATTCTGGAATCAATTTCATCCTTAGTCAGTTTCAATTCTCCTTTTACCATTCGTAATCCAAATGATAAGTTGTTTCGTATAGTCATATGCGGATACAAAGCGTAAGATTGGAACACCATACCTAGATCCCGAGCACCTGGTGGTAAATGATTGACTTTCAAATGGTCGATAAGAACATCACCATCGGTGATCTCCTCCAAACCAGCAAGCATCCTCAATGTGGTTGATTTACCACATCCAGAGGGGCCGAGTAGGACAAGAAACTCACCATCTTTGATGTCTAAATTGAGGTCCTTAACTGCTTCAAAGCCATCTTCATATTTTTTACTCACATTCTTAAAATTCACTTCAACCATACGATCACCCTTTCACACCACCAGCAGACAATCCCTCGATGAGGAACTTCTGGAAGAATAAGAAAAGTAAAGCGACAGGTAGGCTAACCAGCAAACTTGCTGCTGCAAAGTCTCCCCAGGCTTGACCTGTAGAGGAGATCAGAGAAGCAAGTCCAACTGGTAATGTGTACATATCGTTCGAAGTATTGAAGGTCAAGGCGAGAAGGAATTCATTCCAAGCCGCTAAGAAACTAAAGAGAGCTGTTACAGCGATTGCAGGCTTTGATAAAGGCAAAACTACCTTTGTGAATACTTGGAATTGGTTGCAGCCATCCAGAGTTGCAGCCTCTTCAAGTTCTCTGGGTATTGTATCGAAGAATCCTTTTAGCATCCAAACACATAATGGTAAAGCAGTCACGCAATATGCTAGAATCAATCCAAGATGCGTATTCAAGAGGCCGAGTGTCTTCATGACAAGGAAATAAGGTACGAGGATGATGATGCCAGGAAACATTTGAACCAATAAGAATGCAAACATCGAAACATCCCGTCCAGTAAATTTGTAGCGGCTAAAGGCATAACCTGCTGGAATTGCAATTGTAAGCCCAAGCAAAGAGGTGCCAATGCTTACGATTAGAGAATTAACGAACCAAATCCAAAAAGAATCGCCTTCTAGTATCTTAGAGAAATGTTCAGTTGAAAATGAATCCCCAATTTCACCACCCAAGGCATTTCCTGGTGAAAAGGCGATATCGATAATCCATATTAATGGAATAACTGTAATGAAAACAAAGTGGGTTAAGATAAGATGGGTTGAAAAGTTCTCGTGCTTCTTAATTGTTTCAAAATTTCTGAGTAAACCAAATTCGATCGCTGATGTTGACAATTTGTTGGAGGTCCAAACAGTAACAGCTCGACTTGAAAGCCACCATAGTGAGATGCTAGAGGGGATAATTGTCCAAGCATGCATCCAGATATCAAATACTGAGAGGGATGACGATACTAAGCGGAATATTCCAATCCCAATTATCAAGGCGCTCAAAGCAAGAGAAATATTTCTCTTCCCTTGATCATGAATCTTAGGAAGAGAAGCCCGTAATGTAGCGAAGAGAATGCATACGATGAATCCAAGCAAAAGAGATACTGAATCATCCCGAAGTACTTCCACAGTTAGTAGGAGAAGATGAACGATGAACGAAACTACAAGCCAAGACCTAAGCGTGAGTATTTCCACTGGGACATACCAGTCTCTCATAAACCGAGATTCCGTCATGATGAACCCTCCGTAGCATTTGTTTGTTTCATATATGTCCAAGAAAAGGCGAGAAGCATGAGGAAGATAATCACGGACCATGCTGCTGCAACACCATATGCACCCTCTCTGAAAGCAACATCATAGACATATGTGATGAGAATATCTGTTTGTCCAGGCTCCCCAAAGTACAGATTTGGACCTCCATCAGTCATAAGATAAATGACATTGAACATATTGAATGTCCAGATGAATCCCAGCAACGTAAGAGGAACTAAAGCACTTCTAAGATTTGGAAGTGTGAGATGTCGAAATGCATCCCAACCAATTACTCCATCAAGTTCAGCAGCCTCGTACATATCCTTTGGTAAGGCTTGAAGAGCACCACTGATAGACATCATCATAAACGGCACTCCAAGCCATATGTTGACCAATATAACAACGATTTGTGCACCTGTTGGATCGGATAAAAAGTCAATATTCGTCCCCAATAAATCATTAACAAAACCATCGGGTTGGAACATACCTCGCCAAACCAAGACAGAGATGTATGAAGGAACTGCCCAAGGCAAAAGAAGTAACGTTCTGTAAGCAGTTTTTCCTTTGATAGAGGTTCGTTGGAGCAGGAGAGCCAAGAACAATCCAATTCCAATATGGGCACTGACGTTTACGACGGTCCATACCAATGTGAAAAGAGTAACACGGATGAAACCTGATGCGGTGATTACGTCCCAGAAGTTCGACAATCCAATGAACGATTGTTCTCCAAGATGTGTTTGATCTGCATCTGTAAATGACAACCAGAAGCCATAGATAACGGGATAAAAGGTCAAAACAGCAAGAGCGAGTAAAGCGGGAGCAATATATGCATGCGCTAGTCGGGAATTTGTTCTATTCAAACGTTGATCTCTCCATCGCCCATAACTGAGCAATGCAATCAATGAAAGAACAATAGCGCCTAAAGCAAACATTACTGGAGATGTATTTCCTGCACTTGGTCGTTGATCTGAAACAGATGTGCTACCTGTTGTCGAATAGAATAATTCACCATCCGCATACACATCGAGGTTGTGCTCAACATTGGGAATCATACCTGTTAACGTGCAATTGAGATTGGTATTGGTTGATGAGAGAACACGTATTTGCCCAAGTTGATTGAGCTCTTCACCGTTCGATAGACAAGAGTCATATCCTGAATTCATCATTCCAAGTTCATCACTAACAATGAATTGCGTGTGAAGTAGACCATCCACATAAATGCTGTAATTTGATGCGCTTTGGTTCAACTGAAATTCGAGAGAAATCGTTCGATAACCCGTATTCGGTTCCAAAGGTGCAGCTTGCTGTAAATCATTCATTTGAGAAACAAGTTCTTGATTGGCGAGAACAAGGGCGTTTTCAGTTGATGAAATCCCACTGTATGCTTGTTCAAAGGCAGTAGAAAGTGGATCATAAACAAGGGCCATAGCCCGGGTAGTCGGTGCAGGGGTGCCAAGTTTCGTTTGATCGAGGAACCCTCGAATAACATCATCACTAAGAATATCTTCATCATCCTCTAGTTGGGAATGAGTTGGCATCGTGTAAGTTTCAAGAGCAAAATCTTTCTGAACAGTTGCAGAAGATAGCCACATAGCTAAATCGGCTGCTGCAATTTTGTGTTCACTTTGCTTACTTACAGACCATCCTTTGTATGTTACGAGAGGTGACATACGTTCTCCTGTATCATCAACAATAGGGAGAATCGTTTGACCTATGCTAAGACGGCTCGATTCATAGGTTGCCCAGTTCCAAGGCCCGTCGATAATCATAGCAGCTTTTGAAGAGATAAACTGATTCTTCATGCCTTCAATTTGAGTACCTGTTGCAACAACGCCATGATCCAATTCTAAATCAAGCATCCATTCCATGGCATCTCCAGAACCATTTGAATCGAGAGTAGGCGTTCCTAATTCATTGAAAAGTGAACCTCCAAATCCTTCCTGTATGGGGAACCACCAATATGCGGATTTTACTGGAAGCGCCAATCCTTGAACATCCTGATAGGTTAATTGTTGGGCTGCAATGAGTAAATCATCATGAGTCCAATCCTCATTTGGATAATCAATCCCTTGAGAATCAAAAATTGCTTTATTATAGATCAATGAGAGACAATCTTGGCTTGCTGGAACACCATACAAAGCCTCACCATACCGCATTGCTTCGAGTGCACGTTCCTCGAAATTGGCTCGATCTTGTGGGGTAAGGTGCGGTCTCAAATCCTCTAAGAGAGGGAGGCTATCGACTCGTATTTCCCCAATTGCTCCAAGTTGATCACTGGATAAACGCATCAAATCTGGTGCTTGACCACCTTGGGCTGCTGTCATAAACAATTGATCTGCGTTACCAAATGGAACCATTGTAATCTCAACAGAAACATTCGGATTGTTTTGCTCAAATTCCTTCACTGCATTTGTGAACACTTCTTCTTCCTTACTTTCTGCAGCGAATGTGTGCCAGATATCAAGAGTAATTTCTCCAGATAAGGATTGGCTACCACCGTCCGTTCCTGAATCATCCCCATCTAAACAACCAGGTAAAAGGAAAAGTATTGACAAAAGGAGGGCGAAAATCCCCTTGCGAATTCGGGCCTGTTGGCACTCATCGCCCATATTGACTCGTGGTTTATCATCCAATTAAACAAATCTCTTGACAACATCAAAATCGAGAGTTTAGTTTGAATGAAAAGCCAGTGGTAGACGGCCTATTTCCATCCATTCAAGGTGCAGAAGAGTTTTCATTTCTGTTTTCGCAGCTTGCCTCCAACGCTTTCTCATTGTGCGTTCTGCAACCCGGCTTGGCGATGGAGGCGAGGAAAAGTGATTGAATTCATTAATCGAATCAGGAATTGGGCAATCTTGCCACTCAACGCCCCAAAGAATGAGCCATTCCGGAGGGGCGACACCAAAGTCAACATCGATTTCAGGATTATCGATTGCAGATTTCACTTCCTCAGGAGTTATTTCACCAAGCGCCATTTGCTGTATGGCCATAGCAGTTCGTCGAACTTGATTCCAAAGGAATGCTTCTCCTATAATCTCGAAGCCAACTGTCCTTCCATCAACAACCCAAGGGGTGCAAGAAAGAATAGTACGTATAGGGTTTTTTCCAGGTTCAAGGCGTGCGAAATTTGTAGCATTGTAGGTCCCTTCAAACAGTGAGAGCCATTCGGAAAGAACATCTCCAGGGTCTTTCCAAAATTCAATCCCTTCCAATCTGTAGCGATAAATTCGGTGAAGAGCGATACGTGGATTCCAATCAAATTCAACCTCTCGTACATCGAGGAAAGCGATATCGTTCGGAAGTAAATCATCTACTGCTCGAATAAATTTTCGAGGAGTGATACTTTCCCACAAATCACTTGCAATCCGTACAGTCCCGCCATTAACCCTAACATGAACTCCAGCATCTGTACGGCTTGAAAGAACGAGATTATGTTCTTCCTCAGTTTTTGAAATCCATCCAAGTGTCTGAAAAACACGTATCAACTCACCTTGAACTGTGATGACATCAGGTTGAATTTGGCTACCATGATATGAATCACCAAGATAGCCGATTCGAAAATGCAGACGTGTTTCTGCATCCAACATTGAGTTCGCCTCAGTCATCGCTTCCGAGGACTTCGATGGCTTCTTCTGGAGTGAACCCGAGTCCGCCAACAGCCCAAATAAGAGCTTGCTTGAGCCATGGTTGAATTGTTGGTGCCTTTCGTGAAGGATCCATTACTTCAATCGCATCTACGAGATTGCGACTTGCTTGATAGAGTGCATCATCGACTGGAATATCTTCAATTTCTAGTTTCTTTGCGTATCGTTGGAATTCTTTTACTGCGACAGGGACACGTCGGCATTCAAGAGCAAAAGATGCAAAATCAGCGATGTACTCAACATTTTCTTCATCGAGTTGCATTGCTTTCTTGTAGGACATCATGATCTTACCACCTGGTACAACGTCCTCTTGAGATTCCATGTTTAGCATGTTTGCAAATTCTGCAAAGGTGTGATGCAGGTTAGCATTATCCTTGTTTGAACGTAATTTAGAATCGAGGTTATCTACTGCACCTTTCAAGTCACCTGAACGGAACAATTCGATTGCTTCAGCCATTATCTCGTCACTCATTTTCCTCTCTCCGTTTCAATGGACAAACAATTGGCTTTTGAACACAGCGGTTCAGTCTTGTCCTTCTTCTCGAGTTAAAATATCAGCAAGGTTGTCCAATTTTGTCGACTGGCTATGCTTTTTATGCATCTCGTTAAGCAACGTCTTGGTATCTTCCCAACCACGGATTTTGAAGAAACAGTGCTTTGGATCTGGACGGACTGTTCGAATTGTTCGTTGATAAAACATGAGAGCAAAGAAGGACCGAATAATGCTCTTCCCAGCCTTTTCGACATTGCCATCGTTCTCGTTTGTTGATACACTTGGAGAAATCCCAATGCCTCCACCAACAGATTCCTCTACTATTCCAACACCGGAATCTGTGAGAATTGTCAATGTAGCGTATCCCGTTATTGTACCAACTGGTGTTCGTTCGACTTGAACTTCAGAGATACGGTCGAATAGGATTCGACGATGTGCACGACTTAGTAGAAATGCATGCTTGAAGATAACAGCATTGCTTGTGATCGCATAATCGAAACTTCGTTGATAATAGAATACAAGCCCCCAAAAGGCAAGATTCAAGGCAATTCCAGCAAACAAGAAATTGTATTCAAAGCCCAGGAAAGGCTCAACATCGGTATCCGAGAACAAATCTCGAATCAATGCGATGAGACCATCGATTTGAATAAGCACAGGGAGAAGTGTAGCGATGAGTAGCCAAACAGTCACCCACTTGCCAGATGTAGATGAATTCAACATTCGATTAAACCAGGTAATTGAAGCCATAACAAGGACAAAGCCAAATGGTAACTTGGAACCTCCAAGTCCCATGAGCCAAACAATTGCCTTAGCGATACCACCTGAATCATCATTAACCAACATGTCTGGTTTCCAAAAGAGAAGATGTACACCGAAAACAAGTAATCCAAGAACATACATGTTAAGGAAACCAACTCCGCTTGGTTGCTTTGTGAGCAGTACTTCTTCTCCTTCGATCAACTTGAAGCGACTTTTCATCGCTTCTTGATCATTAGCCTTGGTTTTTTCATCAGAATCTGGTTGAACAGTTGGTTCTTCAGTTACCTCAGTGTCTTCACTCATATCTATGCCTCAAAGTTCTCTTGTCATACTGGGTCATAAGTCCT
>QXYA01000097.1 GCA_009887135.1 Candidatus Poseidoniales archaeon
ATGTGGGCTATGATGTGGGCAAACTCTGTTGTTGGTAGCGGAGATTACCCAACGATCGTTGATGCACTCATGGGTAATGCAAACTTCGAAGAAATCTTTGGAGACTTTGCAGATGAGATTGAAGGTGAACTTGAAGGCGGAGATGATGACGAGTACTACTTCACCTGCGCAAATTTGAACGAAATCCCAGAAGATTACCTAGAAGATGGGTATGATGACTGTGGAGATAACTCCGATGAAGAATTCTTCTGCAACAATGGGGACGAAATTCCTCCTGGCTGGGTAAATGATGGCTATGAAGACTGTGAAAACGGCGAGGATGAAACCATGGGCCCACAGTACGATCTCTACATTGATATGATGTCTTCTTCAGAAGATGAAATGGAGTTCGATTATTCTATCTACGGCCTTGATTACGATGAGGACTATGAAGTATCTTGGACAGTTACAAATGATGAAGGCACAACCTCAGATGCTGGGTCAATGGTGGTAACACAAGACGATTATGCATACGGCTATGAAACCGCTTCAATCAATGGACCTGGCGAATATTGTATTGATGTAGAAGTCACTCGCCTAAGCGATGACGTTATGATTTCTGAAAGCCAAGAATGTGATTCAGTTTCAAGAGATATGGAACCAAGCGATAAGGTTGTAACAATTGTTGAAGCGATTGCAGAATCTACGCTTGAGAATGCATTGGAAATATTCGGAGAAAATCTTGAAAATCGCCTTTCAAACTTTGAAGATGATTTCGATATCGCATACGAAGATGGTATGGCTTACGCACTGTTTGACGCAGAAGACGACAGATTCGTTGGATTCCAACTTGTTGCCTCCCCTGGTGGCACACAATGGTACACGCTCATCGGTCCGGAAAGCAATGCATACGGCACACCAACACGTGGTGTTTCAGTCACTTACTTCACAGGTCTTGCAGCACAAGAAGAAGCAGAAGTTATTGAAGACCAAACCGAATTAGCAGACTTGGTTGATCTTACAACACACAACACCGATGAAGTTGAAGCAGTCAACGAAGGCATCGACCCTGAGACACTCCCTGAAGACCCAGTTGACCCTGAGGGAGGTACAGAAGGAGAAACCAACACTACGCAAGAAGAAGCATCGAGCTTGCTGCCGTTCGTATCGCCTCTAATGACAGTCTCAATGATTGCTCTTGCAGGAATGTTTGTAACAATCCGTTCTAAGGACGAAGAATGAGCCAAGATGAGATAGCACCTCGTCGTATTGTTCGATGGCGCATTGTCGCCTGTATTGTGCTTGTAGCCCAATTGATTGTTCTTCAAGGATTAAACACATCGCTCGAGGACGAATCATGGTTTACTGGACGTCTTTCAGCAACTGTAGAGGAAGGTCCACTTTCTCTTGAAGGTGTAGCGGTCAATATCACTATTGACATGAAAGAAGATCAGGATGATCTCTCTATCGAATTGTTTGGCCCTATACGTCTGAGCCATTGGCAAAGCGAACGAGATTCAAGAGCTGCATTACAGAATCAGGAAACCTATGAAGAGGATTGGAATGAAACATTTTCATCACCTACTCCTGATGAGATTAAATCGAATACGCATCAATTGATCTATGGCTCAATGTTGGTATCTGCCGTTCTTTTGGTCCTAATTCTCATTGATTTTTGGAAGCAACATAGTGGATTCTGGCTTACCAATGGCCGTCGTTTACTTTCCTTCACTTCGATGACAATGGTTCTAACAGTGTTCGTAATGATCTTGATACTTCTTCCAATCTCTTGGTTTTCAACTGCAGCGGGAGATCCTGAATTGTATGCTGAAAATGATAATTCAGAGGCCTTCTTAGCCCATTCTGAATTTGGGGCAGAGACATCGTTTGGTCTCGATGGTTTTGTCTTGGAGTTTGAAGGTGGAGGGTATGATATTGGAATGGTGCGTCCCGCAAACCGAAGTGCAGTTGAGGCAGAGCCCCCCGTTCCTGGGACAGTTGATGCTGAATCGTATATCGGAGTGAAAGGCGAGGTGAGTACAACGACGCCTGAATTCTTGGAATCAACAATCTATTACTGGATGGCTTTGTGGGTACTGGTCCCATTCGTGCTCATGCTGCATCAACGAATTGCAATTGATTCAAACTTGACTCCACTAAAATTCCTTGAAGAAGAATAATCAGTTTTTTTGTTCTGGTAAATCGTTGTTAAGACTGTCCGGGTTGTCATTAAGAGGTCCCCATTCGGTACGAGTACGTGCTAGTCCGATTCGCTTAGCATAGAGGAAACGTAGGTTCTTCCAACCATCACCCCATGTATGAATTTCAGCTTCCCCGACGCGCTCTCTGTATGGAACTGATATCTCGATTGCTTTTTTCTTTCCAAGGTGCTTTCGTGCAAGGATTTTGACTTCTTCTGAGAGAGGCATTCCATCGTTGGTCGGACGCATCTTTTCATTCTCGAAAATGTCCTTGCGGAAAACCCACATTCCTGATTGAGAATCTTTGATTCCATAGCCAAACAGGACTCTGGCTGTGAATGAAAGAACCCAGTTGCCGAATCCATGTAGGCCTGACATTGATCCAGATTCAGCCATGCTCAATCGATCACAGGTGATGAATTTCAAATCATCATCTATGAGTTTCTTAACGAGTTCAGGAATAAGTTCGGCAGGATAGGTGCAATCAGCATCCATTGTAACGATGATGTCATTTGATGCAACTGCAAAACCAGTACGATATGCTCGCCCATATCCTTTCCGAGGTTCGAGATGGACGCGGACATCCTTTTCCAGTGCAATTTCTCTTGTACGATCTGTAGATGACCCATCGACGATCATGATTTCAAGTGATTCACACCATCCTCGGGGGATGGCATCGACAGTTGCACCCAATGCTTCTTCTTCATTCCGAGTGGGCAAGAGAACCGTAACAGAAACGGGTAAGACCTCAACCATGAGCAAGCCAGTGGACGTTAGTGTTTCAATCCATTGGATGTGTCCTATGCTGTTGCATCAAGACCATTTGGCGCGAATTCTTCTCAACGAAAGTTTGGCAGCCAATCGAAGTTTCCTCCACTTGGAGAGTTTTGGTCGACTGCTAAACACATCTCCAGATCTTCGCACGATTTCATTGAAGATTGCATCATATGCTTCACACATGAGTTGTGGTTGTAATCTTGATTTTGAATCAAGGTATTCGAAGAGATGTTTCGCAGATTGCTGATGTCTTCGTACGACTTCGATGTATTCTTGCACGAAGGCTTTCCATCGCTGGTTGGTCCCAAAGTCGGTTTTTCCGAGTTCATCTACATTGATATTGTATTCAGCTAACGCTTGAATTGGAAGGTATATTCTTCCAGCACGATAATCCTCAGCAACGTCTCGAAGAATATTGATCATCTGTAATTGAATGCCCATGTCAATAGCATGGATACGGGCTCCAGCATCCTCACATCCGTAGATTTCTATCAATACGAGGCCGACAGCAGAAGCGACTTTGTAACAGTATGAACGAACTTCATCCCATGTTCTGAGTCTGACTTCAAAGAGATCGTCTTCCATCCCTTCAATGATGGTTTCAAAATCATCAAGACGGAATTGGAATTGATTGAATACCTGATGCATAGCAACGAAAATAGGTTCGTTCTGTGTTGCTGTTTCATCACCATTAAACAATCGTGTTAATCGTTCTTTAGCGTCGACAAGGGCCATTAGGCGGTATTTGTGTTCTTCTTCTGAGTTGTTTGGTTTAGACTGGTGAATCGATTGAAGCAGTGTATCTCGTTCGATAACGAGTTGATTTAATGCTTCAGTTTCCTTAACATCTGGGCGGGTATCTCCGTCTGCTATGTCGTCAAGATACCTGCATAATGCGTAGACTGCATGCACTGCCTTTCTTTTTTTTATCGGGAGTGCTGAGAAACTGGCAAAGAATGTGGAAGATGCATTTCGGCAAATTTCTTCACATTGAAGAAATGCTTCTTCAACAGTGATTTCTCTTTGCATAGTTAGCCCTCCGCAGTTTTTGGTTATGAATGCGTGTTCTTTGCCTTCTTCAGTTGCACGGATACGAAGTGAATGGCAAGGCCGACTGGCATCAACATGACTCCGAACAATATCGCCGTCTGCGTCGCGGTTTTGTTTATTTCTGTCTCTATGCTTCGCTTCCAAATCCAACGGGTTGTGATGATGTCACCGATGACAAAGTGAGTCCATGCAAGAACAGCTCCATCTTCAGTACCAAGAATGTCTGCTAATGCTTCAACAAAACCACTGAGGGTTCCGTCTCCCATCATGTCCGCAAGGGCTCCGAGATTCATCATTAGAATGATCAGATAGGATACCAATGGGCCTAGGACAAACCATGGTCCACTCATCCACTTTTGTGTTCTTTCTTCATATGGTTGAATCATCATGAGTAACCAAAACGGGCCTACCCACATTGAGGCTAAAACGAGTGCTGAGAGTAAAAGTATGTCTGCCATTAAATCATGTCCTTGTATTGTTCTTCAATTTCGGATATTGTTTCATTGTCCGGGTAATATGTGGAACTTTTCCATTGGGTCACTCCACCTTCATCGATGAGCAAAAGTGTCGGAGTCCCAGGCATTCCGTAATACTCGAAAACGGTCGTACTGAGTTTGGTCTCATCATCGTATTTCCGAATGGGGTCTTCATCCGTTGGCAAGGTTATTGGCCAAGGGGTGTAGTGATTGCTTTCTGGAGTTCCAAATTCGAGGGCCACGTCTTCTTGGGATTCAAAAGAGGGATATCGTTCAATAGAGACAAGTTGGAGAGGCGGCTCCATATTCATCCATTCTTGGTGGTTCAAACGGAGTTCATCGGTCCACTCTTTACATCCAATACATCCTACACCGATAAAGAGAATCAGGACAGGACCTTCTGAAAGATTGTCTTTCAAGGAGTACGTTGCTCCAGAATCTTCTGCTCTGTCGAGTGTCTGTAGCGTAAATACTCGGCCCTCTTCTGGAACTGGGTCGATGCAACCAGATAG
>QXYA01000098.1:0-5497 GCA_009887135.1 Candidatus Poseidoniales archaeon
AACAATGGAAATTGTAAGTCGTACAGAAAACAAGTTGCTCAACCGTGTTGAAATCGAATTTCGATGGAGCCACAAGGGAAAGGAAACTCCATCTAAAAAAGAAGTTATGGACCTTGTAAAAACACTTGAGCCAGGATCAAACCCGGACCTCATTGTTGTTAAGAACTGCAAAACTCGATATGGACAAGCACTGACAACTGGCAATGCATTAATCTACGAAACAGATGGTGCTATGAAGGTTGAACCTGATTATATTTATGAGCGACATAAGGGATTCCGAAGTGGCGCACCAGCTGAAGGAAAGACGGAAGGTGATGAGTGATGGCGGAACCAAATGCAAAGGCAAAGTGGTCAAAATACGCTATTGCAGAAGATGGAACTCTTGAGAGAAAAGCAGAACACTGTCCAAACTGTGGTCCTGGTGTATTCTTAGGCGTTCATTCTGACCGAAAGACCTGCGGAAGATGCGGTTATTCAGTCAAGACTGAATGAGCCATCATTCCATCATTCGTAACAACCCAAAGTCCATCTGGACTTCGAACATGTTGTACTACGACTTCTTGATTTTCGAATCGTCTAAAGTCATCTTCCATTAATTCTAATTCTTCTCTCCAACCTGAGAGATACCATGAGTTTGATTCTTCATTGAACATAACGCTTTGAATCGGTCCACTTGTTGATGCTTCACTGAATAGTTTCCCTTCTCGATACCAGTAAATGTGACCGTTTTTTAACACGAGTAAGCGATTCGAACCGATTGCTTTCACCTTGTCGAGTGATCCGTCTAGGACGAATGAACCTGTTCCAATTAAGGAACCATCCTCTTTTGAGAGTCGACAACAGCCTCCAGCTCTCGACCAGATTTCTATACTGGAATTCGTGACACAAATTTCCACAGATTCTTGGCTCATTGGAATCTTCTTCAAATCAGGCCATTCAGGAGGGGGCGCTCTCCATTGTTCAACTCCATCGGAGTTGAAAGAGTAGACGCCTCTGTTCCATAAGATGAATATGAATCCATCATCATGTCGTTCTAAACCCAAAGGTTCTGCATCGAGGACATGTGACCACAAGACTCCTGCTGGTTGTATTGCATTTTCAATAAGTCGTGTCTTGCGAACATCACCTCTTTCAGCTCCGTTCTGGAAAGGTTCTGTGCAACGTATTGCCCCCATTCTTGCAACAAGTAATTCCCTGTCAATCCATGTTGCAACAAGTAAATCATCAATTAGGATTACATGTTCAATTGGCGCTGGGAATGGGCATGCAAATTTCTCTATTGGATTCCACTCCTCGTCCAATCGACAGAGTTCTCCATCAATGCCAATCGCAATTGCAAAAACATCTTCAATCTCTGGTGTAGGGATTATTTTCAAGACTTTGAATGGTAATTGCTTTGTCTTCCTTCCTTCGCCCATGTACTTCCTAATGACGGGTTGCTTGTCAATACTCGCTTTCAAAAACCGCCACGTTCTCCAATGTATATGGTCGGGGTTATTCTCATTGCTGTTAATGGTAATGACATAGCATCCGTCAACCAAGCTAAATTTCTTCTTGAGAAGAAGATGTGGCACCAGTTGGATGATGTTGAAGATCACAAGGCCTATCGATATGAACATGTGAGATTATGGTTTTTACCCGAACGAATACTATGGGAAGATCACCTCGACAAGCGATGGGCTGCAGCCACAAATGAAACCGTATTGGAGGTAATATTTCCATCACGTCATTCGGCTAAAAGCGGTACGCCTTGTCTGACTTTACACCCAATTGGAGTTCCACATTTAGAATCTAATTCAGTTCCTGATTTTGGAGGTGAGTCAGGATTTGCCCCCCCTCCTAGTACCCGATTAGGACCTTGGTGGCGGTTGCTAAATGAAAAGTGGATGGAGGAATCAATTCCTGAGTTTTCCCTCTCTCTTGAAGTAACTCATCATGGCCCTATAATCGAAGTTCCTTGCTTGTTTATTGAAGTTGGTTCAACACAAGAGTACTGGCCTCATGAGGAGGCGGCAAAACTCCTTTCGGATGTTATTTGGGAGGGTCTTGGCCTTACAGGGAATACTGAAATTGGCAGATGGGATGTAAAAAGAAATCATTCACATCCAGTTCTCATCACGCTGGGAGGTGGCCACTATGCTCCAAAAGGGAATAAATTAGGCTCGGAAGAACATGTATGGTTAGGGCATATGCTTGCGAATCATTCAATTCCATTCGGAACCATTGAAGATCCAGGGGTTTTATGGCGACAAGCGATTGATGCAGTTGTACAATCCACAAAACTAGCATTTCCAGGAGGGTCTGTCATTGCAACTGTTGAAAAGAAATCATTCAAAGGATGGCAACGCCAACTGATTTATCAGCACCTAGAATCAATATCGATCCCAATTCTTCGCTCAAAACCTTTCTTGGAAATGGTCAAAAGTCGTCAGCCGAACCAATGAACTAAGGGGAATACTCATGCTCTCAAAATTAATTGTTGCAATGACACTCCGCATGCCTAAATGGTTTGTTCGCTGGGTCTCTCGTCGATATGTTGCAGGTTCAACCCTTGACGATGCAGTACGGGTCATGAAACGTCTTGAGGCAGAAGATGCCTGTTTTACAATTGATGTACTTGGAGAAGAAATTTCAACCATGGATGAAGCAAATTATTTTCTCGAAGAATACGTTCGAGTTATGAATTCAATTGTCGAACATGACATCGATGCAAATCTTTCAATAAAGCCTACAGCGTTTGGTTTGCTAATCGATGAAGCAAAAGGATTTGAGAATATTGAGTCCCTTGTCAGACAAGCTGCAGAGCATGATATGTTTGTCAGACTTGATATGGAAGATCATCGAGTTACCACAGAAACAATACAGATTGTTCTCAAACTTCATGAAAAAGGTCTTACGAATGTCGGAACAGTGTTGCAAGGACGTCTTCACCGTACATTGGATGATATTACAAATGTCGAAACAGGGCTTGGTCCAATGGCAGATTACAGGATATGTAAAGGAATTTACCTTGAACCCGAAAATATTGCCTACACTTCTCGAGGTGACATTAGAAAGGCTACAAATGATGCCATCAAAGAAGCACTAGCAAAAGGGGCTTACGTTGGTATTGCATCACATGATCAGCCAGTTGTAGATTTTTCACTAAAGACGCTTAATGAACTCAAAATGGGTCCCGGTCATTTGGATCCAAGGTCAAATGCTGGTGCGGAGAGGAAAGGGAAAGGGCCTGGGTATGAATTTCAAATGCTCCTAGGCGTATGTGGTCCTTTGCGTAGGAAATTGGCCAAGCAAGGTCATCGAACAAGAGTGTACATTCCATACGGTGAAATGTGGTATGAATACAGTATTCGACGATTGCAAGAGAATCCAACGATTGGCCTGCAAGTGGCTAAAGCATTCTTGATGCCTTGGTCAAACCGTCCATGATTACTTTCGTCGTCGCTTCTTATCTCTACGATTTGTAGGTTCAACTCTTTTCTTGATGATTTCTCTAGGAAGAATTGGATTAGGATTGAATCCAAGTTTTCCTTCTTTCCAAGCTTGTCGACGCTCTCTCGGGGTCTTAGGGGCAAATCGCTCCGGTCTTGGAGGCTCATGGAGGTACATTCGCTTAATTTTCGAAGCATCCACGGTTCCACGGAGTGTTCTTCCCTCCCCAGTGTGAATCGCTCTGATTCTCCACGTCTGGGGTCCAATCTCAATAAGTGTGCTTGCCTTGAATGTAGTTCCTTGGTCTACGATGAGTACATCTGGGGTTGAAAATTCACCTCGTGTTTTCGTGATCTTAACACGAAGCATGTCTTGGCGAAGCGCAACAGCTCGGATAATCTTTGTTGCCTCCATTGATTCTGAAGTTCCTTCAATTGATTCTAAACGAGTAATTCTCCAAGTCATATCATCATGTTCAAAGACATCACCCAAATCCAGCCATTCATCAGAATCAAGGTCAATCGTGGCCATGTATGAATCTGGCCCATATGTTAGCATGAAGGGGACTCTCTTCAATGGAGGTGGGCGGAATTGCAATTCATGTACTGATGTACAATCATTGCATCGTAGGAGGTAATCTTTACCTCTTCCCATCTCTTTTTCTCGAAGAATATCATGACCTGTAACATCGTCACATGTGGGGCAAAGTACAGCATTCTCGAGTACTTCCTCTTCTTCGAAAAAGTCTTCCTCTTCTTCGAAGTCTTCCATCTTCTCGAGTACTTCTTCTTCATCGAAAAAGTCATCCTCCTCGTCAAAGTCTTCCATCGGTCTCGTGCAGCCCTCGATGAATGACACCTTTGAAGGCACCGCATCTGACTTGAACACAGACTTCAAAACAAAATGTGGGCAGCCCTAGCCAATGAGCGAAATCAAAAGGGAAGATGTCCTTCCTGCTCTTCTCGTTGCAGATGATGAGAGGTCCAGGGATGAGCCTGAGATTGCAGCCAATATTTCAACACAGTTAGAACACATGGGACTTCATACTTGGTCCATCTCTGTCATAAGACGGTTGAGAGATGCAGTTGGCCGTTTGTCGCCTACATCGGTTCTAGAAATCGGTGCAAGTATCGGTCACCGCTCTGCATGGTTGTTTGATCTGTTTACAAGCGAACAACCCAATAAATTCGATTTAGTTGAACAAGGGGCTAAATTCGGTGTCATTCTTTTTCGTCTTCAATCACGGTATGAGGCAGCACCTTGGTCAAACATATTGGTTGGAGAGTTTTCAACACTTTTAGCAGAGGCGAAAGCATGGTCAATGACAATGAAATCAGGAGTTGGTACTGGTGAAAAACGCCTCGATTTAACATACGATGCAATAATCGTCGATGACCAACCTGAAAAATTGGCTTCTACAATATCTGAATCACTTCCATTGCTTTCTCAAAACGGAGTGTTGTTCACAGTTGAACCACCAACTCCAACGGGTGATTATGATGAGCTCGATGAAACTGAACAGGCAAAGGTGGACGGATTCAATGACTGGATAAAACTCATTGAAACAACTAATTCAACCCACCATATGGCATTTGTACCATTGTTCGAAGGTACTCTCGTTGCCTTTTTCAAACGTTAATTCAAGATTCATTCGCTTTATCCAACAGGGCTTGTACGTCAAGTAAACCATAACCATAGTTGTCATCATGGCCAGATTGACTCTCTTGAGGCGACACTGTTTGCATTAGCCAATCCTTGACCTGGTCAATTGCAGATACATCACTTGATGTCCCGTTACTCGCTAATTCAGGATTTTGTTCGAGTAGTAGTGCGATGGCTCCTGTTACGAATACAGTTGCAGCACTGGTGCCACTTGATGATGACCATGTTCCTTTGTTGTTGAGGACAGGGACTTCTTTGGCAGGTGCGACAACTTCAGGCTTCTTGTCAGGATCATTTCGTGGTAATTGAGGCGGGAAAAAGCTTGCCCCATTATTTCCAATTGAAGATTTTGGCCAATGAGCTCCTGATTCCGTTACTCCTCCAACGCATATCACGCGGCGTT
>QXYA01000098.1:5507-6418 GCA_009887135.1 Candidatus Poseidoniales archaeon
GGCGTTCACCTCCAGGAGAGGCAACGTCTCCATCATCATCTTCTCCCCCGTCGTTTCCAGCGGCAGCAACAACAAAGATTCCTCGAGTAGTTGCATCTGCAACTGCATCCTCAATAGTTCTCCCCCCTGTATTTAGGAATGGGAGTAGATCTGGAGCACCACCGAGAGATAATGAAATGATATTTGTATTCATATTGATGCACCAATCGATTCCAGCGGCAACATCTTCTTCATATCCAGAACCGTTTTCTTGCATCACCTTAGCAACATAGAGATCAACATCAGGGGCTATCCCGTCAAGCCAACCATCAGCGATAAGGATTCCAGCCATATTTGTGCCATGGCCATTGTCATCATACGGATTCGTTTTACCTTGAACAACATCTGTCCATCCTTTCAATTCATAGCCATCAAGGTCCGGATGATCTAGCTCAATACCTGTGTCTACAATACACACCTTCACACCTTTTCCAGTCAGCCCAGCCGGCATTTTGATGAGATCTTGATAGGCATCTTCAGAATCGATTAATGCATCTCTAGGTTTCACGAAGCTTAATGCATCCCCAACCAATACGCTGTAGAGAAATCCTGCTATCAGGATGAGCATTATTCCAGCGCCTATACTGACAATCTTTCGAACAATGACAAGATCATTTTCCAATTGATGATTCATCACAACTTCTGGAATTGATTCTTCCATATGACTTCCTCAACTAAACGCATCTACTGCTTCGGAGAAGGTATCAACAAATCGTCGAGCATCTTCTTCGGTATTGTAAAAGTAAGCAGAGGCCCTTAATGAGTCATTGTATCCTTTGTCGTTAAACCATGAATGGACGCAATGTTGTCCTGAACGTACCATGACTCCAGCAACTTCGTCAAGTAATAATGCAATATCATGAGCTGGGAGT
>QXYA01000099.1 GCA_009887135.1 Candidatus Poseidoniales archaeon
CACTATGATGGACCTGGCTACACCACACGAGCCGATGTTTCTGCCGACCAATCTCTTGTTCATAACCGTTGGCCATGTGAAGGCTAGGCAAGTGTACCATTTTGGAAATCGAGAACGGCTTGGTGTATCTCTTCCCGAGTGTTCATCACAAACGGCCCATAGCGAGCGATGGGCTCGTTCAATTCGGGACCTCCCATCAGCAGGAATTCAGCGCCAAATTCACTCGTTTTGAAGTCTATTTTGTCGCCTTGTGTCAAGAGACCTAATTGACCGTCTTCGACTGTTTTTCCTTCGATTGAGAGTGTTCCTCCGAAGACATATGCCATCACGTTTAGATCCGATTGAATGGAATGTGTAAACGAACTATTTGGTTCCATTTTGATATGAATGAGTTGGATTGGAATCACCGTATCAATAACTGCTGAAACGCCCAATGCATCACCTGCAATAACAACAGCTTGGATTTTCCCGTCTTCACTGGTTGCTTTTGGAATTTGACTCGCAGGGATATCTTGGTATCTCGGTTGCATCATTTTGTGTTCAGAAGGAAGATTTACCCATATTTGGAATCCATGTGTAAGACCCCCTGTTTCATAGAATTCCTCTTGAGGGAGTTCTGAATGAATCACACCACGACCAGCAGTCATCCATTGGACATCACCAGGATTAATTTCACCTCGATTCCCTGCACTATCTGCATGCTGCATGGCGCCCTCAAGTAAATAGGTCACCGTTTCAAATCCACGATGAGGATGGTCAGGAGCGCCAATAGCTTCTCTTGGACCCCATTCGACAGGACCCATTTCATCGAGTAACAAGAATGGGCTCATCAGCGACCCCATAGCAGCAGGCCTACGTACAGGGAAACCTCCTCCTTCGAGTGTTCGATGTGTTGGTGCTGTCATTTTTACTGATCTGTTTGTCATTGTATCACCCTGTCTACGAGATCATCCATCGTGGATTGTGAAAATTCTTTTGTTTTGTTCAGAGTCATTGAACGACCGATAACATTGCTGCCAAGGTGGGAAAATTGTTGCCTCATGGCCATCAAGCAATGCGCACCACCGCCTCCGCTGTGGGATGCTAACAAGACCGTTTTATTGTTGAAAAGAAGGCGGAAGTCGTCGCTTTGAACGGATAACCAAGCGATGCAGTTGTTCAGAACAGGAGGCATAACGCCGTTGTATTCCGGGGCACAAACAACGAGGGCTGGAGCGTCTGAAATTAAATCCGACAATGCACTCGTGTCAGGAGCAGCATTCGAATCCTCTTCCGTTTCGGGCGTATACACGGGCCAATTTAACTGGGTCAAGTCAACAACTTCCGAGTCCACGCCTTTGTCGGTGAATGTATTGCAGAATTTGTTGGCTAAAGCGTAGTTTTTACCAGATGAGGCAGCAAGAATAACGACACTACCAACCATGCTCAATCTAAGAGACTAAGATATATCAAGCGTTGGTATTTCCCACGAGACCATGACTTTATGAAGGAAGGTCCAGAGAACGAGGTATGTTTATCGAACTATTGGAGAAGCACCAGGGTCAATTTCTCATATTCTCAGGGAAGTTCTGCGGATATTGTACAGCAGCAAAGCGATTTCTAGATCAAAAGAAACTCCCATACACGGAGATTTCCTTTGATAGTGAGCCATCGCAATTGAGAGAAGAAGTAGTCGAAGCAACCCATCACAGAACTGTCCCCGTCATCTTTGACTTACGAACTGAAGAGCGAATCTTCATCGGCGGTTTTGATGAATTGAATAAATATCCTTTGTGATCAAACAAGATTCTCAAGCCAGTTCTTCAGCATCTCATGATGCTCAGTAGGAATCATGTGACCCTTACGATGTTCCACGAGTTCAACAGGCCAACCTGCGCCTTCGAACAAGTGAGCAACTGCCCATCCATCTTCAATCGGAACACGGATATCTCGAACACCATGCATCCAGAACATGTGTTTTGAATCCAGTTCTTCAAGCCGTATTCGTAATTCCATTGGTCGAACCAAACGAGTACCCAATGCTACGAGGCCAATGATTCGATCTGCAAGAGGGAGTTGCAATATCTCTTGTGCCATCGCTCCCCCTTGAGAGAAGCCTCCAACAACCAGTGGACCCAAAGGTGCTTCTTCAGCAATAAGTTTCTCCAATTGAGACAAGGACGAATCGACATCCATGAGTTCCCTTCTTGAAAGTTGTAATCGACGAGTAACATCTGGATCCTCATCTTCGTATCTCCACCATGTGTTACCACGTGTTGGGTGAGAGAAACGGGCATCAGGTACGAGTAAAGTCCAACCCTCTGGAAGAATCTTTTCTGCAAAAGGCCTCATCATAGCAGCAGTACCTGTCATACCATGCATCATGACAAGCGTCGGCAAGAAACCACCTCAAAGAGTCCACTGGAACACAAGTGCTCCAGCAACACGAAGGTGGATGTAAGAGGAAGGACCACGTACAGTAACAGTCAAGGAATATTCACCAGAATTAGACGGTATAGTCCCAATAGCCCCTTTCTCGGTTGCCCCTGAACCCCAAGCACGTGTAAGAGGAGAAGCTCCGGCATGGTCTTTCATTGTCAAGGAGCCTGATGCTGGCCCATTCGATGCAATCTCAACATCAAGGTACCAAACAAGCGTGTTCCAGTCCCCTTCTGATGGGTGACCTTCATCGAGGAATGTATCGTAGATTTCTTGATCATTTTCTTCATACATTCGGTCGATAAGATCTCTTGCACGATAGAAGAATACATCGCCTTCGTAATTTGAACGAGCGATATTAAGATCCATGCGTAATTGTATGACTCCATCTGAATCTCGCCAAACAAAGCGTTCCAGGAAACTCTTACTTCCACTAAAGGTGTAATCTAATTCGTGTCCTTCAGCAGATTCAGCACTTACACGGACGTTACCATTGGTTATCGAATCGGTTGTAGCAGTCCACTCTTGACCAAATAATGTAAAGGTCCATTGTTGACCAATCGACCATGGGAATGAAAAGACTTGTTGAGGCTCTCCGTTCTCGTATACCGAGAGTCCATCGATGGTCATACGACCAAGGAATGGATTGTGGTTGATAACAGCGTGTCGTTGAGCTTCACGTTCTGAAGAAATTCCAAGTTGGTAATTTCCTTCATCGGAATCAATTTCTGCGACGACAAGGCGCGCACTGTCTTCACCAAACTGAGGCGTTATGAATGTGTAAAGCCAATTGTCACCAATCTCCCAGACTGGTAATTGCTTCTGATCATCGGTTGTCGTATCCGCCTCGTCAGCAGATTCGGAGTCACTAACACATCCTGCTAGAACACTCGTACACAAGAGTAGAAGCACCAGAAATGGAGCCTTCAGCCTTCCAGTCATGAGACACCGTACAGGCGCTTCCTCAAGAGTCTAACGCTTTAGAATCA